>JAKAJS010000146.1 GCA_021813685.1 Deltaproteobacteria bacterium | reverse complement strand
TGGCTGACAGGCCTTCCTTCTTCCGGAAAGAGCACCACCGCGTATGCCCTGGAGCAGGAGTTGTTCGAAAACGGCTTTCTCGCCTACGTTCTGGACGGCGACAACGTCCGGCACGGCCTCAATAAAGACCTTGGCTTTTCAGCCAAAGAGAGAGCGGAAAACATCCGCCGCGTGGCTGAAGTCGCCAAGCTTTTCTCCGATGCCGGCATTGTGACCATCACGAGCTTCATTTCTCCCTACAGGGTCGAAAGGGATTTTGCGCGCCAGATCCACCTTGAAGCGGGCCATCACTTCGCCGAGATCTACATCGACACGCCTCTGCAAATCTGTGAGACGCGCGACCCGAAGGGCCTTTTCGCAAAGGCGAGAAGGGGCGAACTGAAAGGGTTCACCGGCATAGACGACCCCTACGAACCGCCCATTGCCCCGGAATTTACGTGCAGAACCGCCGACTATCCACCGCGCGTGATCGCATCCCGGATCATGCAATTTCTGATGGAAACGGGTTTTTTGCAGGTCTCCCCGAACTCCAGGTCCGACGGCCGTAAGCTTCAATTCGACTAGCGAGTTGCACCAATTTTTCGCAAAGCTCAAAACTTGATGGAATTCGACATCGTAATTGTGACCCGCAACAGGAAGGCGGCCCTCGAGCTTTCTCTTCCACTGATGCTGAATCAAAGCAGGCTGCCGGTATCGCTCATAGTTGTCGATGCAAGCGATGACCACGCCTCTGTAAAGGCGGCCGTGGAAAGAATTGCGGCAAGCTGTCCAAATGGTTCGAACGTCGAATTGAGGATCCTCGAAAGTCCTGTCGGGCTCACCGTTCAGCGCAACGTAGGGTTGTGTCACGTCAAATCCCCGGTCGTTTTTTTCCCCGACGATGATGCCTTATGGTTTCCCGGCCTTTCCGAGTCGGTCATGAGGGTCTACGAAGCGGACGTAAACGGATCGATTGGCGCCGTGTGTCCGAGCGAGAGTGCGACACCCCCCGTAAGGATCTGGGGAAACAGCTCCGTAAAGCACCGGATGACGCTGCTGGATCGCTTCAAGTTCTTTTATGACAGACATTTCGAAAGGATCGAGAGCTCCTTCTATCCCGATCCCCTCTTGACCGCGGGAAATTCCGCATGGGGCGGAAGGGAAATGCCGGCTCAGTACAACGACGGAGACGTGGAGATCTGCGGGTCGATGACCGGCTTCCGGATGACATTTCGGACCGATTTGATCCGGAGCCTGGGCGGCTTTGACGAATCGCTCGGCGCCTATGCGCTCTTTGAAGATCGCGATGCGTCGCTCAGAGTGCTCAAAACCCATATGATCCTTTGCGCCAAAGCGGGCAGAGTCTTCCACCACAGGTCGCCGGAAAAGCGCACCTCCGGCCGTGAATTTGGAATAATGAACATACTGAACAGAGCCTACATCATATGCAAGAATTTTGGCCCGGAGCCAAAAGTCAGGAATGAGCTTCAACGATTCCTTGCGTTCAAAGTGCTCCGTTATGCACTCCAGTCCTATTCGAGATACGGACGCGAGCGTCTCATCGGGGCCTGGAGGGCATATCGGCTGGTCCACCAATTGTACGAAACCGCCGGCAGCAAGCTTACGGAGCGCTATCTGGCGCTGAAATACGAGTGCCTTCACCTTTGTGAAAACCGGCCGCACTCTCTCGCATAAAGGGATAAACGGATGGAAGAACCATTTGTCAGAGGGGCCTTCTCCAGAATACTGCATCTTCTCGCCAGGTTCGGGCCGGGGGCGACCTCGCTTCGCCCGCGAATACATCGACTGCGCGGCGTAAAGATCTACGGAAACGTCTTCATAGGCGACGACGTTTACCTGGAGAACGCGCACCCGGAGGCCATAGAGATTCACGACGGAGCACAAATAGTCCTGAGGACCACCATAGTGGGACATTTCCGCGGGGCCGGCAGGATAATCATCGGCAAAAATGTCTGGATCGGCGCCTGCTGCACCATAGCCGCCGGCCACGGACAAACGCTTACAATCGGGGAGGGCGCGGTTCTGGCCGCAGGGGCGGTAGTCACCAAAGATGTCCCGCCGTTTACCTTTGTTGCAGGTGTACCGGCCAAACCCAAGATGAAGGTGACCGTCCCCATGACGCTCCAAACAACCCTGGAAGAATTCAAGGCGGGCCTCAGACCCTTATAAGAATATTTGGCCCTATGATAAGCAAAATATTGCTTTTGCCCGCCGAACGGAACAGCGCCGATAGGGTGAAGCTTTCGAAAATGGTGGAGTTTTTCGGACTCGAGCAACTGGACCAGCCTCCAGACTCCTCAGAGTACGCCGTTATAATAAGCGGGAAAAATCTCGATCTTCTTTCCGGAATGCGGCCTCCCCGGGCGGTGTTGGTCTATGACTGCAGGGAAGATATTGGAACTCTGCGGACCGCCATAGCCAAGAGCAATCTCTACCGCGTCGGCTCAGCGCGAGTCATCACCAGGCAGCTTTCCGGCCTCACCATTTCCGGACCGTCTTGCTGCGACGGCGCGCATGTATTCCCGGGAGCCTTAGACTCCGACATCCTCATCAGCCTGGGCGAAATGCCGTTTTTCATCCGCCAGGCGCGTGGCGGATGCGACTGGTTCTATCTCGGCGGCAATGGAATCATTGATCTGGATTATCCGATAGAGAACGAAAAGTTCAATATCGATGCCGTTTTTCCCCAGCTGCTTCCCTTCTACATGTTCTTTCAGTACATCTGCCAAAAAACGAGCAGGCCCGTTGCCAACCTCACAATAGACGATCCAGCCCTGCAGAGGCGCTACGGGTTCATAGACTACGGGGAAGTTGCAAACCTGGTTCGAAAAGAGAATTTCGCCGTAACCATAGCCTTCATCCCCTGGAATCATAAGAGATCGAATCGGGAAACCGTCGATCTTTTCGCCGCCAATTCCGACAGGCTCAGTATCTGTGTCCACGGCTGCGATCACGAGGACTGCGAATTCGGCTCCGCAGAGCCCGGCCTGCTCGACTGGAAATGCAGACTCGCCAAAGAGCGGATGCAGAGTCACCACGCTCGTTTCGGGCTTCCCTACGACAACGTAATGGTATTCCCCCAGGGCGTCTTTTCCCGGGAATCCATGCGGTTCCTGCAAGCCTGCGGGATCACGGCGACCGTCAACAGCCACCTGAGGGCCCACAACTGCAGCGACGATTTCAAGATACGCGATCTACTGACCCCTGCAACCACCCGCTACGGACTGCCGCTTTTTTTGAGGCGTTATCCCGATCGGATCGAGGATTTTGCGTACGATCTCTTTTTTGGGCGGCCGGCGCTCATCGTCCAGCACAATGCAGATTTTGCAAACGGTTGGGAGAACATCCTGTCGTTCATTCGCCGCCTGAACACCATAGAACCCGACCTGCAATGGATGCCGCTCGGCAAAGTGGTCGAAAATCACCTCCCTCCCGCCGGTTCCCCTCTGCAAAGCCAATTCGACGCGAGCGGTGAAAACGGAGGGTGCGGCTACACCATGAAGTCGTATCTAAAGACGGCGCTGCGGCGTTACGCATGCGATGTCAGGGACAATTATCTTTGCAGGAGCGGGATTCTGAGAAATTTTTTCTACCGAAACTGACATGTTGAGAAGAAGCGCCGGGGAAATACCGATGAGGTTTGACCATGATCTCTGCATGCTCTTTTTGTATCACAAGTGTGACGAACTCACTCTTTTTCATCTGGAGAGTCTTCGGAAGCACAACCCGGACGCCTGCATAATTCCCCTTACGGATACGGTTCAGGAGCTCATTCCCGGCTCGATTGACGTGTCCGGCTTCGACTCATCGTTTCAGGATGCCGAGAAGTGGAGAAGCATCGATACAACCGTATACCGATGGTTTGAGAATCGAACATTCAATGCTCGTAAATATCTTTTTATCGAGTATGATTGCTATTGTACGGTAAATCTGGCCGAGTATTACGGTGACCTGAACGACGCCGACGTCATGGGCGTATATTTTTTTTCAATGCGTGAAAATCCTCGCTGGCAATGGTTTCGTGAACTGCAAACGCTGCCTGAAGAAGACAGAAAACTGGCATCGGGAATCGCTCCATTCACCTGTACGATGTTTCGTCACGAAGCGCTGGAAAAAGTAGTCGCCAACGTGTACAGGCATGACGTCTTCTGCGAGCTTCGCCTGGGAACGACCATCAGGAAACTGAATCTGAAATTCAGGCGCCTTCCGCTTTTCAAACGAAGTACGATCTGCTGGCACGTCTATCCGTGGCAGGCCCTTCGACCGGGTCTTTTCCACAGCATCAAATCGCTGGATCACAACGCGGAAAGGTATCCGCAGCCGGGGGCGGTTGATATCTGCCTCTACGATGTGTTTCGGTCGCTCACGCCGGCCAAAAAATTTCTGCCGCTCTATCTGCAAAGGGAGGGGCGGAGCTTTTTCGAGGATTGCAAAGAATTTTCCCGGCTGGCTTTAAGCGGCCGCCTTCCGGGGATTTCCCGCCACTCTCATGAAAATTGACGCTACTTCGGGAGAATTCGAGCTTTGACGGCACCATCGGAATTTTTTCAGGATTCTTTTGCAGAACACACAAAAATCATCGACGATTCGAGGCTGCGCCTGGAAAAGGGGTTCGCTCGGCTTGCCAAATGCTCGACCGAAGTATTCCGGGGGGGCGGCAAACTCCTTTTCTTCGGAAACGGCGGGAGTGCGGCCGATGCACAACATTTGGCAACCGAGTTCGTAGTGCGGTTCAGAAGGAACCGTAAAGCGCTCCCCGCAATAGCGCTCACAACAGACACCTCGGCGCTCACCGCCATCGGAAACGACTTCGGCTTCGATCACCTCTTCGAACGCCAGGTGGAAGCGCTCTGTACCTCGAAAGATCTTCTCATCGGCATTTCGACTTCGGGAAACAGCGAAAACGTGGCCCGGGGCCTCATTGCCGCAAAGAGCCTGGGGGCGAGGACCGCGGCGCTGCTCGGAGGAGACGGCGGCCGCATAAAGGAGCTTGTCGATCACCCTCTTATAATCCCCTCCAAGGTGACCGCCCGCGTCCAGGAGGTCCATATCCTTCTCGGCCATATCCTGTGCGATTATGTCGAAGAGCAGCTTTTCGGGGTGCAGGAGAAAAATTGACCGGGCGCCAACTACAAAGTGCGCTCTACCACGAAGAACACAAAAGCGCGGTGACCCCGTTTAAAACCAACCCCCCTTCGTGCTCTTCGTTGCCTTCGTGGTGAATATCTTTCGTTTTTAATCTCTCTAACCGACCTCTTCGTGTTGAAGAAAGGTTTTCCGAGCATGCAAAACGATAAAAGCCCGGCTTCCCTCGATTCTGTCCCTGCAACGCTGCAGGCCGGTTCACTTGCAAACGGCGGCCGCAGGCGATTCATGCTCTATTGCGTATCGCTCCTGGTCGGGATCGGCCTTTTCGCCCTGCCCCTCAAGGCCCTCGTGGAAATGTCGCTAAAGTCCGAACTCTATGACTACATCCCCCTCATGTTTCCCCTGTGCGGCTATCTGCTCGTGATGGATCGAAAACAGGTCTTCGAACATACCCGCTGGTCTTTCGGGTGGGGCGCGCCGATCCTGATTTTGAGTCTGGTCGTGGCAGCGGCGGGGCGCAAGTTTGTATTCGGGCACGAAGACTACCTGTGCGTCCTCTCCTTTTCCTTCTGGCTCTTTTTGATGGGGATATTCCTTTTGTTTTTCGGGCCGGGCGCCTTCCTCAAGGCCTCCTTCCCGCTTTTTATGCTTCTTTTCACCGTCCCTCTTCCCACCCCGCTTCTGGATGAAATCGTCGGTCTGCTGCAAAGAGGGTCGTACCTGACGGCGAGCTGGATTTTCCATCTGGCGGGGCAGGTTCCCATCGAGCATGGTTTTTCGTTCACGTTTCCCCAGATTTCCATCGAAGTCGCAAGACAGTGCAGCGGGATACACGCCTGCACGGCCATGGTTATTTTGGCCCTTTTGGGCGGCCGTTTCTTCCTGCGCTCAAAAGTCAACAGGACCCTTCTCGCCATCCTGGCTGTCCCGATCGCCACGTTCAAAAACGGAGTTCGAATCGCCGCCCTCACACTCGCCGCCATCTATATCGACCCCAATATCCTTTCCACCTACTGGCACCGGGACGGGGGCATCATAGTTTTCGGCCTGGGCTTTGCCCTGCTCGCACTCGTGCTTCTCGGCATGCGAAAGCTGGAAAAAATGTCTCATCGCAGACGCGAAGAGAACCCTGAGGTTTAGAGGGGGTTGGCAGGCTTGCCGCACGGACTCTGTCTTTCTCAGCCTTTTTCTGCGCCTTTCCATGTCCGGTCTGCGACCGGGTGAATATTTATGCCTTTGGACTCCGGACCTTTGAGCTTTGACCATTAACCTGCAGTTTTCAACCTTCCTCTGCCTTTCGGCCGCCGTTCTGTGCGTCATAACGGGCGGTCTCGCCCTGGTGCGCGATGTGCGTTCGACCGCCTACAGGGCTTTTGCCCTGGGGATGGGGGTATTTGCGGCCCAGGCGGTTCTCTCGCGCCTTGTCCTCAACGCCATGCGCCCGAGCGAAGCCGTCGCCTGGTCCCGGTGGTGCGTGGCCGCGGGGGCCCTGGTTCCCGGAAGCTGGCTTCTTTTCAGCCTGAGCTATGCGCGCAGCAACTTCGATGAGTTCGGTCGCAAGTGGAAGTGGGTGATCGTTGCGGCGTTCGTCATGCCGGTGGGGCTCGCAGTCTTGGGCTGGACTCACTTATTGGCCCCGTATGCGAGCCTGGAACAAAACGGCAACTGGGTGACCCCCCTTGGCTGGGCGGGCTACGGTCTCTATGTGGCCCTGCTGGTATTTTCGGCCATGGTGCTCGCCAACCTGGAAAAGACGCTCCGGACTTCGCACGGCGCCATACGGTGGCAGATCAAGTTCTCGATCCTGGGCGTGGGCGCTATTTTCGCCGCCCTCATCTACACGGCGGCCCAGGTGCTGCTTTTTTCCTCCCTGAGGACCGATCTCTATATCTTCAACTGCATCATCCTGCTCGGAGCCAACATATTGCTCATGGTTTCCGCAGTTCGAAACCGTCTGCGGGAGGCAAAGCTTTACGTTTCCCAAAACGTTCTGCAGGGCTCGCTCACGACCATCGTGATCGGGGTCTACCTGCTCGGGGTGGGCCTTTTCGCCAAACTGGCGGTGCACCTTCGGATCGGCCCGATATTGTTCCAAAACGGCCTCATTGCGATTGCGGCCGTCTCGGGCGTCGTGCTGCTCCTTCTCTCGGAAACGGTCCGCTACAGGATCCGCCGGTTCATTCATGTTCATTTCCAGAGGCCCTACTACGACTACAGGAAGATCTGGACCGAGTTTACCAGGAAAACCTCCTCGGAGGTCGATCTCGAACGCCTCTGCGCAGCGATCGTAAACACGGTTTCCGAGACTTTTATCGCCTCGATCGTCACTATCTGGCTCCCGGAGGAGGGGTTCGAAATGCCCGCGATGGCTGCTTCCACGGGAAGCGTTTCCGGAGAAATCGAGGAGCTTGCGGCCCATCTCCTCGGATATGTGCGCGATCTGCACGGACCCGTCCAGGTCGGGCGCGACGGTGCCTGTGAAGTTCCGGGGATTTCCGTCCAAGATCTCGAACAGGCGAAGATACGCTACTGCGTTCCTCTGGGAACGGGCAGCGGGTTCATCGGCATGATGACAATGAATGAGCGCACCGGCCCTCCGTTTTCCGTCGAAGATTTCGACCTGCTGCAGACTTTCGCCGACCAGGCCGCCGGGCTCATTCTAAACCACAAGCTTTTCGAAAATCTCGGCCAGGCGAGGGAACTGGAAGCCTTCCAGGCCGTCTCCGCGTTTTTGGCCCACGACCTCAAAAACATAGCCTCCACCCTGGCGCTCACCCTCAATAATCTCCCCCTCCACTACGAGAACCCGGAGTTTCGGGCCGATACCTTCCAGATCATGTCCAAAAGCGTCGAGAAGATTCGAAACATGTGCAGCCGCCTTTCCCCGCTCGACCGCAGGCTCGAGTTGCAAAAGGGCGAATGCGATCTGAACGAACTCGTTTCCACCACGGTAGCGAGCCTCAACCTCGGCCGTCCGATCCTTGCCGACCTTGTCCCCCTCCCCACGGCCCTCCTCGATTCCGAACAAATTCGAAAAGTGTTGCTCAACCTCATTCTAAACGCTTGCGAATCCTCTTCCAACGGTGCCGAAATCCGGGTCGCAACATCTTTTGAAAACGGTTTCCTTCGCTTCTCGGTGACCGATCACGGCTGCGGGATGTCCAGGGAGTTCATCAAAAAATCCCTCTTCCACCCCTTGAAGACGACCAAACCCGGCGGCTCGGGCATCGGAGTCTACCAGAGCAAAATGATCGTCGAAGCCCACGGAGGCCGGATCGAAGTCCACAGCCGCGAGGGAATCGGCACTACCTTCACGGTCTTTCTGCCCCCGGGCGGCAGCCATTAGCAGCCCCCAATCCTTCCTTGCCACCCTGCCGTTACCCGCCTCCATATTTTCGCTTCCCGGTTACCTGATTTCCTTGACATCTCTTTCGCGAGGCAGCGAGAATCCGTAAAAATCCCTTTTCTGTCGATAAATATTACGCATTCTTAAATTCTGTATAAGATCCTGATATGCAAGGCAATATCGTTTCCTTTGCTTTTAATCCGCGCTTTCCCGTCGGAATCATTTACACCTTTTGCCCCCCGCACCCTTTGCCCCGGTCCGCGGCCAATTGAATTTATCCTTTGAAACCGGTTTGTTACCTCCATTCAGAACCGTCGAAACCAGCTCGGCACGCCTTTTGCTCCACCTATGAGCGAAGTTTTGATGTAGGCATTAGCCGAAACGATGGTTCCTTAAAGAAGATGGAGGCAGAAGAGATGAAAAAAACTCTTTTAATATTAGGCTTGGTAGTGGCATTGGCGGGATTTATGACGGTGGGGACCGCCATGGCGGATCCCGAGTTGGATTTCACGATTCCTGCCGTCAACACATTTGCCGGCATTAGTTATTCAACCTCTGGCGGCCCTCTTGTAGGGACCGGCATCTCTATCAGCCAGGTTGAGGGCGTAGACTCCACCCCCCTCAATAACAACGTGACCCTTGCTATCACCGGCGGAACGCTGGATTTCGCCTCGGGCAATTTGACCAGCTTTACCAGTTCCCAATGGAACTTCGGGCCTGGCGCTACGCCGTCGTTGGCTATTGATGGAGGAATTTCTGCCCTCGGCATTAGCAACAACAGTCTTTTGCTCCTGGGTGCTATCACCAGCGCTACCGTTGCGAATATTTCATCGACGGAAAAGAAGGTTGTGTATTCAGCCTTCTTTGATATCGTAAATCCGACATTGGCAAGCTATTACGGATTGACGGCATATTCCAATGGGCATTATGCGCTTTGGAGCGGAACGTTCTCGTTTCAGTTCGACTCGACCCCTAGCTCTAACGGAGCCACCTTCACGTCAACCGACATTCACAGCGGTGACTTGCTCACGTCGCCCTCGCCTGTGCCCGAACCGGCAACCCTTCTCCTCCTTGGCCTTGGTCTCTTCGGCCTCGGACTTCTCGGCATCAAAAGAAAGACGAACGCCTAGACTCTCCAAAAATGCCTAATGGAGACCGTGAAAAAGGGAAGCGGGGTAAAACCTGCTTTCCTTTTTTCATTCGTCTGACCGGGAGCGAACCCGGAACTCCCGAGTTAACCCGCCCTGTAGAGGAGGGCTTTGCGCCCCCCGCCGATTCCATCGAGAACGCCACTCGCCGGGAATCTCCGGCAAACCCGTAACCGTTCGGGGAAGGCCCTAAGCCTTTTTTTCCATCCCGCCTCCATATTTTTTCGCTTCCCGGTTACATTATTTCCTTGACATCTTCTTGCCGAGGCAGCATAAAGCTGCAGAAAATTGCTTTTCTGTCGATAAATTTTACATATTCTCAAAATCTGCATAATGCCGCGATTTGCAAGGCAGTATCGCTGCCTTGGTTTTTCATTCCCGGTTTTCCGTCGGAATTGCTTACGTCGTTTGTCCGCCTCGCCCTTTGCCCGGTCTGCGCGCCCAATTGCATTTATCCCGTGAAATCGGTTGGTTACCTCCGTGCCGAAACGTCGAAACCAGTTCGGCACGCCTCTTGCTCAAAATACTCAGCAAGTTTCGAAACCAGCAAAGCGCGAAACGATGGCCTTTTGGACAACAGGAGGTGAAAGAACATGAAAAGAACATTGGCAGTTTTAGGTATGGTTGTTGCTTTAGTGGGGTTTATGACGGCGGGGAGCGCCCTGGCAGATCCCGAGTTGGATTTCACGATTCCTGCCATCAATTCATTTGCCGGCATTAGTTATTCAACCTCCGGAGGTCCGCTTATAGGGACCGGCATCACGATTTCCAATGTTGTGGGAGTAGACGGCACCCCCCTCAATAACGGCACGGTCCTGGATATCACAGGCGGCCATCTAGGTTTTGCCTCGGGCAATTTGATCGGCTTCAATAGTAGCCAATGGAAATTCGGGCCTGGCGTTAAGCCCTCGTTGACTATTGCTGGAGGAATTTCGGCCCTGGGCATTAGCAACAACAGTCTTCTGCTCCTGGGTGCCATCACCAACGCCACTGTCGCAAATATTTCATCTACCAAAAAGAAGGTTGTCTATTCAGCCTTCTTTGATATCGTAAATCCGACGTTGGCAAACTATTACGGATTGACGGCATTTTCCAATGGGCATTACACGCTTTGGAGCGGAACGTTCGCGCTTCAGTTCGACTCGACCCCTAGTTCTAACGGGGCCACCTTCACGTCAACGTACGTTCACAGCGGTGACTTGCTGACGTCGCCCTCGCCTGTGCCCGAACCCGCAACCCTTCTCCTCCTTGGCCTTGGTCTCTTCGGCCTCGGACTTCTCGGCATCAAAAGAAAGACAAACGCCTAGACTCTCAAAAAGTGCCTGATGGAGGCTGTGTCAAAAGGGAAGCGGGGTAAAACCTGCTTTCCTTTTTTCATTCGTCTGACCGGGAGCGAACCCGGAACTCCCGGGTTAACCCGCCCTGTAGAGGAGGGCTTTGCGCCCCCATCCGATGAAGACGACCAAACCTGGCGGGTCGGGCATCGGAGTCTACCAGAGCAAACTGAACGTCGAAGCCCACGGAGGTCTGATCGGAGTCCAAAGCCGCGCGGGAATCGGCAGCACCATCACGGTCTTTCCGCCACTGGCCTCAGCCACTAGCAGTCCCCAATCCTTCCACCCCACCTCCCGCCTAAAATATTTTCATGACCTCTCCTTGAGCGGCAGCAAAAATTTGTAAAAACCGCTCTTTCGTCGATAAATCTTACATATTTCCAAAGCCTGCATAAGGGCTTGATCTACAAAGCAATATCACTGCATCGGCTTTTTATTCCCGGTTTCCCGTCGGAATCATTTACATCTTTCGCCCCCCCTCACCCTTTGCCCCGGTCTGCGCCCATTTGCTTTTATCCCCCGAAATCGGTGGGTTGCCTGCATGTCGAACGATCGAAACCAGCTCGGCACGTCCTTTGCTTAAGGTAGCTCAGCGAGTTTCGATGCCAGCAATACTTGGTTCTGGACAAAAGACAGGAGGAAAGTTACATGAAAAAAACATTGATGGCTTTCGGCATGGTATTTGTTTTAGCCGGTTTCGTTGCGATTGGAAACGCTCAGGCAGGTGTGATTAACGGTACGGTCTGGTTCAACGCATCAAGCCCTCAGGTGTTTACAAGCAATTTAAATACGGTGGTTCCAAGTGCAGGATCGACAATGGCTACCTTCACGGTCGGTCAGTTGAATTTCATTGATCCCCCCGGCACCACCTACGGTTCATTCTTGAGCGGAGGGGCCGGTAATCCCAACGGTTTGGCCGGATTGAACAGCACGGTAGCTACTACTCCTATCGTCACCTCGACCAATCCTCCGATGTCCGGTAGCCTCTTTAAGTTCACGGGCAGTTTTCTTGTTACCGGCTCGAACCCTACGGTAACCCATGACGACGGCTTCTGGATGCAGATCGGCGCCCAGACCTTCGATTATTCTGGTCCAACCCCTGCGGAAACCACTGATATTACCGGTCTGACTCCTGGCGTCGTGTATTCTTTCACGCTCTATTATGCGGCGGTCAACGGCGTCCCGGAGGTTTTACAAACCACTGATCTGCAAGCCGTTCCCGAACCCACGACCCTGCTCCTTCTGGGTCTTGGCCTCTTCGGCCTGGGCCTCCTCGGCATAAAAAGAAAGACGAACGCCTAGACTTTAAAAATACCTGATCCAGTCTGTTAAACGGGAAGCGGGGTGAAAACCCGCTTCCCGTTTCCATTCGTCTGACCGGGAGCGAATCCGGAGCCCCAAGGTAAATCATGCTCCGGGGAGGGGTTTTGCGCTCTTCCCCGACGCCTTCGTGGATGCAGCTCCCCGTGCATCTGTTTGTCCTGAGCCGTCTTCCCGTCGAAATTGCAGACTATTTGCCCAAAGTGATTATCATAAAATTGTCGGCGGCTTGCAGTTTGTGAGGTTTCTGCCGACAACTCGTCGGGGGTGGCGAGGCGGTTTGATGTATATTTTTGGATCACCCAAAGGAACATTTACCGTTTACCTATATAACCGTGGTTCCCCAAACTGCATGCCCGCCCGGCGAGTCAATCACCAAAAGAGGTAAGGAGAATTGCAATGAACGGTGAACGTGGCACTATGCAATCCAGGGTAGCTATGGGCAACACCATGGCGGAGGCCGTCGTCGGATTGGGCGCGATCGCCATCGCGATTATCGGGCTTGCCAATGTGTACCCCTGGCTGTTGGCCGCGGTTGCGACCATCGCGTTGGGAGCAGCCTTTGTCTTCGAAGCCGGTGATGTCGGCCGGCGGTTTGCAAGCCTCGCGGCAGAGGATACGACTGGTGCTCCCGAGACCTCGAACGCATGGGGCGGCATGTCGGCCGGATTCGTATCCGGGTGTGCCGGAATCGCTCTGGGCATCTTGGCGATTCTTGGCATCGTGCCGCACACGCTGATACCTGTTGCCATTATCGTCTACGGCGCCACCCTCGTTATGGACAGCGGAACGCAGTCGAGTCTCAGCGAAATGGAAAGCCAGCGCTTCGGCGTTCGGGGCTTTTCGCAGCAGATCGCCCGCGAGTCGGCTTCGGCGCTATCCAGCATGCAGGTGCTCGTGGGGCTGGGCGCTGTAACGCTGGGAATTCTGGCGATAATAGGAATAGTCCCCGAAACGTTGTCTCTTGTGGCCCTGCTGGCTCTTGCGGCGGCCGTGCTCATGGCCGGCTCGCTAGTGAGCAGAGTCGTTTCCTTCCGCAGGAACTACTGATCCCAGGACAGGTCGGCGTGCAATGTCGGATATGACATGATGACGCCATCGTGAAACTTACCAGGCGGGAAGGGAGAAAGTCTCCTTTCCCGCCTGCCTGTTTTCTTCCCTGTTTTTCTGCTTTTTACTTATTTAAGACGCACCCCGACCAGGGTGCTTTGCCCGGAGTTGTGATCCACGGCTACGACTTTGATATTTCTTCCTTTAAGAGAGCGTAGAATCCTGAAAAGAGTTGCCGGGCCGTCTATCCGGTCGTTATCGACTTGCAGGATCAGATCGTCTTTTTGAAAACCTGCCCTCCCGAAAGGACTGTCCCGCAAGACATCCACCACCGCCACTCCCACTTGCGAACGCAGTCCGTACCGGTCTGCCTCGCCTGCGGTTAGCGGCCGGACCGTCACCCCGAAGTCCTCCTTCAATGAATTTTCGAGCGCCTTCTGGCGGGCCTCGAGACTTCCGATCTTTACCGATATATCCTGGCTTGCGCCGTTGCGGATGACCGTGAGCTTTACCTCTGATCCGGGGGGGGTAAGAGAGATGTCGTTTCGTAGAATTGAAGGGTTATCGACGGATTTTCCCTGAAAGGCCGTAATCACGTCTCCACGCTTCAGACCCGCCCGATCGGCAGGGCCCCCCTTCAGCACATCGGAAACGAGCGAGCCGCGGTAGCTTTTCAAACGAAACGAGCCGGCAAGTGCCGGCGTGATCTTCTGGAGGCTCACCCCCATCCATCCCCGGACCACCTTGCCGTGCTGTATCAGCTGCTGTGACACATAGGCTGCTATATTGCTCGGAATGGCGAACCCCAGCCCCTCGAACCCCCCCGACTTGGAAATGATCGCAGAGTTTATGCCGATCACCTCTCCGCGTAAATTCATGAGCGGTCCGCCGCTGTTGCCCGGGTTTATGGCCGCATCGGTCTGCAGAAAATCCTGGTAGTTGCTGGGTTCGGAGAGTCCGGTGCGGTGCTTGGCGCTGATGATCCCCTGGGTGACGGTTTCACTCAATCCCCTAGGCTGCCCGATGGCTACGACCCACTGCCCGACTTTCACCTGGTCCGAGTCTCCGAACGGCAGATAAGGAAATGGGCCCTTTCCCAGAATCTGAATGACTGCAAGGTCTGTCTTCGGGTCTGTTCCGATCACCTTTACCGACTTTCCGGAAAATACCCTGCCGTCGGCCAGCACCACCCGGATTTTGGTCGCTCCCCCGACGACATGATAGTTGGTGAGAATATGGCCGGAAGCATCGATGATCACCCCGCTGCCCAGCCCGAATATCTCCCTCTGAACCTTGCCGGACTGGGGAAGTCCAAAGAATTGCCTGAAAAACGGATCGTTTTGAAAGGGAAAAGAAGGGATCGAAATCTCCTGGCGCTCCGTCACCTCGACGTGCACGACCGCGGGGATGCCCTCCTTTGCCACTTTTTCCACCGCAGTGACAAGATTTGGCTCGTTGGTTTGCGCGCGGGATTTGACCGTATCGTATGCCAGAACAAAGACCAGGACCAGTGAAGTCAGCAAAAGCAGGGAGACAGGATTTCTCGAACGCTTTTCGGCCATTTACGGACTCCTCTTTTGGGGATATGCAATTTTTCCAATTTTTGCACCGGTTCACATCATGGCGGTTACCGTATTCATCGGGTCTTGTGCATCCAATTGGCCGCAATTGTAAGCAGCGATTCAAACCATTGCAACTGCGGCGCGGCGGCGGCGGGGTCATCATGATTATAGAGTTGGCCGTGCGGAAGGGCCAGGCGACCCGGCAGCGGCGACACGCCGCCGTACGCGTCATTGGGGTTGCGTTTACCGTCATTTCCTTTATTATCACACATCAAGTTTGGGCAAGCGTCACTCTTTTTGTCGGTTTACCGGTGCTGCGGCGGCCGGGAACTCGGGGAGTCGGCATATTCGTTGATCGAAAAAAGGAAGGGCAGATGTTCAATAAGCAGGAGGCAATAAAGAATCTCGAAGCTATCGTCATAGCGGTAATACTCGCTCTTTTCATCCGGACCTTCATCGTCCAGTCCTTTTTCATTCCTTCCGGGTCGATGAAGCCGACTCTTTTGCCCGGAGACTACATTCTGGTCAATAAATTCATCTACGGGGTGCGGATTCCCTTCGTGGGGACGAGGCTCTTTTTTCACAAGGTCCCCAAGCGGGGAGACGTAATTGTCTTCATTTACCCGAAAAACACCTCGGAAGACTTTATAAAGAGGGTCATCGGACTGCCGGGGGATGTAGTTCAGGTGAAAAACGGAAAAATACTCATAAACAATAAACAGATACAGGACCCGTGGGGCTACTTTAGCAATAAGGAGCCGCCCGGATTTATCGAGGCCGTTGAAAACTTCGGACCGATCGTGGTTCCCAAAAATGCCCTGTTCGTTATGGGAGATAACCGCAACAACAGCGAAGACAGCCGGTTCTGGGGGACGCTGCCACTAAAAAACGTGCTGGGAAAGGCTTTCGTCATCTATTTTTCCTGGAACGGCGATGCGAGCAGCTGGGCAGACAAGGTGAGGTGGTCGCGGATTGGCAAATGGATTCGCTAGGGGCCTGACTCTTCGCATTTTTTGATGTATACGTCGACGGCGATCCTCCACAGATCCGGGGGGCGCCGTCGACGTCGAATCGATTCCGAAAAGCATGTATCCCACCTCCAAGATCCTCCAACGGATCTCTCCGCGTCCGAAACTCATTGGTAAACCCTTTTCCCACACGATGCTAGCCACTTCACTGCTGAGGGCGCATCAGTACTAACCGCGATATTTTTCAGTATCGCGCAAATCCCCGGCATGCCGATACTTTTCACAAGCATCCCGACTTTTCCGATGTTGGAACCCGTTTCCTTCTCCTGCCCGATGCCCGTTTGGCTCTTTTGACGTAAACATTTCAAACCACGTTATGCTGAAGGAGAAAATCGATGAAATGGTTTTTCAATTTGAAAATCGGCAAAAAACTGATCGTTTCCTTTCTCGTGCTCTCTACGATTACCGCCCTGGTTGGCTATCTGGGGATAATGAACATCGACAGAATCAATACTATGCTGGGGAACCTCTATCAAAAGGAGACGCTGGGAATTTCGTACGTAAAGCAGGCCAATATCGATATGGTCTTATTCGGCCGTGCGGAGCGAGGTTTTCTCCTGGCGCCCTCCGCGACTTTGCGCGATGAGTTTACAACGCGAATGGTAGAGAGCGAAAAATCGATGAAGGCCAATCTGGAGAAGGCAAGACCTCTTATCTCCAGCCAAAAGGGCAAAGAACTGCTGGCCAAAATTTATACATCCTGGGACGACTATCGTGCGATCGGCAAGCAGGTCATCGATCTCGCCTCCAAAAACGATCCGACTCAACAACAGGTGGCAGTGACTCTGGCATTTTCCAAAGGAAGCGAAAAGGCCAAAGTAATCGACGATCTTCTCGAAACTCTTTCCAAGGCGAAAGACGCCGAAGGGAAGGATACCTATCTTGCCAGCGGTGAGTTGTATGCCAGGACACGCACCCTTATGCTCGTGGTCGTCGCTCTATCCGTACTGCTGGGCATAGGGCTCGGCTTCTTCATCTCCGGCACGATCAGCAAACCGATCATAGAGTGTGTCAAGACCTCGAATGAACTCGCCGAGGGGCATCTGGACATGGATATCGAGGTTCGGACCAGCGATGAGACGGGAGAATTGCTCGCAGCGATGAAGCGGATGATCGAAAGTCTTCGTCAGGTCGTGAGCGATGTGCGGGCCGCGGCTGAAAACGTGGCGGCGGGAAGCGAAGAATTGAGCGCTACGGCCGAGCAGATGTCGCAGGGCGCTACCGAACAGGCCGCTTCGGCTGAAGAAGTATCCTCCTCTATGGAGCAGATGGGTTCCAATATCAGTCAAAACGCCGATAACGCCATGCAGACCGAAAGAATCGCCGTAAAATCCGCAGGAGACGCCAGAGAAGGCGGAAAGTCCGTGGCCCAGACCGTGACGGCGATGAAGGAAATAGCGAGCAAGATTTCGATCATAGAGGAAATTGCGCGGCAGACCAACCTGTTGGCGCTAAACGCCGCGATTGAGGCCGCCCGCGCCGGAGAGCACGGCAAGGGATTTGCGGTGGTGGCCTCGGAGGTGAGAAAGCTCGCCGAGCGGAGTCAGACGGCGGCAGCCGAAATCAGCGAACTCTCCATCTCGAGCGTCGAGATTGCCGAAGAGGCGGGAGCGATGCTCCACAGCCTCGTCCCGGATATCCAGAAAACGGCCGACCTGGTGCAGGAGATCAGTTCCGCATGCAACGAGCAAAGAACCGGTGGAGAACAAATCAACAGGGCGCTCCAGCAACTCGATCTGGTCATTCAGCAAAACGCTTCCGCCTCCGAGGAGATGGCCGCAGCATCCGAGGAACTCCAAACTCAGGCAGTTCAGTTGCAAAGCTCTATCGCGTTCTTCAAAGTCGGAAACGGCAGCGCTTCACAGATGGCGTCAGGCGCCGATTACCAGAGTAGCCGGCGCACCGGAAGCGGCCGCGCAGGGAAAAAAGCGTCGCAAGGGACGTCTATAGCCCATGTGTCCTCGGGGGCAATCCATAGAAAGCTCGAGGGTGCCAAAACGACGGGCGATGGCTCTTTGGCAAGTGGTGAGGAGCGCCGCAGGGGCAAAGGCGTTGATCTCCATTTGGAAGGAGAGGGGACTTACGAAGAGTTTGAAAGATATTAGGTATCGGTAGCAAACCTGTTGAAAGGCTCTCGATCCTGTACATCCTGTAATCCTGTCCAAAGTTTTTTCTTTTGTCAGGATTGCAGGATTTTTTCAGGCAGGGGACACTGCAGCCACACCCGGGGGGGCACCGCTCGATATCCCCTTTTCAGGATTCGTCAATCCTGTCAACCTCTACCCCGGTTCTGCCGGGGTCAAAAGTTTCCGGACGCATTCCTTCAATTCCTTTATTTTGACCGGTTTGGCGAAAAAGCCGTCCACCTTGCTTTTCATGGCTTCCACCGCCGAATCCAGACTCGCAAAGGCCGTGATCATGATGACCTTGATGTCCGGGTAGGCCGTTTTGATCGTGCGCAGCACATCCATGCCGTCGGTGCCCTTCATCTTCAGGTCGGTAATGACGACGTCGAACTTCTCCTCTCGGAGCCTCGCAAAGGCCGGTTCGGCATTGAGAAAGGTCTCCACCGTATAGCCCTCGGGCTCCATGGCGACCTTTATCATTTGCCCTACAATTTTTTCGTCGTCTATCACTATGACCCTGAAATCAGGCATGATTCGCTCCTTTCCGTAGTGCCGTGCACCGGAAACTCTATGGTGAAGCAGGTGCCGGCCCCCGCTTCGCTCTTTACCCGCATCTCGCCCTTGTGGTTCTTGATGATTCCATAGCTTACAAACAGGCCCAGCCCCGTTCCGCTCGCTCCTTTGGTGGTGAAGAAAGGATCGAAGATATGGGGCAAAATCTCCGGGGAGATTCCCCCGCCCGTATCTTCCACCTCGACTTCCACGCGGGCCGACCCGGGGTTGAAACGGGTCGCCAGGCGCAGCCTGTCGCCCGGCGAACAGGCGTGAATGGAGTTTGTGAGCAGGTTGACGAGCACTCCCTGAATTTGGTCCTCGTCTATATAGACCGTTGGCAATCGCTCTTCCAGATCCAGCTGCGCGTCGAGGTTACAGACCGAGATCATGTTCTGTACGAGCCGCATGCTCTTCGTGATCACACTGTTGATATCGGTCTCATGGAAGTCGGGCTTCCTTGGCCTGGCAAAATCGAGCAGATCCTTTACGATTCTCTGAATACGCCCGGTTTCATCCTCGATCCTTTTCACATACTCGATGTGTTCGTCCCTGTTCATTCTATCATAGAGTTCGACAAAGTTTTGTGCAAGCATGGAGATGTTGTTCAAAGGATTGCCGATTTCGTGGGAGACGCCCGCGATGAGGATGCCGATGGAGGCAAGCTTTCTTGCCTCGATCATCTGTTCCTCCCGGTTTCGCAACTCCCCGGCCATGGTGAGCAACGCCGAAACGGCCATTCCACATTCGTCACGGGACTTTTCCGGTTCGATTTTTTCGAATTCGCCCCCCGAAATCAGGTGCGCGGCCTTCTCGATGCGCTTGAGCGACCCCAGAACCCGTACCGACAGAAGCAGCGTAACGCCGACGGCGGTAAACAGGATGAGCGCAAACGACAAAAACAGCCCTCTTTCGGAACCCGCGATGATTCTGTTTACCTCCGTACGTTCGGAGGCGGTGATATAGGTCATGAATCCCATGAGCTTGTGGCCGGCGGCCCGGACCTTCGCCTGCGACGGAGCGCCCCCCGTGCCGGCCTGTTGGAGCGTATGGCCGTAATTTTGGAGATTGGACTCGAGCCCCGCCGTTTTGGCCTCGCCGATCGCGCTTACGATGTCGGGCCTTTCGCGCTTGACTGTTGCGAGTGTCTCGTCGATTTTCGCCTGGATTTCCGGAAGGGCCGATTTTTCTCCGTACAGGAAAAAGTTTTTTTCCGCCAGCCTCATTTCGAGAAAAGACGCGCTCAACCCATCGGCTATCTCCATGAACCGGAGCTTTGTCAACACCTGGTCCAGACTGTGGTAGGCAAGAAAGCCGGTGACGAGGATCAGCAAAATATTGGCGAGATTCGCCGCGATGATCTTATGGAATATCTTCACCTGCCTCAAGGTTAGAACGCCTCCCCGCTTTTTAACGCCTCGTAGTTTTCTTTGCGGCACGGCCAGGACCACATGATGCCGTCTGCGATCATGAGAAGCCCCAAAACGATCATGAAGGCATCGAGCACATTGAGAAGGCTCGGGTGAAAATACTCGATAAAGCCCAACCCCACGGATACGAAGGAGACGCCGATGCTGATGAAGGAAAGCCCGGTTCTTGCCCGCGCATAGATGGTGCGGTAACAGGCGGCTACGGTGCGTCGGGCCGCAAAAATGCTTCTCTGGTGAGCCAGAAGAGAACGGGCTTTGTTGTCGCGCGAGGCGCCCACATCGGCCACCGTGCGATTGACCAGATCGAAAAGGCGGGCCAGCATGGTCTTGCCCTCTTTTTTTTCCACTTCCCCCGGGTCTACGAACTGGTAGTCTTCGAGAAACTGCACGCTTGCCGCCGTAACTTCTATGAGCGTCTGGTGCCTGGGCGGGCGGAAATAGGATCTTTTGATTCTGTAGTAGCTGATCATGCCCAGAAGTATCAAAAGCAAACCGAAAATGACCATCGCCCAGTGAAACGGTACGAGGTGAACGGCCTTGCCGTTTCTGAGAAGCGTTCTTCCAACCAGTATGAAAGTCAACCCCGTTCCCAGGAAACTCATGAAGGTCCTGACGGTGGCGAAATCGGTGCGGTAGGTGGCAAGTTTGGTCCTCCACAGAGCCATCGTATTGCGCCACATCGCCAGAGAGGTTCTTTCGTTTCCGGAAAGATGCTCCGGGTCGGAGTTGAGAAAATCCTCTATAAAAAAGGTAATATCCTCGGCAAGAGCCACGAAAAACTCATAGTTTCTGTCCGCCCCCATGCATTCCCTGACATCCTCGATCACGAAGGGATCGGTGGGATACCTGGCTGCGATTATCACCGTTTCCCCGTCCAGCGCGACAGGAAACCAGAGCTTCAAATCGAGTCTTTCGGGATCCAGGTCCTCCAGGAGTTCGGCGGGTACCGGTATTCTTTCGTCGTACTCGACCCAGTCGCATCCGAAAGAAAGGGCGAGCGCGTCGAGGAGCTTGCGGCGCTGGATTCCCCGCTCGTAGCGCAGCACTTCTTCTACTTCGATGTCTCGGACACGGGCCGACTCGACCGCCAAGCGCAGTTCGTCTGCGCTCATGAGCCCCCAGTCCACCAGCGGTTTGAAGCTTGCCGTCGAATCAGCCGCCGCACTCATTGTCTTCATAACTAAACGTCACCTTTTTCCACAACTGGTTGGGTTTACCGTAGTCGGGTATCCGGATCTCGAGGCCTTCCCAGCAATAGGGCAGCTGCTTTTTCCTGCGCTCCGCCTTCACGTACCAGAAGATGCCTTCGGCCGTCATGAACAGCCCGGCGATAATCAGAACGAAATCGAAAAGAGTCCACCAGAGATTGGCGAAGCCGAAATAGGCCTGCAGACCGAAGCCGACGGAAAAAATGCTCATTCCCGTCCGGATGAACCTCAGACCGGTCCTGGACCTAGCCAGCGTCGTCCGGAGCCTCGCCTTGACGTTTCGCCTCTCGGCAAGAAGGGTTCTCTCCAGGGCAAGCCCGGTGGTTCCCCAGATGCCCGGGGCATAAGAACCTTTCAGCGTCAGTTTGGGCG
This sequence comes from Deltaproteobacteria bacterium, assembly GCA_021813685.1. GTDB lineage: Bacteria > Desulfobacterota > Syntrophobacteria > Syntrophobacterales > Syntrophobacteraceae > SbD1. Next base: position 28,318 of record JAKAJS010000146.1, on the reverse strand, counting down.
GCAGATCGTCCAGGCGGCTGAAGGCCCGGAACATGAAATCCCAGATCGAGGTGCTTTCCTCGATCTGGCGGGTCGTCTTGATGCTTTCCACAACCGCGCGCCGCCCCGGAAAATACCACCTGGCGCCCTCCAAAAACATCACGGCGCCCATCACGATCAAACCCGCATAAAAAACAGACCAGGCTCCGATGGGGTAGTTTCTCCACAGAAGTATCCCGAAGCCCACCACCGAGGTGCCCGTGCTGGCGAAGGCGAGGCCCGTTCTGGAACGCGCCATTTTGGTGCGATACATCGCCAGAAGAGTCCTCTCTTCGGCAAGGTCGGTCCTGTCGATCGCGAAAAATCTGCGTCTCATGACCGGAGAAAGCCGCGCCCAGCGGTTGCGAAGCTCCTGTGCCCCCGGGACCGGGTCGGATCTCGTGAGCACTGTGCCGACTTCGGTCGAGTTGATCTGCGCAATGGTTGTCCCGAAAGTCGACCGCGCAGGCACATAGCCAATGCCCTTGGGCTCGAGTTTTCTCATGGGCATGTACCAGGTGATGCCCTCCACCACCATGAAGATCCCGCCAAACAGAATGACCGCCTCGAGGATGCTGAGCCAGCCGATCCCGAAAATCCTGAGAAGAGTGAGGCTGATGGCGACGAGCTGGACCCCGGCCCGGATAGCGGCAAGGCCGGTTCTGCCCTTTGCCATGGTGTTTCTGTAGAGGGACATGATCGTGCGTTCGCCCGCAAGCCGGGTGCGGAGTCGCGCCAAAGGGGTCCGTCCGGCTTCGGGGGGAAACCCCGGGTTGACATCCTGGCTGTGCTCGATCAAGCGGATTATGTCGGTGGGCAGGGCAAAGATATAGCGAATCGTCTCTTTTCCCAGCTTGCCTTTGATCTTGTCGAGAAGCATCGGGTCGCCCGGGTTCGAGGTCACCACCCGCGCCTCTTTTGTCGTGACAGAAATCGGGAACCACAGGTCGCGCTTGAGCTCGGAAAAATCGAGCCGCTCGAGAATCTCCTCGGGCGCCGACAGTCTCTCACGAAATTCTGCGAACGGAAGGCCGTAGTGGGTGCTCAAACTCAGCAGGATCTCATGTTTGGGAACGCCCAGGGCGCGAAGCGACTTCTCGATGCGCCTGAGAGACCCCTCCGACTCGTCAACGATCCTTTCCAACTCGGGCCTCCGGATCGCTCCCCGGCCCACCAGCGCCCCAAGGGCTTCCAGGTAGCCCTCTGTCGGTCCTTCCACCAATTCCGTCACAGCCTTGAGACTCTTTTGCGCCATCAGCATTCAACCCGCTCGAAAATCGGCTTCGCCCCATCGGGGGCGAGCACGTCAATTATGCGAAAACATTTCACGAACGGCAAGCGCGAACTCTTTGTGTGTGTAGCGTTTTGGAGCAGGCGGCCGTCGGGGCTTTTCCCTCCTGCATAAATCATGCATATCTTAAATAAATTCTCCCGATTGTGTCTGTAAAAAAGCGATGCTATTCCAATAATTTCGCCTTTTTGGCGGCGGCTTCCCCGCAGGGTGTGCCCAAGGGGGGAGGCTAAAGTGTCGCCTGGGCGTTTCAGGTGTCGCCCGGACCGATACGATAAGCGTGTCCGGCCGGCTGCTCGATTCAGCCGGAACGTTCGGGGATATTTACCGGCCACTCGGCGCTCAAGAGAGTCCCGGTGTCGGGGGCCGAACGGACGCTGAAAGAGCCCCCGGAAAGCTCGGATCTCTCCTTCATGCCGGCCAGGCCGAGCCCGTGCCGGTCACAATTGGCTTCCGTGTCGAATCCAACCCCGTTATCCTCTATCCGGAGCTTTATGGCATCCTTCTGTTTGGCGAGCGAAAAATCGACGTACTCGGCGCCGCTGTGCCTGGCGATATTGTGGAAGGCTTCCTGGATGATCCGGAAGATCACAATCCGGAGAGACTCGGGGATCTCCTGTTCTTCGATGTCGATCCGGGCCTCGACGTGGATTGCCGGATGAACCGCCCGATATTGTGCGAAAAACCATCGAAGGGCCGCAAGCACTCCCATGTCGTCGAGAAGAGGAGGGCGCAGATCGACCATGAGTCTTCGTATCTCGTCGATCGTAAGTTGGGTCCACCGGATCGAAGAATCGAGCATCCCCGGGCAGCATCCCTTTCGTTTGAGTTCGGCCTGCGTGCTTTCAATCCCCATCTTGATGAGGGCAAGCGAGGACCCCACCGAGTCGTGGAGCTCCCTTGCGATCCGTTTTCTTTCTTCCTCATGAGCCGAAAGAAGCTGCGCGGAGAGAAACCGCAGCCTGGTATCCGATCGTTGCAACGCCTGCTGCGCATGCCTCAGATCGGTAACATCGAGGGCGACTACGAGTATTCCGGTGATCAAAAAGAGCGTGCCCAGGAAAAGAAAAAAAGGAAGCCCCTCGCGCAGCACCCGCGATTTGATCGAGTCCATCACAGCATTTTCCGGTCGACTGGCACATGCAATCCAGCCAATGGAAGGGATAGGGGTAAAAGCCGCAATGCTCTCTTTTTCCCCATGGTCCGAGGGAATCGCTCCGATGCTCTCCCTGCCTTCCAAGGCCTTTCGGACGGCGGGCAGATTCTTTAACCCGGCATGCCCGGACCAGGGAGGCCCGCTCCCCGGAAATCGCCAGACTGTTGCGCCCCGGCTGTCCAGAATAGTCACCGCTTCATCTCTCCCGGGATCGAGGGGGCTGCCGCTCAGGCACAAGCCGAGGGCCGATCGGCGGCAGGAGGCGTCGATTCGGCCATGCGGGCCGAGCCAAGCGAAATTACGGACTGCAGCAAACCCGGCCGCGTTTGCTTTCAGCATCCTCTCCACCTCCTGCGGAGCGAGAGACGGAGGCATCGTAAGGCTGGTCCCCACGGCCGTCTTCGAAAGCAGAAGGCCCGTCAGGAACCCCTCGCAAGCAGCCGCCACTGCCCGCGAGGTCTGCACGGTCTGGCGGGTTTCGCCTTTCATGAGATCCCTGTATCGCACGTATAGATACGCGCCCTGGACGAGCAGAACCGGAATAAGCACCGCGAGGACCAGTAAAAGAAATCGCCTCCGGATGGATGAGAAAAATCCGTAGCGCGTTGCCCGGGCGTTTCCCGCCTGGTTTTCGAAATTGTCATTCATGCCGATTCGCCTGCGATTCTTTTCGTGCATCAAGGCAAAGAACGGGGGCAGGGCGACCTGGTCCCCACGCTCTTGAGAGGCTTTTTAGATACTTATAAGAAGCACACTAGCACAGGGGCCGGTGCTCATTTCGATAAAAAATCGCCGGTATAATGAGAGGGAAAAGCTATTGGATTGGCAGGCCGCGCAGTTCCCCGAATTGGGAATGCAGAATCGTTCCCTCAGGTTCAGGAGGGCGCGCGCGCCGGCGCGCCGGAACGCCCTGCTGTCGAAAGGTTCAAGCCCGCGATCTTAACGGCCCCGCGATGATAGCCGGAGGGGAAAAGTTGGGAGAGTTCCTCCAGATCGATCCCGACGGCCTCGCAGGTCGCATAGACGGTGGGGATCTCACCGCTCCTTTTATATTCCGCGCGCATGTACCGGATGATCTGCCACTGCTTTTCGCCGAGAGGCCCGCTCATTTGCAGTTCGCAAGCCTTGAAGACGGCAAATTCTTCATCCCACTCGCCCGGATCGATTAGAAAGCCGTGAACATTTACCCGATAGACTCTTTCCGCGAGAGGAATCGGCTTTACCGGACCGTTTTGTGTCGGATGCGAAGGGGCGCGCGCGTCGGCATCCATGCGAGGCAAACCGGCAGCCTTACCGGCCTCCAGCCGGAATTGAAGCTCGGCCTGTTTGAGGACCGCACTCATAAACGAGAGACCCGCAAGCTTGCACGCCCCGCGCTGATAGCCGGAGGGGAAAAGCTTTTGCATGTCTTTGACGCTCAGCCCTTTTGCCCTGCCTGTCTTATACACCACGGGGCATACGCCTGTTTGCCGCCAGGCGTCTCGAATGAACCGCAAAACGTCCCAGTGGGAGGGGGTAAGACCGTCCGGAATTCCCAGTGCCGGCGCCATGCCCTCGGCAAAATCCTCGTCCCATTGCTCCTGGTCGAGTAGAAAACCGTCTTCGTCAAGGAAGTAGACCTTGTTGTGTCTCTCAAATGTCTGCATGTGACCCCCTTCCCACCCGAGATGCAGGCGCAGCCGTGAGCCGCCGCAGGCAGGCGCCTCAATTTCGATTTTGCGGGGCGACTCGTGAAGCGATTTTCCTCTTCCCGGACTTGATAGATCAAGAAAGATGCCAAATGAAATCAGCTCGAGCCGGTCCGACGGGTCGCATCGTGTTCAAGGTAGCCGGGAAACCGGGCCAGGCCGCGATATTCCGGACATGCACCGGAAGGTCCACTTTTCCAAAATCGTGAGCCGAAATGGAGTGAGTCGGGACAACCTGTCACTATTATATTCCAGGTGTGTCCTTTGGAGATACCATAATATTTCGCCTCGAAAATTTTTCAGTGTCATTTTCGCGAGAACAGAAGCATGGATCTCTCCGGCCTTTTCGAAGGTTCAGCCTGATGGCACAGCGCTTTACCGGCTGTTTTCATACCGGGCTCTACTAGCAGCGCCTCCTCTTCTCCGCCGGAATTTGACGCGGATCGAGAAGGGATGGCCCGGCACACAAGTTGCTTTGCGAGTTGAACGACGTGAAAACTGTGGAGTTACGAGCATTGAGGTCTGCTTTGAGAAAGCTCTCGCCTATACTGGTATTCGCATTTTTTGCTTCTGTCACGGTTGCTTTGTGGAGGGTGCAAGTCGATCATTTTCGCCAGCTGGTTGTCCGGCATGTGCAAAGCTCGACCGAAATTGCCGGAATCCGTATCGGCTCCATCATGAGCAGCCGCGAAGCGACCCTCGAACTCCTGGCGGCCAGATGGGTGGATGATGAAAAGCACGATTTCAGCCACAGGCGTTTTTTGGACTTTGCAAGGCTCATTTACAAGAATTATCCCGGCTTTTCGTGCATATTCCTGGCAGATACGAACGGAGTGATTCGCTATGTCTTCCCTCGGAAGGCGGAGGCAGACAGGCTTGGAAAGAAGATCACATACGTTCCCGGCCACAAGGTATCGCCTTGTTTTGACCTTTTCTCGGAGGGGAAGAGTTTTCGGATAGTTCTCCCGTTGGTAAGTGAAGGAAAACTTCAGGGCTACATGTGCGGCGAGTTCAACGTCGAGGACGTGATCGACTATGCCATGCCCGGCAAATTCATCGGAGACTTCGTCGTAGACATAGACGACAACGGGCAGCGCATCTTTCATTATGGGAAGAAAGACTTGCCGGCGAGCCGAATTTCTTCGAAGCGCGAGATTGCGATCGGCGACAGGAAATGGCTGCTGACGATGGCGGGCAACCACGCCCTTTATGCCGACGACGCTCCCCGTGAGGTTTGGGTCCTGGTTTTTGGAATCATTCTCTCAGCCATCCTTTCCCTGCTCTTCTATCAATTGCTGCAGCGCATGGAAGCATACAGGATCTCCAGGGACCTGGCGCTCGCTGAGATCTCCGAACGGAAGCGGGTCGAGGCTGTTTTGCAGGAAAAGGAAAAAAGGCTTAAAGAACTCGTCTCGGAGCTCTCCGAAAAAAACACGGAACTCGAGTCGTTCGTCTACACCATCTCGCATGATCTCAAAACGCCAATCGTCACCATCGGGGGCTTCATCGGTGCTTTACGGGAGGATTTCGGGGCGGCAATTCCCAAGGAAGCCGAAAGCTACCTGGACTACATGAGCGGGGCCGGGCGAAAAATGGAAGCGCTTATCGACGATCTGCTCGAGCTTTCACGGATCGGGCGCATGGTTGCCAAACGCACTACGCTCCCCTTCGGAGAAATCGTGGAGGAGGCCATCGAAACGCTTCGACCCAATATCGAGAGTCGCGGCATCAGGATAAGCGTCCAGGAAAACCTTCCCACGGCGTACTGTGAGAAAAAAAGAATGGTGCAGGTCATGTACAACCTGATCAACAACGCAATCAAATACATCGGTGAGGACAACAAGAGTCCCTTTATAGAAATCGGAACGCAAAAGCAGAACGAGCGATGCGTATTTTTCGTCCGCGATAACGGAATCGGGATTGAGAAGAAGTTTTTTGAAAAGATCTTCCGAATATTCGAACGTCTTCCGTCGGCTGGAAAGAAGGAGGGAACCGGTGTCGGCCTGGCGATCGTAAAACGGATAATCGAGTATCATGGCGGCAGGATATGGCTGGACTCCGAACTCGGGCGGGGGACGACATTTTTTTTCACTATCGGCGAAAAAAACCTTTAAGAAGGAATCCCTATATGGACTTGGAGCCCTACAACATATTGATAGTCGAAGACGAGGAGGCGCACGCCGCTCTTACCGAGCGGGCAATCCGAAAAGCGGGACACACGAATCGGATCGATATAGTAAGAGATGGGGAAGAGGCCCTGGATTACCTGTTTACCAGGGGCAAGTACGCGGAGCCTTCTCAATTTCCCACTCCCGGCCTGATCCTCCTGGATATAAAGCTCCCCGGCATAGACGGAATAGAAGTGCTCAAACAGATTAAGAACGACCCGCATTTGAAGAAAGTACCCGTCATAATGCTTACCACCTCAAAACGAGAAGAAGATATAGCGAGTTCTTATCTCAATTATGCAAACAGCTATTTGACCAAACCGGTTGGATTCAAGGAATTTGAAGCGAAGGTAATGCAGGTCAATGCTTATTGGATGGAAACAAATGAACCCCCTGTGGTGAATGAATAGTCCGAATTGCAGGTGTTAGGCATGGCTACTCTCAAGCTCGTTATCATTGAGGACGAAGAAGCTCATTTCCAGCTTATCCGCCGAGCCATCGTCAAAGACCTTCCGGAAGCCCGGATATACCACTTCCAGGATGCCGGCGGGTTTCTCGAAAGCCTTGACCAAATCCGCCCGGACATCATTCTGGTGGATTACCGGATGCCGGGCATGAACGGGATCGAATTTTTAAACCATATGCGGGGGGCGCGCAATGAGGCGCCCGTCATCATGATCACCGGGCAGGGGGATGAGCGGATAGCGGTCCAGGCGATGAAAGCGGGGGCTTCCGACTATATCGTCAAGAGTCCCGAGTTTTTCATGCTGCTCCCGGCCGCTATCGATAGAGAAATCAGGAGAAAGAAGGAGCGCATGTGGGCCGAGCGCAGCTTGCGTGCCTCGCACAGCTTCCTTGAGATTGCCAACCGTCACACCGCGATGCGCCCGCTGTTGGACGAGTTCACAAGCGAAATCCAAAATATATCCGGCTGCGGTTTTGCGGGAATTCGAATTCCTGATAACGAAGGCAATCTAGCTTTGCTCGCTTGTGTGGGCTCTTTCGACGAATTTCCAACAAATCCTTCCCACCGCTCCCTTCCCGGGATGTGCGTCCAGGTTCTAACCGGGACCGTCGATCACCAGCTTCACTGTATAAGCCACGGCGGCTCGTTTTATACCAACGATGCAGACCGGTTTTTCGCCGGGATGAAAGAGAAAACGACAGGGCCTGTGTGCCTTCACTGCCACAAGATGGGGTATAAATCCGTTGCGCTTACCCCCGTGTGGGTTAAGGGCCAAATCATGGGCCTGATCCACGTGGCCGACTGTGAAAAATTCAAATTACCCCTCGAAATCGTTAATTTGCTGGAAAATGTGGGAATGGTCCTCGGGTCGGCCATACGCCGCGTGCAGATGGGCGAGGCCCTGGAACGGTCTGAGAAAAGACTTAGAGTTTTGTCCTCCCGGTTATTGCAGGCACAGGAAGAGGAAAGGAAAAAAATTGCACTGGAGGTGCACGACAGCATTGGTTCAAGCCTCAGCGCCATAAAACTGGGCTTGGAATTGAGCATCGACAGGCTGCGGGAAGGAACGCTCGCAGTCCAATCTCTCGAGCCGCTCGTGTCGGCTGCGCAGAGCGCGCTCGACGACGCCAGAAGAATCATGTCCGACCTGCGCCCCTCCCTTCTTGACGACACGGGCTTATTGCCAACCATTAACTGGGTGTGCGGCCGGTTGAAGTCGGTGTGTCCTCAAATGCGGATCGAGCAGCGAATGGACTGCAAAGAATCCGATATCCCCGAGTCGCTCAAGATCGTGGTTTTCAGGATCTTCCAGGAGGCCTTGAACAATATCGCCAAACACAGCAAAGCCGACCGTGTGGAAGTCTCTCTCACCAACCGGAGTGGAAAGATCGAGCTGCTCGTCCGGGACAACGGCGAGGGGTTCAATGCAGCCGCCGTTTCCAAAAGGAAGGGCTCTTCTGGTGGATTGGGACTCGTCGGCATGCGAGAGAGGGCCGAACTCTCGGGAGGCAGTTTTTCGCTTGGTTCCTCCCACAATCAGGGCACAGTCATCCGCGTCTCCTGGCCTGGAGCGGGGTAGCTCCACCTCACCGGAGGTCGGGGAAGAGGCCTTTTACCTTGGCCCGAAAACCTCGCAGGGTAATGCCGGTGGGATTTCTTTCGAATGGTCTGCCCTCACGGGTGTTATCCTGCGTTTTCTCAATGCAGTGGAATGAGACGGCGGAGTTGTGTGTCGCGTGGCGATCCTCAGGGGGATTTTAACCAGGTTTCCCGGTTTGAGGCGCCGCGGATCGAGGCTCGGGTTGCATTTGGCCAGTTCCCGCCACTCGCCCTCCTGCCCCGTATACCACGCGGCTATACTGGCCAGGGTTTCTCCCGGAAGGATCCGGTGCAGAATGTATTCGGGCATCCGCACTTCGGGAGAAATCTCATGGTGTGCCTGCCGGTTCCCTGCACAGCAGGTCGTTATCAGGGAAAAGGTCGCAATCAGGATGTATTTGACCGCCTTTGGCATTTATTTCGCTCTCCTGCCAGGAAAAGAAGCGGGAAGTGGAGGCAGCGTTCAACTGTTCGTTTCCAATTTATAAAAAAATTCGGGGTTCGCTGCGGATCGATCCCGAGCCTCCACTATACAGGCGCAGGAGAGAACGGGAATGCAAATTGGCAAAAATATCCTCACTGGAAAGACATAATTATTCATCCGGAAACCGCACTCCGGCGCGAATTGGATAGGTTCTCTTTCGTCGGAGTTTAGCGGATATATAGCTGATTTACTTTCAAAATCCCCCCAAGTCCCCCTTTTCAAAGGGGGACTTGGGTTCGAAGCCCACAGAGGCGGCCAGGGTTTCCGGATCGATGCCGTAAAAATCCGCAGTCTCAAGCAGGCACTACTCCCGGTATGCATCAGGCGGCTTTGCGGATGCCGCAGGTCATGGCGTTCTTCTCTGCAAATTCCCTGAACGACAGGGGGGATTTTCTCGTGACTTCGGCGACGACGCCGGTCGTATCGGCCATAAATCCCCTGCGCACCATGGCGAAAAGCTCAACCATGTAGCGTATTGCGCTCTCGGGCATTCCCTGCCGCCGGGCATCCTGCTCCATTTCGGCTTCCGTCATGGGGATGTAGGCGACCCTCCGACCGCAAACCTCGGAGAGTACCCGAGCCGCCTCGCCGTAGCTCAACGCTTCGGGGCCCGTGAGGCTGCAATCTTCCCCGTAACGCTTTTCCTCGAAGCAGACTGCGGCCACCCGGGCTATGTCTTCTACGGAAATGAAGCTGGTTTTGGCCTCGTCCGCCGGCACCCGTAACCTTCCGGCTGAAACCATCGGCGCCAGCCACCCGGCTGAAAAATTTTCCATGAAAAAATTGGGCCGCAATATCGTGTAATCGAGGCCTGATTTCATAAGATGCCGCTCGATGATACGCAGCGGGTTTCTTTCGTCTAAATCGGCCCGCATCGCCGAATTGAACACTATATAGCGGACTCCCGCATCCCTCGCCCTGTCGATAAAAGGCATCAATTTTGCCGGCGCCTCAAAATCCAGGGGCGGAGCGACCAGAAAAACGTTCGAGATGTTGTCGAGCGCGGCTCCGTACAGGCTCGAATCTTCGTAGTCGAAGAGCACGGGCCTCAACCGGTCCGACCATTTGATGCCCGCCGTATTTCTGGTAGCGGCCCTGACGTTGAACCCTTTTTCCAAAAGCGCCCCGACGACTGCCTTTCCCAACTTCCCGGAGGCGCCTGTTACCAAAATTGACTCCATCGTTGTCTCCTTCTCGTTATTTTCGGATCTCTAATCATGATATGTATGAAATAGAGACTGCACAACGTACGATAAAGAGCTAAAATTACACTCTATTCATGATGCGAAAGCCCTCAGCCCCGGCCAGGTAAACGGCTGTTGTAACGACAAGGAGATACAATGAAAAAAGAGGCCAATGTGTACGTATTTCCCGCATCTCCCGACACGGAGCAGATCAAGGATTATCTGTCGAGCAGGGGGATAGCCTTTAAAATATATGATATCGACTCTGACCAGAAGGCTCGCAGACACATGCTGGAAGCCACCCGTGGAGCATGCGCGGCGCCCGTGATCGAGATCGGCGACCGGATAGTATGCGGACTGGATAGAAAGCGGTTGGAGGAAACGACACGTTCAGAACCCGACTGATCGGCGGCGTGTCGCCGCAGCCGGGTAGCCAAGCCGTGAGCTCCGCTGCCTTTGGCGGCGGGGCCGGATTATGGGATTGGCCATGCGGAGGGGCCAGGCGATCCGGCGGGCGGTCCTGCCGCCCGCCGTCGCAGCAGGGCCTCGACTTCGGCCGCTGAAGGAATGGCCGGCCGCGCACCCATCTTCGTGCACCCGAGGGCCGCCGCCGCGCTCGCATACCGCAAGGCCCGGGAAAGTTCCTCTCCCCGGGCGATTCGCAGCGCAAACGCACCGTGAAAAATGTCCCCCGCCCCCGTGGTGTCGAGAGCTTGTACCGAAAAGGCGGGAAGCTCGATGCAGGCGCCGCCGCCGGATCTCGAATCACGGTAGATGAGCCCGGCATCTCCCAGGGTAATTACCGCCACGGGGGCAATCCGGCCGAGATGGTCCAACGCGGCGCGCGGATCCTTTTGCCCGCTGAAATCCCTTGCGAATTTTTCGGAGGCGACGAGGTGAGTGCATACGCGCGCGAGGCTCGCCGTGCCTTCGCTTACCGAGCCCGCATCCAGGATGGTCGCAATGTTTTTCGTCCGTGCCCGTGCCGCCAGGAAACCCGATAGCGCGGGCTGGTGACCGTCGAAAAGCATTGTTCTCGGACTCAGATTGGAAAAATCGATCTGGCCGGGTTCGATGATGGGGGTCGCCCCCTTGTGGGTAATGACGGTCCTTTTGCCGCCGGGCTTTACCAGGATTGAGGATAGAGGCGAAAAAACGCGGCCCGCCGCTTGCACATCGGGATCGTTCCGGGCTATGAGGCTCGTTATCACCCCTTCGGAGACGAGTTCTTCAAAGTGCATTCGCCCGAAAAGGTCGTTTGCGAGGTATCCGGTGAAGGCTGCAACGCCTCCGAGCCTTGCAACCGCCACCGCCGCGTTTGCTGCCGGACCCCCGCCGCACAGAAGAAGGCTTGAGGCGAAACATTTCTCGTCTTCTCCGGGATGATGCCCAACCTCGTAGACGAGATCACAGGTAGCAAGTCCCGCGCACAGAACGTCGATTTCCATCCGATCTCTCCCGCCCGCTACGGTCATGGGCCATTTCTCAATCGTCCGCCCCATGGACATCGATACCCCCGGTCATTATTTATGAATAATACCTTGAACTGGGAGCGTAAAGGCAGCGGCCGCAGAGGCTTGCCTTATGGAGGTGAAATGAAAGAAGATCCGCGGAGTGAGGACCGATTCAGGGAAAAGATATTGCACATGCTGGCCGGCTCCCATTCCAGTCTGGGAGTCGATTTTAAAAGCATGGTTTTTGCCGAAGTGCAGAGTTATTCGAGAGAGCTTCAAGAAATCGAGCATGCCTCGGATCTTTTCTTCAGGTTGTGTGAGCTGATTGTCGATTGCCAATCCCTCAGCGTGCCGGATGATTCCTTTAAGATTATCGTCGCCTGTCTGCTCTGCCAGCCTGAAGACGGAAGGAGCTGCGCCAATGAGGAAGTCAGAGAATTGATCGGGATGAACATTCCGAGTTTCGAAGCAGCGCAGGAGCGGTTGCAGGATAGGCAGTGTATCGTTTCAGCTCTGAACCGGGAAAAGACCGGCCGCAAGGGAAGCATTATGGCCGGGAAAAGAAATTTTTCCAAGGGCGAAAAATTCGAAGTCCCCGCGTGAGCGGGCGGCGCGTCGCCGCAGCCGGATTGCCAAGCCGAAGCGCCGCTGCCTTTGGCGGCGGCGGGGCCATCAGGATTATAGAGTAGGTCGTGCGGATGGGCCAGGCAACCCGGCAGCGGCGCCAGTCGCCGCCGCTGCCGGGTTGGATTTATTGCGGGATATTGCCGTGCTTTTTCGGTGGAAGCGCCTGGCGCTTATTGGCGATCACGCTGAAGGCGTCGATCAGGCGCGCCCTGGTTTCCGAGGGCATGATCACCCCGTCTATATAACCGCGGGATGCCGCGATGTACGGGTTGTAGAGCTCTTTGCGGTAGTTGTCGATCACTTCCTGGCGCTTGGCCACCGGGTCGGCGCTTTCCTGGATCTCCCGCCGGAAGATGACGTTTGCCGCACCTTCGGCGCCCATGACCGCAATTTCTGCGGTCGGCCAGGCAAAGTTGAAATCGGCGCGCAGATCGCTTGAGCACATGGCGAGATAGGACCCGCCGTAGTCCTTGCGCGTGGTGAGGGTGATCTTCGGAACGGTGGCTTCCGAATAGCACCAGAGCAGCTTGGCGCCGTGCCGGATGATGCCGCCCCATTCCTGCTGTCTGCCGGGCAGATAGCCGGGAACGTCGGCAATGGTGAGAATGGGGACATTGAAGCAATCGCAGGTGCGAATGAAACGGGAGGCCTTATCGGAGGAGTCGATATCGAGGCATCCGGCCAGCACCTTGGGCTGGTTTGCGATAATGCCTATGGTTTTCCCGCCCAGCCGGGCAAAGCCCACGAGGATATTTTCGGCGAAATACTGATGCACCTCCAGGAAATCCCCGTTATCGACAATCGAGCGGATGACTTGTCTCATATCGTAGGCGCCCATCGAGGCATCGGGAATGATCGTATCGAGTTCGGGGCACAACCGGTTCGGGTCGTCGCCGGTATCGACAAAGGGAGGATCGTCCATGTTGTTTTCGGGCAAAAAGGAAAGCAGCCGCTTTATCTGGTCGATACAGTCCGCATCGCTTTCGGCTGCGAACTGGGCCACTCCGCTCTTGGCGTTGTGAGTCATGGCTCCGCCGAGTTCTTCCTGGGTGATTACCTCGCCCAGCACCGACTTGATCACGTCAGGGCCGGTTATGAACATCAACCCGGTCCCCTTGACCATGTACACAAAATCGGTCATGGCGGGAGAATAGACAGCGCCGCCCGCACAAGGGCCCATAATGGCTGAAATCTGGGGAACGACCCCCGAAGCGCATGCGTTTCGATAGAATATCTGCCCGAAGCCTGAAAGCGCGTCCACTCCTTCCTGGATGCGTGCGCCGCCCGAATCGCAAAATCCAACGATGGGCTTCCCGGCGCGCAGGGATAGATCCATGACCTTGCAGATCTTTTTGGCGTGCATTTCCCCAAGGCTGCCGGCACGGGAGGTAAAATCCTGGGCGAACGCGAAAACCTGCCGGCCGTTGACGTTTCCAAACCCGGTAACGACCCCGTCTGCAGGAATTTCCACCGTATCGATTCCAAAAAGAGTTCCCCGATGTTTGACAAACATATCGAGTTCACGGAAACTGCCCGGGTCGAAGAAATGATTCAGGCGGTCCCGCGCGGTCATCTTCCCGCGTTCGACCTGCTGGGCAACGGCCTTGGCGCCGCCCATCCCGATTACTTTGGCCTCCCTGTCGCGAAGCTCCTTGAGTTTATCCTCCACTACTCCCATAACGGCCATCCTTCCGTATCTACTTGTATTGTCGGGATCTGCCGCCGATTCCAGGCAGCCCGGCCATTCTAGCCGCTTGCAGTGCTATGTCAAGGCCTTTCCCGGAAGATAGTCCAAAAATTCACATGAGAGGCGCCCAGTATAACCCGGGATGTTCACTCTTCAGTCCCGGTGGCTCAATCCAGTTTCGTGAGGAAGGCGTCTCTGGTCAACCAAAGCTCCTCGATCCGGTACATGTGCCAGAAATCATGCATCAGAATGTGTCTTCCCAGAATGGAAAGAGAGTATTGGTCGTACTCCGGATGTGTCGCCGTCTTATTCCATGCCGCCTCGTCCACGCCCTTCAAAAGCGCGACCTGTCGGTCCCGGTATGTTGAGAACTGCTCGAGAGCGGTTTTTGCATCCAATTGCACTTCGGTTCGTTCGTCGTGACCTTCCGGGATAAAGGGGACGAACTCGGGGTGGTCCTCGGCGATGAACCGCTCGATGCGACCGAGCAGCATGGGCTGCACCTTCGCCAGGTGGCTCACATGTTCGGCTATCGTCCAGAAGTCTTGCCCCCGCCGCAGGGTCATCCGGTCAGCCGGGATACTTTTAACCAAGCCCGCTAAAATCGCGGGGGACCGACTCAAGCTTTCCAACAGGTCGGATGTGCTTTCCATAAGGTACACCTTTCATTTTGAGTTTTTGCCCCCGGAAGGAACGTGGATCGGGTTGAGCCCCGAGTTGCGGGCCTTGAGCCAAAGCCCCCGGCTCTTTTCCTTACGTTTGGGATCGTCGGTCAGAATGAAATGAACCGCCGAGTCAAACCGGCTCATGAATTCGATGTCGGCCGCGCAGTCGCACACCAGCGCATCGAACCCGTCGACATTAAATTCGCCGGGGGTTATCAAGACCGGCTCATCGGGCTGCGCCGCTCCTCCCGGGCTGAAAATCGCATGCGGAATAAAGCTCGACTGGGAAAATGTCCATAACAGCTGGTCGATCAGCTGGGCGGCGGCCGTGGAATCGACCACGATCCGCACCCGCTTTCGCTCCGAGTAGAACCTCTCGGTCCAGCGGCAAAGAAGATCTTTTTGTTCGTTCAGCGTAGTTTCTACAAAATGAATGGAAGTCATCGCGCAAACCGGAGTGGCGGTTAATCCAATATGTCATTATTATTAAACAGTGGCGAAGTTACCCGACGCTCACTTGCCGCGTCTTTTGCCAACAGGAGCAATACCATGATCGGTAAAGCCATTGCAACCGCTGTCATCGGGGTCTTTTTGCTGTCGGCGACGGCAGCGTTTGGACAAATCGGAGGGGCTCCCGGTGTGGGCGCTCCCATGGAAACCCTCATGCCCAGCCCCCCGAGAAACGTCACAGCGACCGCGGGCCAGGGTGCTGCGACCGTTAGCTTCTATCCGCCGAAAATGAGCAGCAGCCCTGTTAGAGTATACACGGTTACTGCCTATCCGGGGCGTATCATGGTCCAAGGCTACAAAAGCCCCATAACGGTAGGCGGGCTCACCAGCGGGCAAACCTATGTGTTTACGGTAACGGCGACCAGCTCGATTGGGACCGGGCTTGCCTCGGAGCCTTCCAACCCCGTCACCGTGCCATAAACTTCTGCTGAAAAGAGGGGCGCGGTTTTCTTCTCGCTTCCCGCTTCCTCTAAACTCAGCAGGTAAGGTGAAATGCCCCGGCCACCTTTTTCCCTGATTTCCGTACCCGGTTGAAGGTGGCGACGGCTTGGGGCGTGGGCTCGTCGATCAGTTCGATTCCCGCCTCTTCCAGGCGCGCCCGCAGCTGCCCCACAACTTCCATGTTGCCGGGCAGGCCTTTACCCACGACCAGTATTTCGGGCCGGCAGGACATTATATCTTCGAGGTCCGAGGCGGCGAGTCTGTGCCCTTCGGCGCGCCACCAGTTGGAGACTACCGAATCCTCGACGATTTTGATGTCGCCCCGGTACTTTTTCCCGTCAACCTCAATTTCGCCAAACCGGTATCTGCCTATCTCCGCCATTTTGAACTCCTCGCCTTCAAGATAATCTTCAAGGCGCAAGGATGCAGTCCCCCCTTTTCACATAGGTTTCCGCATGGAGGCTCTGTTGCCCACCGTTGCCTCCTAAACAAAGATGCCACAAGCAACAAAGGCATTCTCGCCGGGAATCGAGCATAAATAAGTGCTTTTCAGAGAAGGGGCGGTCGCCCCCGGCTTCGGCCACCAGTAATTGATCCAACCGGAGCCTTGTTTGGTCACTAATTCAATCATCTCCAGGGTAATAGCTTTTCCCTTGACGTCCAGGTTCGCGGCAGCATCCTTCCCCACCAATTGTGGCGCAAAAGGATGGGCCAGTATAGTTATGTGCCCCTCAATAGTATGAAGAAAGAGATACCATTCACCATCGCAAAAGGGGCCGTTCTTGTCCTGAGCGGCGGTGATAGTGGCCTGCAGCCCGCGTCTTCTTGCCATATCGACCCCTTTTTTCACTAAATCCATCGCCTTTTTTCTTCGATCGACGCTGGTCAATATCTGGAGCAGATCGGATGAGACATCGCGCATTTTTTCTATTTCCATCTCCATCTGTTCCGAATTGTTTGCGCTCTCCTGGGCCTTGCCGGCGTTTTCCTGTGTGACGATGTCGATTTGGTGAACAGCCGTAGAGACTTCCGTAAGGCCTATGCGCTGCTCGGCCGAAGCCTCGGCGATTTCGCGGGTCAGGGCGACCGATTTTTCGAACGACTGCACCATCTTCTCGAAATCGGCTTCCGTTTGATTTACCAGTGACACTCCTGCGCCGGTCTTGTTGATGGCGTCTTGAATCAGGCCCTGTGTGGACGCAGCGGCCGTGGCGGAACGTTTGGCCAGGTTGCGCACTTCTTCGGCCACCACGGCGAACCCCGCCCCGTTTTCCCCTGCCCGGGCCGCTTCAACCGCCGCGTTGAGCGCCAGCAGGTTGGTCTGAAAGGCGATGGCGTCAATCTCCTTTATAATCTGGCTGATTTTGCGGCTTGCCTCCGAAATCTCCTCCATGGCCTGGCTGGTTTGCGTCATCGACGAAGCGGCGCGATGCGCCATCGCCTGAGCCTCTTCGATCAGGGTGCGCCCGGTCTCGGCTTTTTCCGCGTTGTTCCTGGTGGTGGCGGCAATCTCCTCCAGGCTCGCAGCGGTTTCCTCGAGGCTGCTCGCCTGGTTTCCCGAGCCTTCAGCCAGCGATTTGGACATACTGTAGTATTGCATGGAGGTCTTTTCGACCTCATCGACCATGCCTCGCAGCGTTCCCACCGACGACTGCAAAGGGAGTAGAATAACGCGGAGTATGTAAAGCGCCCCCAAAATAAGCGAGGAACAAGATGCCGCCGAAACAATAACAAGTCTCGATTGCAGACTGAAAACATTTGCTGAGGCAATAACGACAATCCCCATGGCTACCGCAGCCGTAGAGACTATAATCTTCATTATTGTGCGACTCATTGAGCGACTCCTTTTTTCGCAGCAGATCAGCCATTAAATACCTACTCTTCGAGCACCCTGAAGTATCGGCAGGTTCGGCCATTTTGGTAAATGAAATTTATCACAATCTATCCGGGGGGAGTGGTCCCGTTAGGCTCCAAACTGGCAGGGCGGATTGATCTTGCCATCCAAAACTGATCGCCTCGGCGCTGTTGGGGCCGAAATGGAGGTGCCTCTCCTCGTTTTTCCAATTTCAGGCGGGAGACGAGGGGTAGTGGTGTGTGGCAAGCAAGCGCAGGATTCGCGATTGAAACCTAGTGAGCGGCATGACAGGCCATTTCGATCCGTTCCGCCAAACGCCGCGCGGCAAGGTTACCCTCGACGCGCAAATAGCGGGCAATCACCAGAGCGTCTTGTGGCCCCAGGTCTTCAAGCTCGCGCACGTTCCACAGCGCACGGCTGCCGAACTCCTTGAAAGCGCTCCGGTAGAGCGTAACAATATCATCCGGATCCGGTCGGGTTGTTTTTTCCGTTTCCATGAGGTTGATTTTACACACTTCTGCCTTTTTGTCCAGGTATCGGCCTGTCTACCCGCCGCAAACCCGCACCAGCTCCTGGAGGCGTTTTTTGCTTTTTGGACAAAAGACGTGCTTATGTCCAGTTTTTTGATTGCGAGGGGAATAGCACATAATTTTAAGCGTGCATCGCGTGCTGATTTTCATTTTGCTATTTGGCATCGCGAGAAAGTTTCGCTATAAGTGAAGAAACATTTAAGGTATGGCTGCTGCATGCGGCTAGACTCTAAAAAACATAAGGGGGTGCAGCGGTGGCAAAATCCAAGCCTTTAACCCTGCAAGTTTCGGATATTGTTCAGTGGTATCGAAAGAAGGAATTAGTGATTAATGAAACATTTCAACGGTATTCTGTATGGACACCGCAGGCAAAGACGTTCCTAATAGACACTATACTTCACGAACTTCCAATTCCCAAACTTTTTATCAGAACTATTTTGGACCCTAAACGTCAAACAAGTATACGTGAGGTCGTTGATGGCCAACAAAGAATCCGAGCCATAGTGGATTTTGCAGATAATAAATTCAAATTATTGAAACGATCTGAGGACTTTAAGGGATTATCCTACGAAAACTTAGATGATGATCACAAAGAAATATTTTTGGGATATACTCTTACCGTAGAACAACTTCTAAATGCCACAGATGACGATATTATCGACATATTTGCTCGCTTAAATTCGTACACTGTAACATTGAATCCGGCGGAAAAACGCCATGCTGAATTTCAAACTGAATTTAAATTTGCTGTTAGAAAAGCGGCAGAACGATTTCGACCATTCATTGAAAAGTTTAATATCTTTACAATAAAGCAACGATTTCGGATGGCGGATGATGAGTTTATCGCTGAGGCTTTTAGTTTAATTCTGAATGGGGTAACAGACGGAGGCGCCTCGCGACTTCATAAATTGTATAAAGAACAAGATGACTCCCAATTTACTGACTCTGTCCACACTAATATCATAAAGAAATTAGAATTTGCTATGGGCTTTCTCGAAAACACAGCCCCAGAAATTCTCTCTAATCAGTTTTGTAAACACTACCAGTTGCTGATGATGTTTGCTGCAATCTTGCACCACAAATTTGGAATTCCTGATGGACAGATTGTGTCAAAGGATAAAACAGGAGAAATGCCTGAAAGGAGAAATTTGGCCTCAAAAGATAAAATATTAGGAGATATAGCGAAGCTGGAACGGGCTTTTAGTAGTGATGAAGCTGATCGATCTAAAAGGGATCATAACTTTATAATACACTCAAGCGCCTCCCCCCAACGAATAGCGAGCCGACGAGTACGGTTCAAGAGGTTTGTCGAAATCTTCGGGTCTTAGGTGACCTAATGAATCTTCATCGTGTTCTGCGTAGATTTGACACATGCTGCAAGCGAATTGAGAGCCTGGTAAGCGAAGCTATCGCGCTTCGGGACACAAATGAGCGAGCTTTTTTAGTGTATTCAGCTCTGGCTGTAATTAGGCTCCATGATTTTTGGAGCGCGCATTGTCGCCAGTTGATTTTTTGCTCATGTAGCGGCTGTTATACTACCCTTGCGGGCAGAGCGCTTCCCCGTAGCCCTGCCGTTCCTTCATCCATTGATTCCATAGAGTGGCTTAGAAAAAATTGGAGTTCATCACGTAAAATGAGAAACACGTGGGAACCTGATTGGTATATACCGGATCAATGCCTTCGAGCAGCGCGGTTATTAGGAATTGCAAATTACGACACAGTGTTTAATGCATTAAGTGCCGTATTGGTTGCGGATGAAGTTCGGTTTACACGAAATGCCGTCGTTCATTCTCTTCCTGTTACTTATTCAAGGTTTAAAGCAATGGCAGCCAGCCATAATTTTGGATCGAACATTTTACCCTTGGAGTTTTTATACTGTCGCTTAGGTGGGACTGGGCCGATGTTGATTGATAGGTGGATATCTGAATTGCGGCTATGTATAGCAGCAGCCATCCGATGAAGGCCGGTACGGCAGTCCACCATAACTGGACAAATCGCCGGGATTTGTCCAGTTCACAGTTCTGGACAAGGGGAAAGACATCGGGCATGGGCACCAGGCCGGAAATCATATCGACCGGCAGGCCCCCTCGACGGCTTGAACCGTATCTGCGCCCCTCATTTCATGTGTGATAAGGCACGTCATCACGCGTAAAATTCGGGGGCCGGAACAGGGCGCCAAATAGCGGAAGGAACACCCGGGTTCCGCCCCGGAGTAAACGTCTCCGGGGGCGCGCTGAAATGATGGAACCAGCGACACTTCGCAATTAGTTAGTGTCCATCCGGAAAGCCCTTGGTGGGCAATACTGCGCTTTTGCCCACCCTACCTCTATCTTCCCCGAATGCCATCCGGTTAACAGGCCCGCCGCCGAAGGCAGCGGGCAACTCGGCCGCGGCGGCTCGCCGCTTATGCGCCGTTTTTGTAGGTCGCCTCGGCGCTGTTCGGACCGAAGTGGAGGTGCATCTCCTCGAAAAAGGCGTGGTTGGGAGTGACCCGCAGTTTGGATAAATCGAGTATGGCTTCTCCCTGATCCTGCACGGCCAGGTGCAGCACCGCCCGGCACTCGCCGGAGTGGCTCACCAGAAGGTGCCTCAGCCGGCCGAAAGCGTCGCGATCCATCGCGGCCGCATCGAGCTTTATGCGCACCGAGTCGACCGCCTGCAGCGCGGCCTCCTCCATGCTCATGAGGCGGTTTGCGATCAGCTTGGTCGATTTTTCGTCCTGCTGGACTTTTGCCCACAGAGCAAGCGGTTCGTCGCCTGCCACGAGCGCCCGGGCCTGGGTGAAGATTTCGGGGAAGGCCACAACCTCGATGTTCCCGTCCCTGTCTTCGAGGTTCAGAATGGCCATTCGGTCGCCGCGCTTGGTCGTGATTTCCTTTATGATCGAAAACAGCCCGCAGAGCACCACCTCGGCGCCTTCCCTCTTTTCTTTTACCGATTGGGTGTCGGCGGTGGAGACCGAGCGGATCTGGTCGGCGTAAAAATCGAGAGGGTGACCGGAGATGTAGAAACCGAGCGATTCCTTTTCGAACTGGAGCCGCATGCGGCTGTCCCAGTCGGCAATGTCGGGAAGCGAAGGGGGCTTTATCTTGTTTTTGGAGCGCAGCACCTCGAACAGGTTCATTTGCCCCGAGGAGCGGTCTTTCTGGACGCTTGCGGCCCGGTCGAGCACCTCGTCGAGCCCCGCCATGAGCTGTGCCCGGTTCGGGTGCAGGGAGTCGAAGGCCCCGCACCGGATGAGCTGCTCGATTACCCGCCGGTTTACTTTCTGCGAATCGATCCGGGCGCAGAAATCATGGATGGTGGTATAGGGACCCTGGTCGCGCCGGCACTGCAAAATGATCTCGACGGCGGTCTCGCCCACGTTTTTCACCGCCCCGAGGCCGAAGCGGATCATGCGGTCCACCACCTGGAAGACCATGCCGCTCTCGTTTACGTCCGGGGGAAGAATGCGAATCTCCATCTGCGCGCATTGGTTTATGAGCTTCACGATCTGGTCGGAGCTGCCCAGGAAGCTGTTCATGAGCGCAGCCATGAATTCGACCGGGTAATGGGTTTTGAGCCAGGCGGTATGGTAGGCTATGAGAGCGTAGGCCGCGCTGTGAGACTTGTTGAAGCCATATTCGGCAAATTTTGCCATGAGATCGAAAATATGGCTGGCCTTGGCGCCGTCTATGCCGTTTTCCACCGCGCCCTTGACGAACCGGTCGCGCTGTTCGTCCATGAGCGAGGCGATCTTTTTACCCATGGCCCGGCGCAGAATATCGGCTTCTCCCAGGGTGTAGTTTGCCAGGACGCTTGCGATTTTCATCACCTGCTCCTGGTAGAGAATGACGCCGTGGGTCGATTCCAGTATGGGCTTGAGTATATCGAGGTCGTAGACGACCTCTGCGCCGTGCTTGCCCTTTATGTACTGATCGACCATGCCGCTTTCCAGCGGGCCGGGACGGTAGAGAGCCACCAGGGCCACGATGTCCGAAAAATTCTCCGGGCGCAGCTTCATCAGGATGTCCCGCATCCCCGAGCTTTCCAGCTGGAACACTCCGGTCGTATCGGCGCGGGAGAGCAGCGCGTAAGTTTCCGGGTCGTCGAGCGGGAGGGCTTCCATGTTGACCTGGACGCCGTGGTTTTGCTCGATCAGCTGTATGGCGTCCTTTATGACCGTGAGGTTTCGAAGACCCAGGAAGTCGAACTTTATCAGTCCCGTCTTTTCGACGTACTTCATGGGGTACTGGGAAACGATTTCGCCTTCGGGCCCGACGCACATGGGCATATATTCCACGATGGGCCGGTCGGCGATGACCACCCCGGCGGCGTGGGTGGAGGCATGGCGGGTAAGGCCCTCGAGTGCCCGGGCTATTTCGAAGAGTTCCCGTATCTGCGGGTTTTCCGACTGCATCTCCACCAGGCGCGGCTCGACGGCCATGGCCCCCTTCAGATCGATGCCAAGGGTTGCGGGAATGAGTTTGGCGATGCGGTCCACATCGTTATAGGGCATGGCAAGGGCCCGGCCCACGTCGCGAATGACCGCGCGCGCCTGCATCGTTCCGAATGTGGCGATCTGGGATACCCGGTCTTTTCCGTACCGATGGGTCACGTATTCCAGGACCTTGTTTCTGCCGTTTACGCAAAAGTCCACGTCGATATCGGGCATGCTTATGCGTTCGATGTTCAGGAAGCGCTCGAAGATGAGCCCGTGTTCGATCGGGTCGATATCGGTTATGCGCATGAGAAACGCCACGAGGCTTCCGGCCGCCGACCCGCGGCCCGGGCCTACCGGAATTCCGTTTCTTTTCGCATAATTGATGAAATCCGAAACGATCAGAAAATAGGCGGGAAAGCCCATCTGCTTGATGATGCGAATTTCGTAGTCCATCCTTTCCCGGTACTCGCGCAGCCGCTCTTCGTTAAAACCCGGATCCTTGCGTCTTATGGCCTCGATTCTCAGATCGAAGCCCTCCCGCACCTCTTTTTCGAACCTCTCGTCGATGCTCTCGCCTTCCTCGATCGGAAACACCGGGAAGTGATAGCTGCCAAGGTCGAGTTTCAAATCGCATTTGTTCGCAATCTCGATCGTGTTCGCGAGCGCTTCGGGAATATAGGCGAATTCCTTCTCCATCTCCTCGGGGGATTTGAAGTAGAGTTGATCGGTTTGAAACTTGAACCGTCTTTCATCGGCAACGGTTTTTCCCGTCTGGATGCACAGGAGGATTTCATGAGCGCGCGCGTCGGCTTTACGCAGATAGTGGCAGTCGTTTGTGGCCACAAGCGGCAGGGACATCTCCCGGGAAAGGCGCACCAGCCCCTCGTTTGCCACGGCCTGCTCCGGAATTCCGTTGGCCTGGATTTCGAGGTAGAAATCTCCCGGCGCGAATATTTGCGCATATTCCAGGGCCGATTTTCTGGCGGCCTCGAACTGATTCTTGATAAGCATCTGGGCGACCTCGCCTTTGAGGCAGCCCGAAAGGGCAATAAGCCCCTCGCTGTGGAGTCTTAGAATTTCCTTGTCGATTCGCGGCTTGTAATAGAAGCCTTCTATGAACCCCAGGGAGACCAGTTTCATCAGGTTCTGATAGCCCGTTTGATTGCGGGCAAGAAGAGTAAGGTGAAAACTTCGGTCTTCCTCGCCCCCTGTCTCCGAGGAAGCCTGGCCCTGCGGGGCGCCGGAGATTTTGCCCCGGTCGTGGCGGCTTCTGGGCGCAACATAGGCCTCGCACCCCACGATGGGTTTTATCCCGTACTTTTTGGACAGCTCGTAGAATTCGAGCGCCCCGTACATGTTGCCATGGTCTGTAATCGTCGCCGCCGGCATCTGGTAGGAGCGCGCGGTTTCAAAAAGGTCCTTCAGGCGGATCGCGCCGTCAAGAAGGCTGTACTGGGTATGGACGTGCAGGTGGACAAAATCCATTCGGTCCGTTCTCCTGAGTATTGGCACATTTATGTTTTAATCGCCCCAATCACCCGGGCTTATATTTCTCCCGACGGCCTTCTGGTGCAGGGCCATCAGCGCAACTCCTTTATCATATTTTTGATGGTCGCCGACAGCGGTCCCACTTCATGGGCGCATATCCAGAATACTTGTTGAGCATCAACATCGAAATAATGATGAGCGATTATGTCCCTGAAACCGATGGTGCCCGTCCAGTCGATCTCGGGATATCGCAAAAGAAGCTTGCCATTCGTGATTTTATCGACATTCTTCGATGCCTCGCCCACTGCGATAAAGAGCATACAAATGCTATCCAATGTTTCCATCCCGGACGGCGAATCGGTGAAATCGTCCGCACTTCGAATCCGCATGGCGCGGGTCAAGATTTTTTCGAGGGCCTCGTCGATTTGCGTGAGTATCGCAACAACGAGATCCCTGTCAAACATAGCTGCCTTCTCTTTCTATGCGTTCACGGAGAAAAGGATTCATCTTTTCCCGTACACGAATGATTTCGACCCGCCTTTTAACCCGCTGCTCGATTTCTTCCTTGATGTGGACCAGGGCGAACGGATTGGGGGTCCTGGTCTTTATGCAGATATCCACGTCGCTGTCTTCTCCGGCCTCGTCTCGCGCAACCGAGCCGAATACCCCTATTTCCAGAATACCGTATTCTTCCGCACGGTCCCGTTTAAATTCTTTTAAGATGGCAAGGACATCGTCTCGCTTCATGATCTGCACCCCACATTGATTTCAAGTAGCTTCACCGCATCGTTGCCAAAAACATGGTATGGAATTGACCCGGTTTGCCGAGGAGCACCGGTTCGCGATGGCGCCACAATGCTAACATATCGCGGAGGCTTCTTCCCGGAAAATAAGCCGGAGGTTTTTCGTTGTCAGGAGTTCCCGGATGCCCTTCATTTTGATCTTGCGGCGCGCCGGGGAATGTGATTAGGTTGCATCCCAAATCAATTTCGTGTCCCTCCGGAAACCCCATGTCAATTACGGAATGGACCGGATTTCCCCCCCTTTGCAAAGGGGGGCAGGGGGGATTTTCCTTTACGGCCGGCATGCTTTTTCTAACCCGATGAGGCAGGAAGAAATTTATGTGCGGAATAGTAGGGTATATAGGTCCTGAGGAAGCTTGCGAGATCCTGATGAACGGTCTTGCACGGCTCGAATACCGAGGCTACGACAGCGCGGGCATCGCCATGGTCGGCCCCGACGGCCTGCTCCAGATCGTTCGCTGCCAGGGCAAGCTCAGCGGGCTCGCCTCCAAGCTCACCGAAACACCGGTTTTCGGAAAGGTCGGCGTGGCCCACACCCGGTGGGCGACTCACGGCAGGCCTTCGGAAGAAAACGCCCATCCGCACCGCTGCGGTCCCCTGGCCCTGGTCCACAACGGCATCATCGAAAACTACGCCCCTCTCAAAGAGGAACTCGAGAAAGGTGGCCATCAGTTCGCCTCCCAGACGGACACCGAAGTCATCGTGGCTCTGCTGGACAGCGAGCGGCGAAAATGCGGCGACTACCGGCAGGCGGTGCGAAATACCCTTAAAAAACTCAAAGGTTCCTATGCGTTGGTCATCGTAAACGAAGAAGAACCGGACATGCTGGTCGCCGCCCGCAAGGAAAGCCCCCTCATCCTGGGGATCTCCGACGGCGCCTGCTTTCTAGCCTCGGACGTTCCGGCCATCCTGCCTTACACGCGCAGCGTCGTCTACCTGAACGACGAGGAGATCGTCTTCCTGTCCAAAGCGGGCTACACGCTCGAATCCCTCCAGGACGGCAGCGAGCGCCGCCCAGAGCCCCAGCAGGTGAACTGGAACCCCATCATGGCCGAAAAGGCCGGCTACAAGCATTTTATGCTGAAGGAAATCCACGAGCAGCCACGGGCCGTCATCGACACCTTCCGCAGCGTGGTGGACCTCGAGCGCAGGGCGGTCAATTTCCCGGAACTCAATCTCGATAAGGCCCTGCTCGACAAGATCGAGAGGGTCTTTCTGGTTGCGTGCGGCACCTCCTACCACGCGGCGCTGGTTGCCAAGTACATGATCGAGGGGCTTTGCCGAGTCCCTGTCGAAGTGGACCTCGCTTCCGAATTCCGCTCCCGGGACCCGATTCTTGACGATAAGACGCTTCTCCTGGTCATAAGCCAGTCCGGAGAAACGGCCGATACCCGGGCGGCCCTGAAAGAAGGCCTGGACAAGGGCGCTCATTGCCGGGCCATCGTAAACGTTGTGGGAAGCAGCATCGCCAGGTTGGCGCAGGGGGTCATCTACACGCATGCCGGGCCCGAAATCGGCGTGGCTTCCACCAAGGCCTTCACCACCCAGCTCATCGCCCTCTATCTCCTTGCGGTCCACTGGGCCTCCCAAACCGGCAAACAGCCGCGTGAGACGATCGAGCAATGCATCCAGGAGCTCATCGAACTTCCCGGAAAGATGGAGAAAATCCTTGCGGATGCCGAGAGGATCGGCGACTGGGCCAGACAATTCAAAGATTATAAGGACTTTCTCTACCTCGCCAGAGGCCCGCTCTATCCGATAGCCCTCGAAGGAGCGCTAAAACTCAAGGAAATCTCCTACATCCATGCCGAAGGCTATGCGGCCGGCGAGATGAAACACGGCCCCATAGCGCTTATCGATTCGGAGATGCCCGTTATGGTGCTGTTAAAACACGGGCCTCTTTTTGAAAAAATGATCTCCAATATCCAGGAGGTGCGGGCAAGAGACGGAATAGTGCTCGCCCTCATCGAGGGGGAGCCGAGCGAAATAGTCGGGCCGGCCGAGAACCAGTTCGTGCTCCAGCCTTCCTCGCAGTGGCTTTCTCCCGTGCTCTTCAGTCTGCCCCTGCAGCTTCTGGCCTATCATGTCGCAGTGCTTCGCGGCACCGATGTCGATCAGCCCAGAAACCTGGCAAAGAGTGTCACGGTGGAGTAGAACGCGCAGGGGAGGCGACCAGAGCACCGGTTTGGCAAGCCAGGCATCGGCTTCCTCGGAAGACCCGATGCCTGGCATTACTCGAGCTTGAAGCCGTCCATTCCGGCGAGTCCCAAACCGCGCCTCTCCAAGGGGTCATGAAATGCTCTGGCATGGAAAGTTGAGCTTTCTACGCAGGCGCAAAAGAATCTCGAAGGGCTGGATCCGCAGATTGCCGGGCGTATCTCGCTGATTTGTCATACTGATTGCCCACCTGGCTGATTCCGCCAAATGGCCCTTACCGAAGTGCCCTCATGTTCACATGACTCTATCAGGAATTCTCCGCCTGTGAGCTCAGCCCTTTCTCTCATCCCTATGAGCCCCAGGCTGTTTGCCGAATGCGAACCCATAATGTGATCCAGGTTCATTCCGATCCCGTCATCACTTATCTCAAGCTCAATGGCATCATTATTTAAGGCAAGGCGAACGCTCACCCACTCCGGGGCGCCATGTTTGAAGCTATTGTTCACGGCCTCCTGGGTTATCCTGAAAATTGCGATCTTTATACCTTCAGGGATGTCTTTTTCGTCGATTGAGGTTTCAAGTTCTATATGATGTTCGGGATGAATTTTTAGAATCTCCCGCCGATACCAATTCAAAGCGGCCAAAAGACCATACTCGGTGAGAACGGTAGGCTTCAGTCCCATATAGATTGTTCTTGTTTCATCGATGGAACGCTGAAGAACGGGAATGAATTCGTGAAGCAGGTTGAGCCCTTGTTTGTATTCCTGCTTCTCAAGTACAATGATTACATGCTCGATGCGAAACTTAAGAGCGGCAAGCGTTTGCCCGATGCTGTCGTGCAGTTCGACGGCCAGTCTTTGCCTTTCGTTTTCCTGGGCGCCAATCAGCCTGGAAGGAACCAGGCGGAGATTTTCGTTGGCTAATTCCAATTCCGCCGTCCGCTCCTTTACACGCAGTTCAAGTTCATTTTGCGATTTACGGAGTTCTTCCACGACCCGTTTGTGTTCGGTAATGTCCCGCGCGACCGCTACGAAATAGGGTACCTCGTTGAAGGTGATCGAACTCAACGTGGTCTCGACCGGCAATTCAAGGCCGTTTCTGGTGGAGAGCCGGGTAGAGACCAATCCTTTTTCTCCGCGAGGCCTCTTTTTCCGCCAATCGATTGGAATCGAGGCATCTTTTGCCAGAAGCACATCCTCCACTCTCATGGTGAGGAGTTCCTCCCGGGAGTATCCGAGCTGAATACACATGGACCGGCTGACATCAACCAGTTTTCCGGTTTGCCCATGGATGAGGAAAATCATGTCATCGGCCAGATGGATCAGAGTCTTGAATCTTTCCAGTTCAGAGAGCTTTTCCTGCAGTTTGGGGTAACAACTCCTGCGAAAGGAGGGTTCGCCAATCCCCACCACCTTGGCCTGCATGGTGTCCCAGTTCTCCTTAGATGGCTTCTTCATATACCACCTCAACATCACGCTGATTCGGACGCCGTGGATTCAGCAATTCCCGGAACTGAGCATGAAGAAAGCCCACCTACTGTCAAGAGTGGTTTTTCCGAGGTCCGATATGCGTAATGAGTCACATCACGGTGCTGTGATGTGCTCGATTTCCCAATCCAACGGGA
>JAKAJS010000246.1 GCA_021813685.1 Deltaproteobacteria bacterium | reverse complement strand
CTTTCATGTCCTCTCTGTTTGTAACAAACATCTTTTTCCTCCATCCGCGGGTCTTTTCAGAGTACGAGATTAGCAGCAGTGCCGTAGCTTTCTTCGAGCCTTTCGGGCTCCGAAGAGATCTCCTCAAAAATCGTGCAAAACGATTACCGCAGATTAATAATCGAATCAAACGAATATTGCTGAAGGGTATGATCGTAATTTCAGATAGCAGAGGGGCGGAGACCACAAAGAATAACAGCCGGCTCTGAGTCGGCGGGGAGTGTACGGAAGCCACTATGAGGATCGATCATCACGTTTTCATGATTTTTCTGGTTACGTCCATGAAGGCATGTAACGTTGGCGATATCCATTTGTCTTTATACCAGATCATCAATATCGCCACATCGAGCCCGCCCTCAGACCAGGGAAGGATCACCAGTCTTTTGCGCTCGACCTCCGCGGCGACCGCAACCTCGGGAAGGACAGAGACCCCCAGGCCGCCGATCACGCTATTTTTTATTACCTCCAGGCTTCCGCACTCGATTTTATTGTAATTATCGACTTCCTCGTTCTTTAGAACCTGCTCGAAAATACTCTTGTAGCCGCAGTTGAGGCTGGAGAAAAGGATAGTTTGCCCGGAAAGATCGCGGGTATGCACGGTCCGCTTTGCACTCAGCGGATGTTGGGGGCTTGCGACCAGGACAAGCGATTCAAACCCCAGGGGTTCAACCTCCAGATCGGCGGCGCTGAAGGTTTCGGCAAGTAAAAACGCCAGGTCCGTAACCCCCTTGCGCAGGTCCTTGTCAAGCCCTTCAAGGGCACAGGAGATAAGATTCAGATGGACCTTCGGATACTTCGCGTGGAACTCCTTTAGCACCGGCGGCAGATGATAGATCCCGAAGGATTCGGGAATCCTGACCGTGAGGGAGCCAACGGGTTCCTTATTCCTGACGGATGCCTGGCTCTCGTCGACCAGGTCCAGGATCTTGTTTGCGTACTGGAGGAGCACGGCGCCTGATTCAGTCAACCGGATGCTTTTGCCCAAACGGTCGAACAGATGCACCCCGAGCTCTTCTTCCAGCGAGCGAATCTGGGCCGAGATGCTGGATTGCGCATAGTGGAGTCTGTCGGCTGCCTTGTTGAAGCTCAGCAGACTTGCCACGGCCCGAAACGATCTGAGTTGTTGGATTTCCATCTCTAACCTCCTGAGATCCAAATATTCGATCATATTATTCAAAAAAAATCGTTTGTCACGATTGAAACTGTGGATTAGGGGTAGGGAGCCATCAAGAATGATGCTCTAGTTTCTCGAACGACAGGCATTACATGAGAACTTTTCGACTGGTTTCTTTTGCTCTGCTATTGATCTTTTTCCACTGGACGCAAGGGATTTGGCCGGCGCCGGCCGAGGCGTGGAGCGCTCTTCGGGCGAAAGTGTCTTTGGTGAATAAAGATCGAAAGGTTTTGGACGGCGCCAGCTCGCAGGTTCCGGCAAACACTTTTTCCACACGGGGCGGATTGGGATATACGCAATTTTGCGCCGGCTGCCACCGCCCGGACGGCTTGGGAGTAAAGGGGATTTTCCCGGCGCTTGCCAAAAGATCTGCGGTGGTAATATCCAACGCGTCCGCAAAGCCGGCCGGTGCCGCTTTTCAAGTATTCGGCATGCCATCCTTCAGTCGGCTCTCCGACCGGACGTTGTCGGAAATTCTTCACTTTGTCCGTGAGAGCTGGGGGGAGAATGCGGCCCCTCGGGTAAAGAAATTTCGCGAAGATTTCGGGGTCGAGGGCGGGCAATCGAAGGGATTTGAAGTGCGGTACCTCTCGGATTTGCTGTCGCAGCCCAACGGAGCGCAGTTGGTTCGTGGAATGCGGCTCCTGCTCGAAACGAAAGCCATGCTTCCGAAAAATGTCGGCAATGCGCTCGATTGTGCAAGCTGTCATCTAAACGCCGGCACCGTAGCTGTCGGGTCTCCTTTTACCGGCGTCGCCGCCTCTTTTCCGAGTTATTCCCCACGTGCCGGTCGGGTCATCACGATCGAGGACAGGATCAACGGATGCTTTCTGCGTTCGATGAACGGGAAACCGCTGCCGATTTCTTCCGCCGCCGATATGAAGGCGATAGTGGCCTATCTCGACTGGATGAAGCCGAGCGGCACGTCACCGGGGAAAAAAGAGGGCCGCGGGGTGGGTAAAATTGACATGACGCTCAGACCGGATAGTAAAAACGGCAAAAGAGTCTATCTGGCGCAGTGCGCCGCATGCCACGGCAAAGAAGGCGAAGGGCTTACCGATGCGCACGGTCGATATATTTACCCTCCTTTGTGGGGAGACAATTCGTTTAACATCGGGGCAGGCATGGCTCGCACCTATACTGCGGCTGCATTCACAAAACGGAACATGCCAATAGGAGTAACGCAAAATTTTCCCCTCGGACAGGGAGGCCTTACCGATCAGGAGGCGGTGGATGTCGCGGCCTATTTCTCCCACCAGCCGCGTCCCGATTTTGTAAACAAGGCAAACGACTGGCCAAAGGGTGGAAAACCCGGAGACGCACGGTATTGATGAGTAGGACGGGCAAGACCTTCCTGGCTCGGAGCAAACATTGAGGAGTGATTAATAATGGGCATGGGGAAAAAATCAGGTGAGAATATATCGAGGAGAAATGCTTAAAAGTGCATTTTCAACCAACTCGGAGAAAAGGTTGGAGAACCTTACACCTCGTTTTATGATGGATCAGGGTTTTGCCCTGTATAAGAGACAAAACCCTGTGAAGTCGAAGCCCGCTCGTGCGTTGGGGATCTATAATAACGGAATCTGAACGGGGGATTGGCTACTGCCCATTTTAAGCAGCCTTTCGCATCTCCAGTATCTTGCCCTTGACTCTTTCCTTAATCAGTCGTCTCGTTCGTTCAACAAAGGAAAGCTTGTCTGCAAGACAGCTCTCAAGCAGAACGCCTACGTCGTAACGCTCGGAAACATCGGACATCGCGACAAGAGCCATGTATTCCGCCATGCGGAAGTGCATCAAATGGTTGGCCTTGACCGCGATGAACAGAACTTTCGCCGCCGGGGATTTAATCTCTGCAAGTTCTCTTTGAAAATCCTCAATGAGAATATCGTGGAAGCGCTCATTTATCTGCACCGGCTTTTCGCCGATAAGCTTGAAGCACTGATCAATCGTGTTCAAAATCTTGCCTTCCAGGAAGACGCGGGACTCCAGCGCTTCCTGTATCTCCGTATCCTTGGCGGCTTCGCTTAATTGCTGATAGATCTTTGTCGCGCGTTCTTCGTGCTGTCGCACGTTACTGAGCAACGTCACGAAAAGTTCCTTGGGGTTTTGAATTGCCATGATGAATCTCCTTTTTATGCCTGGACACTTCGGTGTTCTGTAAATACTCCTTCGGATTTACAGGGACCCGGACATTTTGAGGGCGGGTCGCAAGGAGTGTGCAACAATACCATAACCGTGGGCAGTGAAGACCCATATGCTGGATTCGACCTATATTAGCGGATTTTTAACAGTATTTGGCCATAGCCACTGCTCCATATCGCTGATTCCGCCCTCAATGCGAAATGAGGCCGGTCGCGATGGGTACGGTTTCGGGCTCCACGGTGAAGGCGACTACGGCGTTTACCGCACTCGGGGTATGGGGACCCACGGAGATCAAAATGCCGGGGTCGGTTCCAAGCGAACGGAGGCGCTTTCGAGAATTGGAGCTTTTCACGGTGGTTGCAATTTGCGATCCCGTTATGGACAACCAGGCCGCCGTCAAAAAAATCGGCGGCAGCCCGGTAACCGTAATCGTTCTTTCGGGAAGGTTCGGTGGCCGGAGTTAAGGTTTTCCCTACCGCCTCAGGCGGTTTTCACCGCCCGAAGCTTTGCAGCTATTTGTTCATAAATATCGAGTGATTCCGGATTGGTCAAAGCGTCCCGGTTGGTGACCGGCCTTCCGTTGAAAATATTGGCCACAGAGCTTTCGACCTTCTTCATGTTGAAGGTATAGGGAATGTCGGAGACCTCGAAGATGAGCGCCGGAACGTGGCGCGGTGAAGCTTGTTTGCGAAGCGAAGTCCTGATGCGGTTTTGAAGCTCCTCGGTGAGCGTGTGCCCCTGCACGAGTTTTACAAACAGGATGATCCTCTGCTCTCCCTCCCAATCCTGTCCTACCGCCATGCAGTCGGCTATTCCCTCGATGTTGTCGACCACATTGTATATCTCGGCGGGGCCGATTCTTACGCCGGAAGGCTTCAGGGTGAAATCGGAGCGGCCGAGAAAGGTTATTCCTCCGGAATCGCCGTGGAAAACCACCCAGTCACCATGCCGCCAGACCTTGGGATAGACGTCGAAATAGGCGCTTTTGTACCTGGCGAAATTCTGGTCATTCCAGAAATAGAGGGGCATGGACGGGGAGGGGGCTTCGCAGACCAGTTCTCCTTCCCGGTCCTGGATGTGATTGCCCGAATCATCGTAGGCCTTTATTTTCATCCCCAGGCCCGGACCCTGCAACTCGCCCGCGTAGACAGGCTGCAGCATGCTGCCGATGGCAAAGCACCCGTTTATGTCCGTCCCGCCGGCGATGGAATTGAAATGCAGGTTTTGCTTTATCTCCCGGTATACGTACTCGAACCCATCGGCGGAAAGGGGCGAGCCGGTCTGGGACATGGCCCGAAGCGAGGAAAGATCGAAGTCTTTGCCGGGGCTTGCGCCAAGGCCCCGCAGATAATAGATGTAGCTTGCGCTGCAGCCGAAAATAGTGATCTTCTGATCCTGGGCCAGGCGCCACATGGTGCTCCAGTCGGGGTAGTTGGGGTTGCCGTCGTAGAGCACGATCCTCGCTCCTGCGGCGAGCGACCCCAGGAGCCAGTTCCACATCATCCAGCTGGGCGAGACGATGTAGAAGATGGTATCCTCCCGTTTGAGGTCGGTGTGAATGACAAGCTCCTTGAGCTGGTTTATGAGAACCCCGGCGCCCTGGACCATGCATTTGGGCTTGCCCGTAGTGCCGGAAGAAAACATGATATAGACCGGGTGATTGAACGGAAGCTGTTCGAACCGGATCTCTCCGGCTTCCTTCGCCATAAAGTCGGACATCAAAACGGCCTTGTCGATGTTACTTATATCCGGCCGATCCTCCACGTACGGAACGACCACGATCTTTTCAAGAGATGGGATCTCTTTTGCGATCTTCTCCACATTCTGGAGGATATTGATCGTTTTGCCCTTGTAGAGCTGCCCGTCGACCGTAAAGAGCACCTTGGGGCCGATCTGGCCGAGGCGGTCGGGCACGGCTCCCGCCCCCAGTTCGGTTCCGCAGGCGGCCCAGACCGCGCCGATGCTCGTTGCGGCAAGCATCGCCACGGCCGTCTCTATCAGGTTGGGCATATAGGCGCCGACGCGGTCGCCGGGATTTACTCCCATGGCGCGCAAGGCCTTGGCCAGCCTGGAAACCGCATCATAGAGCTCCGAATAGGTCATCTCACGGGCTACCCTGTCCTCGCCCCGGAAGACGAAGGCCGTTTTCTCGTCGCGAAATCGGAGAAGATTTTCCGCAAAATTGAGCCTTGCGCCCGGGAACCACTCCGTTCCCGGAAATACGGAGAGGTCTTCGACCACTTTATCGAACCTGCGGGAGGCTCGTATTCCTACAAAATCCCACACAGAGGCCCAAAAATCGGGGATGTTTTCGACCGACCACCGGTACAGATCGGAGTAGGTCTTTAGCTCCAGGCCGAACTCCCGGTTGACCGATTCCATAAACCGGGTAATGTTGGCCGTGTTTTTCCACTCCGCGGGGGCAGTCCACAGGGGCCGTCTTGCAGTTGCATCGCTCATAGAGAACTCCTTGGATATTTGTCTTCGAAACCGAGGCCCGGAAGGGGCCGGAAAATATTTTTTTCCTTCACGATAAGAAGAGGCAGCAGGCATGTAGGACCAGAGCACGCGCGCGAGCCAAACACCGGCTCTTGGAGATGCGATATCTACCGGGGTATCGTCAGTATGGCAACAGTATCGTTGGGTATCTTATAGAGGGATGAAGTTTCCGCGTCAAACGAATAATGGCCGTGAAAGGATCGGGTGCGGCCCATCGGGGCCTCCTATCTTTCCAGCCCTGAGAAGTGGTAGCCGTTACCCTCCCAGTTCTCCGTCTTTTTTTACTGGTGTCCAGATTCACCGATTTTGGTATCATTGTAGACTCGCACCCTTCTGTGCCTCTTTCCAAAACCGCCGGACAATGTGAAGGCGAATGAAAGCCAATGGTTTGAAAAAAGTCATGGGCAACGTGAATAAGCCCACTCAACGGGCGCTGATCTTTTTGGTGGTAACGATTATCGGGCTGCTGGCCGGAGGCGCATGGTTTTATCGCGTCCAGGAGCAGGCCGTGTTGCGTTCGGTTGAATCCGGACTGTCCAGAGCCGTCCGGCTCAAGGCCGGGGAAATCGTAGCCTGGCGGGAAAAACTGCTGAAAAACGGTTCGATGTTGCAGAGGGAGTCGGCACTCGTCGACTTTTTGTCCAACGCGGAAAGCAGGAATGAGGTGCAGCGGTTCCGTGCTCAAATGAACTTCGTTGCCCGGGTATTTGAGTGTGACCAAATCCTTCTGGTAGCTCCCGACGGGCAGGTGCGTTTCAGCCTCAGGGGGCGAAATGAACTCTATGGTGAAGAGGCCCAAACGGTCAGGAGCGCCCTGCGCAAAGGCAGGTGCGAACTGAGTGATCTGTATGAAAATTCGCAAATCCATGCGATCTGTATTTCCACTGTCGCTCCCCTTTCTGACGGGGACGGGCCGTATGTTGGAGCGATCGTTCTGGTCTACGACGCCTCCCGCCTGCTTTTTCCGATTGTCCGTTCCTGGCCCGTACGGACCAAGACTGCCGAGTCGTTCCTGGTCGAGCGCCGACGCAACGGGGTGGTTTTCTTGAGTGACCTGCGCTATCGCTCCGCCGCTCCGTTGAGATTCCGCACTCTCCTGAGCCATGCCCAAGCGCCCGAGGTGATGGCGATAAAGGGGCGCACGGGGGTTTTTTCAGGCATAGACTACCGTGGAGTGAGGGTCCTTTCGGCGGCTCTGCGCATTTCCGGTTCGCCCTGGTATCTCCTGGCCAAGATTGACGCACCGGAGGCCCTGGCCGAATGGCAGGTCCATTCCCTCCACATCCTTTTGCTTCTGGCATGCCTTTTGACGATCTCTTTTCTTTTGGTCGGAGTCCTCTTTGCCCTGGAAAAGAAGAACAATTACCGCTCGCTCTACCGGTCCGAAAAGGCTTTGCGGCAAATCACCGAACGGCACAGCGTAACCTTGCAGGCCATCGGCGACGCCGTAATTGTAACCGATGGACTGGGCAGGATCGAACTTCTCAATGCCGTGGCCGAAGAGCTTACCGGGTGGAGTAGCGATGAGGCCAACGGCTTGCCGTTGGAGGAGGTTTTTCGAATAGTAAACGAAGAGACGCGGAGAAGGGTTGGGAGCCCGGTAGCCCGCGTGTTGAAAGAGGGAAAGTTCGTGGGCCTGGCCAATCACACCCTCCTCATTTCCAGGGACGGCGCCGAGCGTCCGATCGCCGACAGCGCAGCCCCCGTCCGCTCCCAGGACGGAACCCTTCTGGGGGTAGTGCTGGTTTTTCGCGATCAATCGAGTGAGCGGCGGGCGCAGAGGCTGACCTCGATCCGGCAGGACCTCATCGAATACGCCTCAGTCCACTCATTGGACGAGATACTGGCAGAAGCCGTCGATCAGGTCTGCGCCTGTTTGAATAGTCCCATCGGATATTACCACTTTGTGGAAAGCGACCAAAAGACCCTTTCCCTGCAGCAATTTTCCACCCGCACCTTGAGCGAGTTCTGCCGAACTCTGGAAAAGGGCATGCACTATAACATCGATCGGGCGGGCGTCTGGGTGGATTGCGTGCGGGAGAAAAAACCGGTGATTCATAACGATTATGATTCGCTGGAGCAAAAAAAGGGCATGCCGAAGGGCCATGTCCGGGTGGCGCGTGACCTGGCGGTGCCTGTGATGCGGGATGGGAAGCTGGTGGCGATCATGGGTGTTGGCAACAAGCCCGGCAACTATACTTCAACGGATTCCGAAACGGCTTCCTACCTCGCCGATGTGGTGTGGGAAATAGTAGCCCGAAAAAAAACCGATGAGGCCCGGCTGAAGACCGAGACGATCAATACGGCTATCGTAAATCATGCGGCTGAGAGCATCGTGCTCGTCGATGCCGAAACCCTGCGCTTTGTCGAATTCAACGATGCGACCTGCAACGGACTGGGGTATTCGAGGGAAGAGTTTGCAGCGTTGACGCTTCTCGATATTCAGGGGGCACTGACTCCCGAAGAGTCCATTCAGCGCGTACACGATATTTTGCGAATAGGTCATTTGCGCTACGAAAATAGATATCTTTGCAAGGATGGAACCTTTCGGGACGTATTGACAAGCAGCCGGGCGATTACCGTCGGGGACCGCAAATACCTGGTAGGGCTCGGGCTGGACATTACCGAGCGCAAGCGCATGGAGAACACGCTCCATGACAGTGAGTTGAAATTCAAAACCATTTTGCAGACAACGAACGAGGGGTTCTGGCTGGTCGATAACGACGCCGTGATTTGCGACGTTAACCCGAGACTGTGTGAGATCCTGGGTAGAGAGCGCGAAGAGATCCTCGGCAGGAAGTTTTCCAGTTTTGTCGATGAGGAGAACAGGCTCATCCTGAACAGGCAGCTCGATTTGAGGGAAAAGGGGCTGCCGAGTGTCTACGAAATTGCCTTTTCGCGTCCGGACGGCTCGCATATCTTCTGCCGGAACAGCGGAACGACCTTCTTCGACGGTGCGGGCAAAAAGATAGGTGCCTTCGGGATGATTACCGATATCAGCGAGCAAAAAAAACTTGAGGCGCGGATTCGGCAATCACAGAAGATAGAAGCCATCGGGACGCTGGCCGGAGGTATAGCTCATGATTTTAACAATATTCTGGGTATCATAGTCGGCTACGCCGAATTGGCCCGACTGAAAGTTCCCGATGACTCCAAAGCGGTCCGCAACCTGGAAGAGATCCTCAAAGCCGCCGATCGCGCAAAGGATCTGGTGAGACAGATTCTCACCTTCAGTCGGATGGGCGGGTACGAAAACCGGCCGGTCCAGGTTGGGCTGATCGTAAAGGAGGCCCTCAAGATGTTGCGCTCGACCCTTCCCTCCACAATCGAAATACGGCAGTGGGTTGCTTCAAACAGCCTGGTCCTGGGAAACTCGACGCAGATGCATCAGGTACTTCTCAACCTGTGCACCAACGCGTTTCACGCTATGAAGGAAAAGGGCGGCGTGCTGGAGGTGAGTCTGCTCGATGTCGAAGTCGACGAGGAGACGGCGAGTCGAAATCCGGGCATGCATCCCGGCCCCTGTTTGAAACTGACCGTAAGCGACACGGGATACGGGATGGATGCAGGAGTCCTCGATCGGATTTTCGACCCCTACTTTACCACCAAGTCAAAAGATGAAGGAACCGGTTTGGGTCTTTCCGTGGTGCACGGCATCGTTCACAGCCATGGCGGTTTCATCACCGTGGCGAGTCGGGTAGGGGAGGGCAGCACTTTTGAGGTCTTCTTTCCGAGATTTTCCATCACAAAAACCGCTCCCCGGGACGTGGGACTGCCGGGAGCATTCGGCGTCGGTACGGAGAGAATCCTTCTGGTGGATGACGAAGCAGACCTTTGCAGATCCTATAAGGAGATCCTGGAGATACTGGGTTACCGGGTCGTTGCAAAAACATCGAGCATCGAGGCGATGGATGTCTTTATGGTCGATCCCTCCAATTTTGATCTGGTCATTACAGATCAAACCATGCCGAAAATGACCGGTACCGAGCTCGCCGGGCAAATTCACCGCGTGAGGCCGGATATTCCGATTATCCTCTGTACCGGGTACAGCCCGAAGGCGGCTGAAAATGAGCAGCCGGGAATCAGCACACTCCTGATGAAACCAATTTCAAAAGATCATCTCGTATCGGCTATCCGAAAGATTTTGGATGAAAATCGGGTCGCGTGACACGGGGTGCCGGCCTGCAATTGTAACGGCGGTATCTATCCTGGTATCTTCTGGCCGGTCAGGGTCAGGGCAAATTTTGCCACCGACCGGCAGGCCCTGCTATTTTTGACCAAACCAGTGATTCCATCAGGGGCCGCCACCATGATGACTATCAACAGGCAGCCCTGAATGATCATGCTGACCCCGGCAAACCGAGCCAGAGAAAACTGCAGGAATACGGCAATGATCGTTCCGACAATCGGCCCGATTTCGGTGCCGATGCCTCCGATGACAACGGAGAGTATCATCGTCATGGACCAACTCATGGAAAAGCCGGAGCTTGGCGAAATGTAGGCCTGGTAGATGAAAAAAACGGCTCCGGCGATCGCGGTGACAGATGCGCTGATCATGAAGGCGACCAGTTTCAATCGGAAGATATCGATTCCCACACTGGAGGCGGCCCCCTCGTTATCCCGTGTGGCGGCAAGTCCCATGCCCATTTTGGAGGAGAGTAGGGCCCGTACGAGGAAGATCGAGGCTACTCCCACGATCACCGCCAGCCAGTAAAGAGATGTCATCGGAAAGTTTTGGATCCCCCGTAGCATGTAACCGGCCCCCCGGCCGTTCATCTCGCCTCCAACCGGCCGCCAGAGGAGAAACGTGTCCCGCAGAGCTGCGGGAACTACGAGGGTGCCGATGGCGAAATAGACGCCGCGCAGGCGGAAGACGGCTTTGGACAGCAGCAAAACGAAGAGCGCCGAGACGATGGCTCCCCCGAGAATTCCGGCAAAAACAGGCAGATGGTTCCAGGTAAAGATTACCAGCGTGTAGCCGCCCAACCCGATAAAGGCGGGCTGGCACAGGGAAATCAAACCACAATAGCCGGCAAGCAGGTTCCACATGTTGGCAAAGGTGAGATAGATGAAAAAGATGAATAGATACAGGATCCAGGCCCGGGGCAGCCCCATTTCCGGTAGCATGGCAAGCGCAATGATGGCTCCAAGCAGTATCAGTACCGCTTT
>JAKAJS010000032.1 GCA_021813685.1 Deltaproteobacteria bacterium | reverse complement strand
GATCTTATTGCGGAAGGTTACGCACTTGACATCCATATAGTTTCGCGGATCGGTGCCCACCCCCGAATAGTAGCCGGTGTATTCGCCAAACGGCCCTTCGTCCATGAACTTTTCGGCATCGACCTCGCCTTCCACCACGATCTCGGCGTGGGCCGGAATGGGCAGATCCACCGTTTCGCCCCGCACCACTTCCACCGCTTCGCCGCGAATCCCCCCCACGTAGTCGTACTCGGACTCGAAGGCCGATACACGGGCGGCTCCGAGCACAAAGAGCAGCGGGTCGCAGCCTACGACCACCGCCACAGGCATGGGCTTTTTCATCGCCTGGTATTTCTTTAGCATTATGTCGGCGTGCTTTCCCTTGATGAACTGGGTGCCGAGCTTGTCCTTAGCCAAAAGCTGCGCCCGATAGGTGCCAAGGTTCACCCAGCCAGTCTCCGGGTCTTTGGTGATGAAAAAATGGGCCGTCCCGAAATAGCGTCCGCCATCGAGCGGGTAGTATTTGGGCACCGGAAACTGGAAAAGATCGATGTCCTTTCCCCTCAGGATGTTTTCCTTGCAGGGGCCGTTATCGACCCACCTGGGCGGAATCTTGTGCTCGCCAAGCTTTGCCCAGGCCTTGTAGAGATCGGTGAGAGTGGATTCGAGCGGCTGCCCCATGATGAACGCAAGCCGCCTCGTGGTCCCGCAGACACTCGTTATGACCGGTGTGGAGTATCCCTTGACGTTTTCAAAAAGCAGCGCCGGCCCTCCGGCTTCCTCGTTCAGCTTGGCTATGTGCGAAAGCTCGAGATCCCAGTCGACCGGGGCTCCAACCCGCTTTACCAGTCCCAGCTCCAAACCCTGCTCGACAAAATCGCGCATGCTCTTCATGGCTTTCCTATCCTCTCATCAAAAGTTTCAGTTGATTTTCTTGCCCATCAGTAAGCCGGCCACTATGTGCTCCATGGCCGATGCCCCGGGTTTGCAAGCCGGTTGGCACTTCCTGCTGCTCCAAACAGTTTCCGGCCGGCTTTGCAGAACCATCACCCTGCCCCCCGTCGGCATGTCTTTATCGATCGCCCATTCGATGTCCATGGGCTTTCCATAGTGGGCTTCGACTATCTTGCCGACCCGCGCCAGTTCGATCGCCTCCTCGTCGAGGATGCACTGGTTCCAGGCGCGCTCGGCCGGGCACTCGTGCCGCTCGACCGTCTGGGTCTCGAAGTTGGTCGCAAAGTAGCATTCCTTGGCCGAAATGGTGCGCCTCACGATCTCCAGGCTCACCTTGTTCACCAGAAAATGGTCCGGCGTGCACAGACCGCTCACCACGCTTTCCCCGAACCCCCAGTTCGCGTCGATCACGACGGTCGAACGATCTCCGTTTGCCGGGTTGAGGGTAAACATCACCCCGGCCGCATACGAATTGACCATCTTTTGCACCCCGACCGAAATCGCAACCTCCTGGTCCGAAAATCCCATCTTCTTGCGGTAGGCGATCGCGCGGGCGGCAAAAAGGCTCGACCAGCACCGGCGAACATGCTCGAGGACCTGGTCCACGCCCCGTATCCACAGGTAGGTGTCCTGCTGGCCCGCAAAGCTCGCCCCGGGAAGATCCTCGGCCGTGGCACTCGAGCGCACCGCCACCGGTACGGCGGGGATCTGGCAGCGCTTGGACAGAAGCCGGTAGTATTCCCCGATCGAGTCTTCGAGCTCGATCGCAATGGGCTTTTCTTCGATCAGGCAGCGAATCCGCTCACTTGCCTCCTCGAGACTTGCGGTGTCCTCGGCGCGCACGCCTTTCAGCAACTTGTCCACCTCCCCGTAGAGGCAGTTTTCTTCCATGAAACGCGTGTAGGTTTTGGTTGTCACCGCAAAGCCCGGAGGCACGGGAATTTGCGCCTTGAGCAGTTCGCCAAGACTTGCGCATTTCCCCCCCACGGTGGGAAAAGAAGATATGTCGCATTCCTGGAACCAGAGCACGTATTCGTCAGTCTGTTTCATCCCTGATCTCCTGATCTCGTCTCCCGGGCCGACAAGAAAAATCGCCCTGTAAACTGGTTCTACCGATCGCGACAGCTGCAACCGATCTCAACTCGACTAGTGTACGGAGCAAGAAGTTGAAGCGCAGGGAAAAAGAGATGTATTCTGGAGCAGCCGCCTCACTATCACGGGAGCGTGCGTATTGTTGGGGGAATGGTGCATCAATAAGAAAAAACTGTCAATTCAATAAGAATTATGCAATTCATAAGGAAATCTTATGGATTTGATCGCCGCCAGAAGCTCTCCGTACCGCTCGAAGGTCGCGTGTGGCTGTGCCCGGAGGATCTCCTCGCGCGGGGTTTCCCCGTTTGTGATGATGAGCGCGCGCAGGCCGGCCCCGTGTGCCGCGTGGACGTCGTCGAGGCTGTCGCCGATAAAGAGGCTCGCTTTTCTTCGGGCGCCCAATGTTTCGAGGGCGAGGTTGATGCCGTCGGGACTGGGTTTGAGGTTGGCCACGTCGTTGCGGCTGAGAAAGACATCGAGAAGCGGGCGAAGCCCCAGACGCGTGATGGCTTTGGCGAGTGCTTTTGCCCCGACGTTGCTCACAAGAGCCGTTCGGACTCCCCTGCTGCGCAGGGCGAAAAGAAAATCGAGGGCTCCGGGCCGCATCTTCCAGCGGGTGAGCGCGTCTTCATCGTAGCGGTCGTAGACGGCGCCGATCGCCTCGCGCACGGCCTCGGGCCGAAGATCTAAACGCGGCGCCGCCTCCATCGCCTCCCGTACCAGGGTGGAATATTTCCTGCTCTTGAGCTCTGTTTTACCAAAACCCATGGAAAGAAGCATTTCCAGGACTTCGGCGACCGCTTCGGGAATCTTCCACTGGAAGTCCACCAGGGTTCCCTCGAAGTCGAAAAGCACCGCCTCGAGATCCTGCGGGAAAAACTCCATGAAGCCCCTCCTTTGCTGGTGCGGGTATCCCATGGTGCCACACTGCCGCCAAACGGGTGCAAGATCAATTCACTTAAATTTATGGAAGTGATAAGAACAGGTTATGTATGGATCGCGGCCGTAGCGCTTGGCCAAGCGTGCCCTCCGGCAGGAGGGGTTCATCAGAAAAAATATATCCCTCCCCCGGGGATTGTGTTATCAATAATTTGAGGTTATCTATTGGGCATCTGCTACCTGACCCGCCCGCAAAGCAGGCGGACAACCCGGCGGCGACGGCTCGCCGCCAGAGGGGAAGTTGCCATGCTTAACTTCAACCAGCTTCGAGCCTTCTACCACGCCGCAAGAACGCAGCATTTCACCCGGGCCGCCCGGGAGCTTTTCATCACGCAGCCTGCGGTGACCGCACAGATAAAGTCCCTGGAGAGTGCGTGCAATCTGACCCTTTTCCGAAAAAAGGGGCGAAAGCTCTATCTCACCAACGAAGGCACCATTCTTTTCGAGCAGGTGAGTAAGATTTTCGAACAGGAAAAAGAGATCGAAAAAACAATCAGCGGGATGCTCAACATGTCGGTGGGGATGCTGCGGATTGGAACCACGAAGACCTATGCGCGCTACCTCATGCCATGCCTCATCTCGCGCTTCCTCAAGGTGTATCCGAACATCAAGATCACGGTCCATGAGGGCACATCCAAGGATATGCTTCAGGATCTTCTCGAATTTCGAAACGACATTGCGATCATCAGCAAGGTGATCGAAAAAGAGGAGGTGTGCTACACGCCGTTTCGAAGGGAGGAAGTGGTGCTGATACTCTCTCCTTCCCACCCGCTGGCGGGCTCTGATACCATTTCCTTCGGCTCGATTGCAAAAGAACCGGTCATCATGAAGGAGCCGGGATCGGGAACGCGGAAGGAAGTGGACGCTCTGTACGAAGCCGGCAAGTACGTTCCGAACGTCCTGATGGAAAGCGGCAATATCGAGCTGATAAAACAGCTTGTCATGCAGGGGGAGGCGTTTTCCTTCCTGGTAAGAGCAGGTGTGGACGAGGAGATCTCGTCGGGCAGGCTCGCATCGGTTCAGCTGAGAGGCTGCCAGCCATGGCTCGATGTCAACATCGCCTGCCTCAAAGAGCAGGAACTCTCGCCTCCGGCCCTGGCCTTCGTGGAGATGCTCGAGTCGCTCCACACAAACGAGGCGCCGCGCGAAGACATCGGAACTCTGATCGGGCGGATTCTCGCGAGCACCACCGGATCGTTTCACAACTAATGCCATCCGGAAACCCCATGTCAGCCCCGGACTGGACCGGATCTCCCCTAAAACGTGCACAGCGGATTTGATTCTCCCCCCTTTATCAAGGGGGGGCGGGGGGGATTTAAAGGAGTATACACCCGATTTATTTGCAAAATCCCCCTAAATCCCCCTTTTTCAAAGGGGGACTTGGGGGTCGAATCGCCCGACGCATCGCAGGGTTTCCGGAAAAAAATTCACCAATGTACCGTCAGTGCTCGCTTCTTTGCCCGTTGAGCCAGCCCACCCGGCCGGCCAGAGCCGGGAAATCCCTTCGTGCGGCGTGGACGGCGACAAGATCGATCTCACTCGAAACGATGGTCTCAACGTCTCCGCCGTCGACCGCGATCGCCCCCCACGGGTCGACCACCA
This sequence comes from Deltaproteobacteria bacterium, assembly GCA_021813685.1. Classification (GTDB taxonomy): domain Bacteria; phylum Desulfobacterota; class Syntrophobacteria; order Syntrophobacterales; family Syntrophobacteraceae; genus SbD1. The sequence goes on along the minus strand of JAKAJS010000032.1, from coordinate 6,561 downwards.
TGCTGTGGCCCGCAAACTGCACCCCGCGGTTACTCCCGGCGCAGTTGGCGGAGATGAGAAAGCACTGGTTTTCGAGCGCTCGCGTCCGGTTGAGCAGTATCCAGTGTTCCAAACGCGGCTGGGGCCAGGCCGAGCAGATGAGAAAAACTTCCGCCCCCCGGTCCACCATGGCCCGGAAAAGCTCGGGAAAGCGCAGATCGAAGCAGGTGGCCATGCCGATCGTGCCCAGGGGGGTTTCCACTACACTCAGCCGGTTTCCGGGAGTGAGGATCTCGGTCTCCCTGGAGTTGTACCCGAAGAGGTGGATCTTCCTGTAGGAGGCGAGGATATCGCCGCTCGGTCCGATCAGAAAACTCGAGTTGTAGTAGTTCCCGCCGTCCCGTTCGACGAAGCTGCCCGAACAAAGGAAGGCACCTATCTCTTTTGCCGCCGCGCGCATCGCCGTAAGCGTCGGCCCCTGCCGGCTTTCGGCCTCGGCGATATAGCGGTCGAAGCTGAGAAACCCGATGTTCCAGATCTCGGGGAGGATCACGAGGTCTGCTCCCCGGCACCGGGAAACCGCCTCGACCGCCTTATCGATCGCGGCTCGTTTATCCTCTTCGATAACGGCCATTTGAATGGAGCAAACCTTCATGCTGTCCCTCTCGCTTGTGTCCTGTGCATCGGCGCGGGTATGGTCCCTGACGAAACCTTCCCGGTCGAGTTTATCCCGACCCGCTGCCGGGGGCAAATATTTCTTGACACCCTGAGGAGTTGTGGGGAATGTGTCCTGCGAATCTCTCATGCACCGGAGCGGGTAAACAGATGTGTATTCCTCGAACCAGATGTCCCTGGGTAGATCTCAGCAAGCCCGATTATGTGGCCTATCACGATACGGAATGGGGCGTGCCCGTCCATGACGACCGGCTTTTGTTCGAATTTCTGATCCTGGAGGCATTCCAGGCGGGACTGAGTTGGTATACGATCCTCAAGAGGCGCGAGCTCTTCCGAGAGGCCTTCGATAATTTCGATCCGGCCCGGGTCGCCCGCTACGACGAGCAAAAGATCGCCCGGCTTCTCGGAAATCCCGGAATCATTCGCAACCGCGCAAAGGTGCGGGCGGCGGTCAACAATGGAGGCAGGTTCCTCGATATCCAGGAGCAGTTCGGAAGTTTCGACGCCTATATCTGGGGCTTTGTCGAAAACCGGCCGATAGTAAACTCGTTTCGCACGCTGGGGGATATTCCGGCAAAGACGCCCCTTTCACAAGCCATAAGCAACGATCTGGCGAAAAGAGGCTTTGCCTTCGTCGGCCCCACCATAATTTACTCCCACATGCAGGCGACCGGCATGGTGAACGATCATACGGTTGAATGTTATCGCAGACGGGAGATCCTGGATTTGTGATGGGCCCCGCGAGGGGCGGTTTTCCGGATGGAAACCCTATTTGGTTTCCATCCGGAAACCCGGGGGCGCGTCGGGTGATTCGCACCAAAGTCCCCCTCGGGTGATTCACACCAAAGTCCCCCTTTGAAAAAGGGGGATTTAGGGGGATTTTACAATTATATCGGTTCTATGTTCCTCTCAAATCCCCCCTGGCCCCCCTTTGCAAAGGGGGGAAAACCGGTCCAGTCCTTGACCGGCATGAGGTTTCCGGATGGAAACTATCTGGGTGAGCGCACCAGGGGGCCGTACAGATCGGGGCGTCGCTTTTCGAAGTAGTTGCATCCGGCCATGGCCCGGTCGATCAGGCCCAGGTCGATATCGGCGGTAAGCACTGCCTCCGACCGGCCCGCCTCCGCCAGTACGTTTCCGTAAGGGTCGACGATGATGCTTCCGCCGAAAAAGTCGGTTTCGCCCGCAAAACCCAGCCGGTTGGCAACGGCTACGAAAACACCGTTTTCCATTGCCCGTGCCCGGGCATAGACGCGCTGATATTCTTCCCAGGGGCGCATATTCGCCGTAGAAACGGCCAGAAGCTGGGCTCCGGCAAGCGAGAGAATCCTGCCGGCCTCGGGAAATTCCAGGTCGAAACAGATGAGCATCCCCAGGCGGCCCAAAGGAGTGTCGTAGACCCGGAAGGCCTCACCCGGCTCAAAAAATTTCCCCTCGCAGTCCCACATGTGGGATTTGTGGTAGACGCCGACGACGCCCTGCCAGGGCGAAACCAGAAGCGAGGAGTTATATACCCCACGGTCCGTCTTTTCCGCCATTCCGAAGATAATCCAGGTGCACAGTTCGGCGGAAAGGGCTTCGAGGCGCCGTACCGAGGGCGCGCGCTCAGGGCCTGTTGCCGGTTCTGCCGCCTCGACCATTCTTTCGACCAGCGCCCCCGGCCCATAGCCGGTGAGACTGCATTCGGGAAAGATCACCAGTTCGGCCCCGGCCATGGCGGCCCGGCGAGCCTGGTCCTCCATCTTGCGCAGGTTTGCCTCGCAGTCCCGAAACACCGGTTCGAGCTGGCACACCGCGAGGCGATAGCTCGGGTGAACACGCAAAGGTTCCGGGGTGCTTGCAACCTCTTTCAAAGCTTTCTCCTGTTTCTTTCATAGGGTTAGGTCCGCAAGGGTAGAAGGAGCGTTCCAAAAAATCAACCGGAATTGAAGCAGACATGCTATTGACTTACTCCCGCCGGTCAAATACAGTCAAAGGACAGGCTACCATCTTTTTCAGCAACACCCGTAGGGACACCAAGGAGAATACGCCGATGGCCGGGAAAAATAGCCATGCCGAACTTGAAAAAACGTACCGGGAACGCGCGCTCAAGCTCTTCCCGTGGGTCTGCGCAAAGTGCGGGCGCGAATTTAACGGCAAGCGGCTTCGAGAACTCACCGTGCATCACAAGGACCACAACCACTATAACAATCCGCCCGACGGCAGCAACTGGGAGTTGCTGTGCCTCTTCTGCCACGATAACGAACACTCACGCTACGCCGACGGAGAATGGAGCGAAGAAGTGACCCCGGGAGAGGAGAAAAGGGACGCGGTCACCTACAGCCCCTTTGCCGGACTGGACGCTCTGCTGAAGGGCAAGAACAAATAACGTCCGGGGATTTTTGAGTTGGATTTAATGCGTTGGGCAAAGCTCCTGTTTTCCGGACGCCTCTTTGGTCCACCGACTCTCCCGCCCCCCCGCGGTTCCATAAAACGACTTCCCGGAGCCGATCACTGGTTCCTCTCATTCCGTTAACTTCCTTTAGGTGCTCGCCGTGATTCCAAAAGGCGACGCGCCCTCACCAACTCCTCGGCGAGCTGGGCCTCGTCCGGAAGCGTCGTTCTGTATTCTGCCGCCAAAACTTTGTTCGGAAGACCTTCCAAAGCATAACGGGCTACGGCGGCGTCTTTCTGCGCGCAGAGGATAAGTCCAACGGGTGGATTTTCACCTTCGTTCGTCCAGTGCTCCCGGGCATAGTTGAGATAGAGATGCATCCGGCCGGCATCGGCATGAGTGAATTTGCCAATTTTGAGGTCTATAACGATCAATGCCCTAAGGCGGCGGTGGAAGAAAAGCAAATCCACCCTGTACCATTCATCGCCGACACGCAATCGGCGTTGACGACCGATGAAAGCGAAGTCGTCCCCCAGTTCCAGTAGGAAATCCTCCAGCCGTTGGATGAGGGCTTCTTCGAGGTCGGACTCAGAGTACTCATCCTTCAGGTTGAGAAACTCGAGAACATAGGGATCTTTGATCGCGGCTTCGGGCGTGACGGCATCTTCCGGCAGACCGACTTCGGCCTTCTCCAGCATCGCAGCCTTTTCCCGGGAAAGTGCCACACGCTCATAGAATTGGCTGTTGATTTGCCGGTCGAGTTGTCGTACCGACCAGCCTCCGCGCAACGCTTCGGCTTCGTAAAACCGCCTGGCGTTCTCGTTCTTTACGGAGAGTAGCCGAACATAGGCTGACCAAGGGAGCGGAAACCGGCGTGCAATATCGACGAGCGATGATTCCGACGAAATGCCGGACGGTGTCTGGCAAATCATTGTGCCCAGGGTGCCGGCTAATTCGCCAGACGCTGTCTGGTAAATCTTTTCCGGTAAGTAGAGAAGATAGAATTGCCTCATCTGTTGCAGGTTCTGCCTGGAAAACCCTCGGCCATAACATTTGCCGAGATCGACAGACAACCGTTCGAGCAGTTCTTCCCCATATGCTGCGCGTTTCTCACCCTTCTGTTCAAATTCCACGATGCGCCGCCCGACAAACCAATAAGCCGCCGTCATGATACAATTCACTGAACGGGCCGCAGTTCTCCTGGCCGCATCGATGACTTTAGAGACGTCCTCAAGAATCGAATCGTAGTGGATTTCCAAACCGCTACCAGCACTTACTCGCTTATCTGTCATGGGTTCCTTTCTACCGCAAAGCTCCATAGAATGTAAGCGGTCGGTAAACCGCACCTTCTCAAAAAGAATTTTCCGAGTCAAAATCGCTTTGAACCGATCGGGAGAATGTGGGCGTGGGAGCAGCGAACTCAGGCTATACGCCGGAAGTGAGCATCTCAAGCGTCAGATTCTGAGGCAAAAGTGTTCTGTAATCTGCCTCGGTTCGAGAGTGGGGGATCTTTGAAAACAGAAACCGCAGGTAGTGGTATGGGTCGAGCCCGCAGGCCTTGGCAGTTTCAATAAGGCTGTAGAGAGTGGCTGCGGCGAGGGCGCCGTTGGGATGGCCCGCAAATAACCAGTTTTTGCGACCGATCACAAAGGGCCGTAGGGCGTTTTCGGCGGCATTGTTATCGGGCGTGATGTTCCCGTCTTCGATGTAGCGCGTAAGCTTGTCCCATCTGGCAACCGCATAATTGAGCGCCTGGCCGAGCAGTCCTTTGGGCGGAGTCTGATTGATTCTTTTATCCATCCAGGCTTTAAATTCTTCAAGAACCGGAACGGCCTTTTCCCTGCGAAGGGAGACGATCTCCTCGGGGGAAAGCTCACGTTCCCGTGCAAATTTTTCGATCTTATGAAGACGCCCGATATATTCCAGGGCCACTTCGGCGCTGCCGGGCTTATTCTTTGCCGCTTTTCCCCGGGCATCGATGACTTTTACGAAGTTTCGGCGCACGTGGGCAAAACAGCCCACAAGAACAATACCCGGATGGGCAGCCTCAAGGCCGTCGTAGCCTGAAAAGGCATCGGTTTGGCAATAACCGGAGTATCCCGCCAAGACCTCGCGGGGAACCTCTCCTGAGCGGGTTTCAGAATATTTGAATAAAATTATCGGCTTATCTGGAGGGCCGCCCCGAAAGACCCACATATATGATTTTGTGGTGTTCGCCCTCCCCGGTTCGCTCAAGACCTGAACCGGCGTTTCATCGACATTTATCAGCGGACCGGAATGAAGTCCTTTGTAGAGAAGCTCCACTATCGGTTTAGAACCTTGCCCAACCGTGACCATCCAGCCGGCCATCGTGGAGCGGCTGATGTCGACGCCGATTCGCTCAAAAATCTTTTCCTGCCGGTAAAGCGGGAGTGCATCGGCATACTTTGAGACCGCCACATAGGCAAGAAGTCCTGGAGTTGCTATTCCTTTGGGAATGATTTGTGCTGGTGGCAGGGCTATTTTTACCGTCGGCCCATCTGATTCCACACCCTCGCAGCTCTTGCATGCGTACTTGGGGCGTATGGTCCTGATGACCTGGATTTTTGCCGGAATGATATCCAGCCTTTCGGATACATCCTCTCCGATCCGGGAAAGTTCCGCCCCGCATGCGCAGACCTTCTCCGATTCATCTATGTCTTCAATGACCTCTACGCGTGGCAAATTCTCAGGAAGGGGTTTACGCTTGGGCTTTTGGCGAGTGTGCTCCGGAATTGTAACGGTGGTTTCTTCTTTTTTCTCTTCGACCAGCGCTTCTGCCTCATTGAACAGATGGAGCTGGGCGCCGCCTTCTGTTTCATCTGGTCTGCGCTTTTCACTCTTTGCGCCGAAAATTGCCTTCTTGAGAACACGAATTTGCTCTTCAAGAATCGTTATATGCTCATCTTTACTGGAGATGATCTCATCCTTGTCCAGGATGATCGCCTTGAGTTCCTCAGGATTATCGGGCAATGTGTCGTTTATCGGCTGCATTGGAGTAAATTAACAGGTTTCTGCCATAATTGCACCTGTTTTCGTTTCTTATTTGCACAAATATCGTTAAATCATTGTTGAGTATTGTAACGAAACGTGAGGATGGACAGAACCGATATCCAGACCTTCGAGAATAAAGCTTAGTTCCCTTGTCCCGATCTCCATAACCTCATCGCTATTCTGAGGCCATTTGAAGCGGTGCTTCTCAAGCCTTTTTTGCCAAAGGCAAAAACCGTTTCGGTCCCAGTACAGGATCTTGAGTATTGTCCGGCCTCGATTGCAGAATACAAAGAGGTGGCCGGAAAACAGGTCGAGGGCCAGGGTGCTTTCCACCAGAATCGAGAGGCTGTTAATCGCCTTGCGCATGTCCGTGCTTCCCGGGGCCAGAAAGACGCGCAGGTTGGCGGGCAGATAGATCGTGAGTTTTCGGTAAGCCTGCGTGTTTCCATACCGGCGTAGGTGCTATGATCGGCCGAACTCTTGAGGTTGAAAGGAGAAGCCGATGAAGCCCAAGAAGGAAC
>JAKAJS010000134.1 GCA_021813685.1 Deltaproteobacteria bacterium | reverse complement strand
TCCGATCTGTCGGTTCGACGGTTATCCCGAACCCCATCTGCCGCAGGCGGGTGAGGATATATTTTCTGCGCTCATTATAGGTCGCAAGCATCTTCGAAACATCTGCGGCAACGCTCGGGTCCTTTAGAGCGGTGCAGCCCGCCGCCTGGGAGACCGAATTTGCGGAGATGAAAAAATTTTGCACCATCTTCTGTATCGGCCGCACCATGTCTTTGGGCGCGATCATGTATCCCAGTCTCCAGCCGGTCATGGCGTAGAGTTTGGAAAAGCCGTTGAAGACGATGCAGTTTCGGGTGAATTCGAGCGCCGAGTGCGCGCGGCCCTCGTAGACCAGGCCGTGATAGATTTCATCGCTCAGGATGAGCTTGCCCGTGTCTGCGATCTGGGCCATCCGGTCCGCATCGAGGAGATTTCCGGTGGGGTTTGCGGGCGAATTTACCAGTATGGCGCCGGTTCGCGGCGTAATTGCCGCTCGTATGGCTTCGGGGCGCAACTGGAACCCGTCTTCTTCGTAAACCGGAACCATGACCGGGTTGGCCTCGAGAAAACGCACGAAGTTCGGATGGCAGGGGTAGTGCGGATTGGAAAGGATGACTTCTCCGCCGCACTCCAGAAAGCCCGCCATTGCCACCAGGAAAGCGGGGGAGGTCCCCGAGGTGACGATCACCTGGTCGGGTTCGAGGCCGCCTACCCCGTAGGTCGATGCATAATGACCGCAGATCGCCTCGCGCAGCGCGGAACTGCCAAGGCTGTGCGTATAATGGGTCTCTCCCCGCACAAGAGCTTCGATCGCCGCATTTTTTATGGCTTCCGGGGTGTTGAAATCAGGCTCGCCGACCTCGAGATGGATTATCGATTCCCCCGCCCGCTCCATTTCCTGGGCTCGCTCGAGAACATCCATGGCGATAAAGGACGTCAGCTGCTCAAGTCTTCTGCAAGTCATGTCTTTTTCCGCTTCCGGTGGTCGCCTCGGAGGTGCTGCCACGCCGGGGTATTGATCTTCTGGAGATACTTTTGCGCCTCGTTTGCCAGAGGGCTCCCGGGGGCAATCCGCTCGACCTGGCCGAAGGCCCCTGCAGCAGATTTGAAATCACCGGCCCGGTAGCTCATTATGCCCAGGTGCAGCCAGGCTTGGGGCAGCTCCGATTCCTGCACCGCCTTTTGGTAGGCGTTCCTTGCTTCATCGTTTTTGCCCGTACGCTCCAAAACCCTTCCGATTTCATACCATGCCTGCGCGTACCCGGGTGCGAGCTTCACCGCCTGCCTGTAGTAGGAGAGCGCGTTCGTGTAGTCGCCCCGCTGTTCGTAGAGCCTGCCCAGATTGTAGGCGGGAATCTGGGGCGTCTGGTAGAAGGGGTCGTTCAGCGCCTTCGTAAAAGAATCCCTGGCCAGATCGAACTGTCCGTCTACGGCGTACATGTAGCCGATGGTGTTCAAGGCTTCCGGATAATTGGGCTTAATTTCCAAGGCCTTCTTGATGTGCTGGAGAGCCTGGTCTTTAAAGCCGCGCTGATTGTACGCCAGAGCCAGGTCGTATTCTATGCTGGCGTCGTGAGGCCGCTCCCGCTCCGCTTCGGTAAGAAATCGCAGCGAGGCGCCCGTATCATTGGCGGAAAGAGCCTTTTCCCCCAGGCTTTTGAGCTGATCCGCCGATAAGCGCGGGGATTGCTGCGACGTGGTGGCGCATCCGGAAAGGAGCGCCACCGCAAAGGCAAGGTAGAGAAACCAAAGTCGTCTCATTTTTCAGATCACCTTGTTGAGGGTGTACTCAATGATCCCTTCGGCTCCTTTTCGTATCAGTTCAGGGATGAGCTCGCGTACCCGGCTTTTGGATACCACCGTCTCCACCGAAAGCCAGTCGGATTGGAAAAGACCTGCGATTGTCGGAGCGTTCAAACTGGGAAGAATCTTTACGACCTCTTCGATTTTTGCCTTGGGCACATTCATCTTGAGCGCGACAAGACCCTCGGCGCGAAGCGCCCCCTGGAGCAGAAGAGAGATGTGCTCGATCTTCTCGCGCTTCCAGGGATCCTGCCATGCATCGGCATTGGCTATAAGCTGCGTGTTCGACTGCATCAATTCGCAAACGATTCTAAGACCGTTGGCACGCATGGTCGAACCCGTCTCCGTCACCTCCACTATGGCGTCGCAAAGCCCCGAGATGACTTTTGCCTCCGTTGCTCCCCAGGAAAACTCCACATCGACCTTGATGCCCTTTCCCTCGAAGTGTCTCCGGGTGAAATTGACGAGTTCGGTGGCGATTTTTTTCCCCGCGAGATCCTCTTCACACTGCACCGGCGAGTCCATCGGAACCGCAAGCACCCATCTGGCAGGCCTCTGGCTCACTTTGGAGTAGATAAGGTCGGCAACCACATGAATTTTGGAGTCGTTTTCCATGATCCAGTCGCGGCCGGTGAGGCCCGCGTCGAAAGTCCCGTTTTCGACGTAGCGCGACATCTCCTGGGCGCGGCAGATAGAGCAGCTGATGTCCGGATCGTTTATTTCCGGAAAATAGTTTCTGTCCGAAAGCGATATCTTCCAGCCCGACTGCTGGAAAAGCCTGAGGGTGGATTCCTGGAGACTCCCCTTGGGAATGCCGAGATTTAACTGTTTCACTTCTTGTAGACCTCCCGTGGATCGAAAAGCGGCGTTCCCCGCACTTCAAACTCACCGTTGTGTAAAAAACGGTAAAAGCAGCTTTCAAAACCGGTGTGGCAAGCCGCTCCTCCAACTTGATCGACCTTGAGAAGGACGGTGTCCGAATCGCAGTCGATCGCGATCTCCCGGACATGCTGGATATTTCCCGACTCTTCGCCCTTCATCCAGAGCTTCTGACGCGACCTGCTCCAGTAGTGGGCCTTGCCGGTCTGGACAGTCTTCTCCCAGGCCGTTTCGTTCATGTAGGCCAGCATCAGCACCTTCCCGGTCTCGAAACTTTGTACAATAACCGGAATCAACCCGTTTTGTTTACTAAAATCAGGTCCCAACGTCAATGTCCTCCATCAGTGAACAGTGATCAGTGAGCAGTGATCAGCGACTGGATTTGGGTCGCTATTACTGTTCACTCTTCACTGTCCACCGTTCACTGCCTTGTCGCCAATTGCCCGCAAGCCGCGCCTATCTCCCCGCCTCGACTCTTGCGGATTATCGCAGTTAGATTCGCATTTCGCAAGACATCCTGGAACGCCAGGATTTTTTCCGGGGAGGGGGTCCGGTAGATCGAGCCCGGATGGGGGTTGAACGCGATAAGGTTTATCTTGGCCCGCACCCCTTTTAGAAGCTTTACGAGCTCCTTTGCCTCCCGGGGGCCGTCGTTTACGCCGTCCAGCAGGATGTACTCGAAGGTAATGCGCTTCCTCGCCTGGAGCGGATACTCGCGGCATGTTCGCATGAGTTCGCCGAGCGGATAGGTCCTGTTTACCGGCATGAGTTCGTCTCGCAGGGCGTCGTTGGGCGCATGGATGCTTATCGCGAGGTTTACGGCCGAATCCGTTCCGAGGCGCCGCATCTGGGGGACAAGCCCTGCTGTGGAAAGGGTCACCCGGCGATGGGAAAACATCAGTCCGTCGGGGTCGGTTAGAATCCCGAGCGCTCGCAGGACCTGGTCGTAATTGGCCAGGGGTTCCCCCATTCCCATCAAGACGAGGCTGTTTACTTTGTCTCCGAGCTTCGGGTCCCGCAGGGCATGGCATACCTGGTCGACTATTTCGGCCGTTTCGAGATTGCGCTTGAGCCCCATGGTTCCGGTCAGGCAGAATTTACACCCCAGCGCGCACCCGACCTGGCTGGAGATGCACAGGGTGCACCGAGGCGGATCGGGAATGAGCACCGATTCGATGAAATTGCCGTCATGGAGGCGGAAAAGATATTTCCGTGTCCCGTCGCCGGCTTCATCGACGCGGGCCACGGCCAGAGCGTCGAGGGCCGCTTCGGCTTCAAGCCTCTCACGGAAGTCTCGGCTGATGTCGGTGCATTGACTCCAGTCGGAGACATTTCTGGTATATAGGTGTCTGTAGAGTTGACGGGCGCGAAAGGGCTTCTCTCCCAGGGAGAGGACCCACGCTTCGAGTTGCTCCAACGTGAAATTTTTAAGGAAAAGAGGTTTCATTTTCTGGAAAAGTACTCGTCCGTGGTACGGTCCTGGAGGCAGATCTGATTGTATTCGCCAAGGCCTGTTGAGTCATAGAGTCTGTAGCCGGCCTCCCTGCACTGCCTGCACGCCTTGCGGGGAATGTGAATCGCGAGGATTCTTCGCCCTCTGTCGGTCTGCGAGTCTATGGCCAGAAGCCCTCCGCACTCCGGGCAGGCCCGGACCGTTTCCTGCTGAATTTCGATGATATTGTCCGTATCGTAAAAGATATGGCGTTGACGGCGGAAGAATTCGCCGCTGTGGCGTTTAATTTCCCGGATTCCCGGGCCCCTTTTCCATACCTCGAGAGCCTCCTCGACGACTTTTTCGATTTTTTCCGATATCTCCGGACCCTGTCTGAGCTTGTCCGGGTCGTAGTCGGGCTCGCGGATCCGGCTGTAGTCGAGTCCGGCAAGCGCCAGAATGATGCCGACATTCATGTAGGGCAGGGCGCTCTCAATCGAATAGCCGCCTTCGAGAACGGCGATATCGGGCTTGAGGCGGTTGGTGAGCTCGGCGTAGCCGCGGGCTGTAAAGTTCATGTCGGTTATCGGGTCGGTGTAGTGGTTGTCCTGCCCCGCAGAGTTGACGATCAGCTCGGGTTTAAATTCGTCGAGGATCGGCAGGATTGCGTTTTCCAGCACGTAGAGAAACCCCTCCTCGGAGGTGCGGGGTGGAAGCGGCAGATTGATAGTCATTCCTGCGGCATTGGGGCCCCCGTATTCGGAGGTAAACCCCGTCCCGGGATAGAGCGTTCGTCCGTCCTGGTGTACGGAAAGAAAGAGCGTATCCGGGTCGTGCCAGTAAATGTCCTGGGTGCCGTCACCATGGTGGCAGTCGGTATCCACGATGGCCACGCGGTCAACGCCGTAGGTCTGCCGCAGATACTCGATCATTACGGCTTCGATGTTAATGTTGCAAAAGCCCCGCGCCCCGTGCACCACCCGCATCGCATGATGGCCCGGCGGTCGAACGAGGGCAAAGCCTCTGCGGATGTTTTTTTGGAGCACCTCCGAACCGATTTTCTTTGCTCCCCCCGCGCTTATGAGGTGAGATTCGGTGACCACGCTCAGTTCGTCGGGGATGCAGAAGTGAACGCGCCGGATATCTTCCACCGTGGCCATATCGGGTTTATATTCAACGATGCCCTCGATGTCGAGGATGCCTTCCTCGAACACCTGGTCCTGCGTATAGAGCAATCGTTCTTCCCGCTCGGGATGCGTCGGATCGATCGCCCAGTCGAAGGCGGGGAAAAATACGAGGCCGATTTTGTCTTTGGATGAAAGCATAAAACCTCAGTGAACAGTGATCAGTGAACAGTGACGTGAGAAGTGATTAGTGAGCGGGTTTTTCTGTTCACTGTTCACTGCTCACTGTTCACTACACACAATCCGGCAGAACGCAGCAGTTGAACATCGACTGCGCAAGGTCCTGGCACTCCGCGATGAGGCCGGGACGCGTCTGGACCTGCACGCGAATGTTGCGCCCGACGGTGTAGAAGTCCCGCACCATGTTAAACTGACTGTCTTCGACAACCTCCAGGTCTATGTCGCATTCCGAGGCGCCCGCCTTTATACACTTTGCCCGGAGCAGGTCGCACGCCAGGGAAAGCGCGCTTTTCCTGTCGAAGTCCTTTCCTACCGGGCGGCTGAATTGCTCCTCGGGTGCCAGGGCCACTCCCCTTTGGGTGTCGGCAAAAAGAGTGACCTCACAGGTGTTCTTGGCCAGGGCCGCCCCGATAGCGTTGGCCACATGCCACTGCGGCACCGTGCAGGTCGCAATGCCGGTGAGTTCTTCGAGCAGGGGAGCAAAATAGGGCGCCGGGCCCCCGAGAGCCAGAATTTCCTCGGGCTCGATTCTGTAGCCGGACAAAAGCTCTTTTACCGTATACACCGGCTTGCGGTTGATCTCTTCGATCATTTCACGAGCGGCGCGCACAATCTTTTTGCACGAAACATCCAGGATCAGCCTGGCGGCCCCTTCGAGGGGCATCGAGAGCTGCTCGGCAATAGGGGCCAAACCGCGCCTGGCCGCCTCGCGGTCGCCGTTCACCGCTTTTCCCAGGACAAACAAAGCATCGGTAGGAGTTGGAGACAACCCCCCGTAGGCCATGGCCGGTCCTGAGCGGCGGGGGCCGATCCGCAGGTTCCCGTCGATAACCGCAACGCAAGAGTCGCCCCCCAGGCCGATCGACCTGGTCTTGAGCGCCCGTATGAGTGTTCTGCGTCCCCCGACCTCGCCTCCAAGCGGTTCGAGCAGCGGGCTCCGGCGCACGAACAGCGCGATATCGGTAGTCGTACCTCCGATATCGAGCACAAGGGTATCGCCCGAATGGGAGACAAACGGGAGTGCCCCCAGAACACTTGCCGCCGGACCCGAAAAGATCGTCTGTTCGGGCGCATCGATCGAGGCTTCAAAGCTCATCGTCCCCCCGTCGGCCTTGAGGACGTAGATGGGGATTTCGAAACCCTTGCTTTTGAGCGCATCCCGTACCGCTTCGAAAAACTGCCTGTGCACGGTTTGCACGGCCGCATTGAGCCATGCCGTGACGATCCGGCGGGGGAAATTGAGGGTTGCCGAAAGAGTATGGCCCGGGACAACGATTTCGCACGACCGACGCAGGATTTCGGCCATTTCGAGTTCGTGGCAGGGGTTTCGTACGGAGAACTTCGATACGACTGCAGCCTGCCGGACGTTTTCGGCCAGAAATATGTCGGCGATTTCCTCGATTTCGCTCTTCCGCAGAGGCTGAACCTCCCGACCGCGATGGTCGATCGAGCCCGAGACGCAATAATAATGACTGCCGATTTGAAAATTAGCCGGATCGATGCCCGGGCCCGCCGATACGACGATGCCGGTTTTTTCCAGCTGCCCTTCGGCAATGGCATTGGTGGTAAGAGTTGTGCTTAAAACAGCACGGTGGATTTTTTCGGGCGCAATCCCCCTGGTAATCATCTCGAGTCCGGCCCACACGCAATCGAAAAGATTGGCGGGATCGGTTGCGACTTTTACCTGGCGCAAGATTCGGCCCTCTCCAATCAGCACGACATCCGTGTGCGTGCCGCCAACGTCGAGACCGATTATCATCGGATGCCCCTTTGAATGATGAGCAACAAAACTGGACTTGCCCGATCATATCCCGCGTAGCGTCAAGAGTCCAGAGAAGACAGTGATCAGTGAACTGAGGTGGGTTCTTCCTGCTCACAGCACGATCGAGTCCTGAGTGCCGTTTGCACTGTTCACCGTTCACTGCTCACTGTTCACCCCCTCATACAGCCGCAGCAGCATTCTTCTGCCCTTCGAGTAATTGATGCCGGACAGTGCGCCCACCTGGCGCACGTGCAGGCCCATGGCCTGCGCTTTCTTCAGAAAGTTGTCCTTCTGCCTGCGGTCCACGAGGGCCAGGGCGCCGGGGGTTTTCTCGAGATACCGCGCGGCGTCGCCCGCAGAGGTGAGAAGCGTCCCGGTTCCGAGCAGGAAAACCAGGCTGGGTTCGTAGTAGCCTACCGAACAGAGCTTGACCTGATTTCCGCCAATTTCCCGGGCAGCCGCACTGACGCTTCTGCTCAGCCAGATAGAGTTAATCCCCGGCAAGATCCACTGGAGGGCGGGAACGAGTACCAGAGCGGTCGCTGCCACCGCGACCGCCGTGGCGCGCAGGTAGCGCCCCGTGAGGAAAGTCCGGGTCGAAAAAACCGCGCCGGCGATCCCCGCCGCTGCCGGTATCACCGCAAGCGGGGCGAACCGATGTTCCAGGATCCACGGTAGTGCGAGACACCCCAGTCCGAGCACGACAATCACGAGCTGGCATAATACATAGCCGGTTTTGACCAGTTTCGAGTCGAGTTCGCCCCTCTTGCCCTCTTCCGCCGATATGATGGTGTGGGCGACGAGAAGACATAATGCCGGATAGAGCGGTAAAACATAATGGGGGAGCTTGGTTGGGACCAGTTCGAAAACGATCCACGCCGGCAGCACCCAGGCGAGGCAAAATCGAACTGCGGCCTCCGAGCGCGACTTCCATGCCCGAAACACCGCAGCTCCTGCAAGCGGAGAGGCAGGCCAGAGAGTGAGGGGCAAAAGGAGCAGGTAAAAGCCGGGCGGGAATCCGTGAGATTCCTGCCCCGAGGCCACCTTGGAGAGAAAATCCCCTACCACGGCCTGTTTGTAGAAAAGTCCCCGGGTATCGATCCCTATGGCGATCATCCAGGGGCTTACGAGCAAAATCAATATCGCAAGGCCTGCCAGGGGTCTTAGCCCCTTAAGCCATTGCGTATCCCTGTCAGCCGCGGTGAGGCAGCCGATCGTGAGAACCCCGATCATCGGCGTGACCGGTCCTTTCACAAGGATCCCGGCCGCCTGTGCCACCCAGAAGGTCAGAAAAGGTCCGATCCCTGCGGGTTTGCTTTTATCCTCCCGCAGATAAAACCGGCTAAGCGCGCTCTGGGAAGCCAGGATCGTCACAAGGAGTACGGCGTCAGTCGTCGCAATATGTGCCTCGATTACGAGCAGGATCGAACTCGAGCAAAGGAGGGCGGCAAGAAACCCGGTCTTTTCTCCAAACAGGCGCCTGCCCAGCGCAAAGGTGAAAAGAACGGAAAGAATCGCTCCCAGAAGCGATGGAATGCGGTAGGGCCAGATTTTTCGAAGCGCTGCCGTTCCGGCAAGCTCGGCACTCGCAGACTGGAGCCAATAGATCCCAATCGGTTTTTTGTTGCGGGGCGTATTCTGGAAACGGATCCGCACGAAATCGCGGCTTTCCGTCATCTGTTTGGACGCCTGGGCAAACCTGGCTTCGTCACGGTCCATGGGCGGAATGGTAAAAAGCCCCGGAAGGTAGAAAAGCAGACAAATCAGGATAAGGACAGCGGAAGCGGGAAGCGGGAAGCGGGAAGCAAAGAGTTTGTCTTGTTCCATATCGTGCAACTTTTTGCCCCCCCCTTTCAATGAGGTCGGCACCGGATACCCCCCTTTTTCCAAAGGGGGGCAAGGGGGGCGAATCACGTTGCCGGGTGTCCAAATTCGTAGGTTGGGGTGAGCACAGCGAACCCCGACATGCCACGCATGGCCCCGCTTCCGGTAGGTCTTTAGCTGAGTTTTCGCAGCGCCCTGGCCACGGCATCGAATCCCTGCTCGATTTCCTCGTCGGAAAGAGCATAGGAGAACCGGATGCAATTGTTTTCGCCGAAGGCCTCTCCGGGAACTACGGCCACGTGGGCCTCCTCCATGAGAAAATCGGCAAGATCGAGGGAACCGGCTATTGTGCGCGTTCCGAATTTCTTCCCGAAATAGGCGCTGAAATTGGGAAAGACATAAAAGGCGCCATCGGGCGCAGCACACGTGATGCCGGGCATTGCGGAAAGCAGCTCCAGCACCCGCGTACACCGTCTTTCAAATACTTTCGCCATTTCCGCCGCCGGCTTCTGATCGCCGGCGAGTGCCTCCACGGCCGCCCATTGCGATATGGAGGCCGCATTGCTCGTCACCTGGCTCTGGAAATCGGTGGCCGCCTTGATGACCGTTCGGTCCCCGACGAGGTAGCCGATGCGCCAGCCGGTCATGCAGTAACTCTTGCTCACACCGTTTAGAATGAAGATGCGATCGCGCAGTTTTTCCTCGACCATTGCGAGGTTGACCCATTTTTTCCCGCCGAAAAGAATTCGGTAGTAAATGTCATCGCTTGCAATCAGAACGTTTTCATGCCGCAGGAGCACCTCGGCGAGCGCCTTGAGTTCGTCGGCGCCATAGTATTTTCCGGTCGGGTTGGACGGGCTGTTAAGGATCAGCAGCCGGGTCCGGGGCGTAATCGCCTTCTCCAGGTTTTCGGGCCGCAAAATGAACCCGTCTTCCTGAGGACAGGTGACCACTACGGGCTTGGCGTCTGCCAGGTTCACCATGTCCGGATAGCTCACCCAGAAGGGCGAAGGAATAATGACCTCATCTCCCGGGTCGAGCAGGGTCATGAACAGATTGTAGAGCGCGTGTTTGCCCCCGCAGGAAACCAAAACGTTTTCCCGTCCGTAGGAAAGACCGTAATCGGCCTTGAGGGTAGAGCACACGGCGTCTTTGAGTTCATTTATCCCCCCCACCGCCGTATAGCGGGTCATCCCCTTCCTGATACTCTCCATCCCGGCGTTGCCGATATTTTGAGGCGTATCGAAATCAGGCTCGCCTACGCCGAAATTGATGATGCGGACTCCGCTCTTTTTGAGTTCGTTCGCCTTGGCATTAATCGCCAGAGTGGCTGAGGGTTTGATCCTGCCAAGTCTTGCAGCTAACTTCATATCGTTCCTCCGGTGGATAGTCGGCCGTTTTGCCCGTAATGTACTGAAATAAGATACAACCCGTGTCCGGGTGCCGTTATGCCCGCCTGCCTGCGATCTCCGCTTCTTAGAATGCGCTCGAAGTCTCCGGGCGTCCTCTTTCCTTTTCCGACCTCGATGATCGTGCCCGTGAGATTTCTCACCATGTGGCGCAAAAATCCGTCTGCTTCATAGGTGAACTTCAGCCTGTCCGCGCCCCTCTTTTCGAGTTCGGCCCGCAGCATGGTGCGCGAGGTCGAGGAAACGGGGGAGCCCGAGGCCATGAATGCCGAAAAATCGATTCTGCCGCAAATCGTTTTCAGACATTCCTTCATCGGTTCCACCGCAAGAGGCATGCGTACGTGCCACACGTAATTGCGAAGAAGTGCCGAAGGCGCCGGGCGGTTCAGGATGTGGTACTCGTATACCTTGCTTACTGCGGAAAAGCGAGCGTGAAAAGAGCGATCGACCTCCTCGGAGGCCAGAATCGCGATGTCGTTCGGAAGGAGGCTGTTTAGCCCCTTGAGGATCTGGTCGGCGGTAAGGTTTGTGCGCGCCCGAAAGCTTACGACCTGCCCCTTGGCGTGTACTCCCGAATCAGTGCGGCCGGAGGCGCAGATGGCCACTCTTTCGCCGAGCATGACTCCAAGGCGCGACTCGATGACTTCCTGGATGGAGAGCGACCCGGCCTGACGCTGCCACCCATGATAGCCGCA
>JAKAJS010000178.1 GCA_021813685.1 Deltaproteobacteria bacterium | reverse complement strand
TAGTGTATGAAATGGATTGGTCGATCCCCACAACAATCCGGACCCCCCTTGAACGAAAAATGCGTAACGAGCCTTGAGACCAGGAAGGGATGTTTCCATGACGCAATCGACATTGTCTGAAAAATTCAAACGTGGTGCAGAGGTCGTCTGCAGACAGGGGCTGATCACATTCCCGGTCACGCAGACAGCCATTGCCATTATCGAAAACGTGGTGGGCGAGAGCGAAGAGGAACTGGACCTTATCTATGCCTTCCGTGAAAAGTCCTCCCAGACCATGGAGCAACTGGTCGCCTCCAGCGGGTTTGGCGAAGAGAAGATAGAAAAGCTGGCCGGCTCGCTGGCCAAAAAGGGGTTCATTTTCAATCAGCCAAACTCCGCCGGCGTCATGGTGTATCGGCTGCTGCCCCTCATGATGGTCGGGCTCATGGAATACAAATTCATGGGCGAGCTCACCGGAAGCCGGGAGGAAAAGGAGCTGGCAAAGCTTTTCGAAAAGCTTTTGACCGAACTCCGCGATGTGACCCAGCAACACTACGATCACCTCCTGCCCCTTTTTTCCGCAGCCCCGGCCATAGATCGCACCGTTGCGGGCGGGAAAACCGCCGACGGCAAGGCCATCCGCATCATTCCGGTCGAAAAATCGATTGGCGCCCCCGAGGAGTTTATCCTCCCCAGCCAGACGGTCGAAGAGATCATCAACAAGTTTGACGACATCGCCGTGGGACACTGCTTCTGCCGCCAGCGGCGCAGCCTGCTGGGGGAGCCTTGCAAGACGAAGGCCCCCGTCGAGAATTGCTTTTCCTTCGGGAAATCCGCCCGGCACACCAGCGCCCAGGGGTTTGCCCGAAAGGTTGACCGGCAGGAGGCCTTACGTTTACTAAAAGAAGCGGAACAGGCCGGCCTGATCCACAAGGCGTTTCACCCGAACTCGCGGGAATCGAGCCCCGAGACCAGCATCTGCAACTGCTGCAAGGATTGCTGCGATACACTTCGGACCTGGCGCGACGGCACTCTTCCCATGATCAATTCCACCTATCACCTGGCGGTGATCGATGCGGAGACGTGCGTGGGATGCGGCACATGCGTGGAATGGTGCCCGACGGACGCGATCGCGCTAAACGAAAACGGCGTGGCCGAGCGCGATGAGAGCGCATGCCTGGGCTGCGGGGTCTGCGCGCGGTTCTGCCCTGAAACCGCGATCTCTCTCCAAGAAGGACTGCGCAGGGTGTTTATCCTTCCGCCGCGGTTGCGAAGCGCCTAGCAGCACAATCCTATGGATTTCACTCGCGGGCGGGAGACTTTCGAAGACCTGTTGCACGATATGGATGTGCTCGCAGGTGAGGCGCGCGAAGTTCCGGGGGCGCTCGATTTTTCCGAACGGCTCCGCAGCCTGCGCCGTCGGACTCTGGGCGCCTTCACCCAAATGCACCGCGCCATTCGGGCACTTACCTCCATCTATAACATCAGTAAGCTGATCGACACCTCGGCCGGCATGGACGCCATTTTGTCCTATATCGTCGAAGGGGCGACCGACGAACTCGGTTTCGACCGCGCCATTCTGTACCTGATCAGTCCCGACGGCAACCAACTCCACTGCAAGTACCTCAAGGGGTTTTCCCCCGAAGGGGTGGATCGCGCCTACCGTCATCCGTTCGACATGGCGCGGCACGACTGCATCGAGACCAGAGTGGCCAAAACGGGCTGTGTGATGGGAATCGACGACATCGAAAACGATCCGGCCCTGACGGAGATCGACAGGAAGGTGACTGCTTCCCAGGGGCGCAGAGGCAGCAATCTGCACGTTCCGATCCTCACGGGGGGCAAAGTGATCGGGGTACTGGGCGTGGACAAGCAAAAGAGCGCCTTTCCGATCACCGACCAGGATATCGAGTCTTTGAAGATCTTTGCAGCCCACGCCGGGATCGTCATGGAAAATGCGCGGCTGCACCGCAGAAACCTTGCCCGCATCGAGCAGTTCATCCTGCTGAACGATATCGCCAACCGGATTCGCGCGGCCGATTCGACCGCGAAGATCATTCGGGTCTCGCTCCAGGGCCTGACACGCCTTGTCGGGGCCTCCCGTGCGGTCTTTCTGGAATATGACAAGGGCACCAAACGGGTTCGACTGTCTGCGGCCAGGGGCCTGAGCAGCCGGATGCGGCGGGAACTGTCGCGCGCCCTCAAGCAGTTCGACAAACAATGGGAGATGGATGAGTCTTTACCCAAAAGCGTGCTGTGTCAATCGATCAGCCGGATCGGGGATGCTTTTTCCCTGGATTTTTCCACCATGGTCTCCAACAACGCGGACGTCACAGGCTTCATTCTTCTGGGCGCCGTGGAGCAGACCGAATCGGCCCGGGAACTCATCGATGTGCTCAGCACAACGACGGCCATAACGCTCGAAAAGGCCCACCTCATGGAGCAGGTAATCCATGAGAAGAACAAATCGGAAAGTATTATCACGAACTACTCCTACGGGATCGTCACTACAGACCGCCATGCGCGGGTGCAGACGATGAACCCGGCAGCCCGGTTCATTCTTCACCTGGACGACGCAACACCCCCCGGTCTCCACATCGGCGAGTTTTTCCCCGGCTGCACGGAAATCGCCTCCCTGGTGGAGGCAAATCTCAAGGACAATCAAGAGACGGTCTCACGCGAGATGCGCCTCGCTATGCCCTCGGGAGGGGAGATCACGATCGTTCTCACGATCCGGTCGCTCATCCTCGACTCGGAAGTCCACTCAGGCTCCCTGATCATTTTTGAAGACGTCACCGAAAAGCGGAAACAAAAAGGATACCTGCAGCGGCTGGAAAACCTGGCCGCTTTGGGCAAGCTTTCCGCTGCCCTTGCCCATGAGATTCGAAATCCCATCACCGGCATCAACGTCAGCCTGGATGTCGTTTGCACGCGGCTCGCCAAAGTCATGGACCGCGACAGCAAAAAACTCATGAAAGGGGCACTACAGGAGGTTGCGCGGCTCGAACAAATCGTGGCCGACCTGGTAAATTTCGCGCGCCCCGAACTGGGGGATAAACAACGCATTCACCTCGGGAAAATCATCGATAACGTCGTTTTGCTCTTCGAAAATCAGTGCAGGCGCAAGGGAATCGAACTGATTGTGGAAAAGAAGGCGGTGCACCCCTGGATAATGGGAGTTGAGGGGGGTGTAAAGCAGGCGCTTCTAAACCTCATCCTGAACGGTATTCAAGCCATGCCCGAAGGCGGGAAGCTGTGGATAGGCCTGGAAACGGTGAAAAAAGCTCCCGGGGTCCTGCAGCAGATCCACGTCCGGGACTCCGGCACGGGGGTTTTGCCGAACCTTCAGCAAAAGATTTTCGAGCCCTTCTTCACCACCCGGCCCGCCGGAACAGGCCTGGGATTGCCCATAACGCAAAGCATCATGGACGAACACGGAGGTGAAATACTTTTTGAACCTCTGTATCCGGTCGGGTCCCGATTTACCCTGGTGTTTCCCGGGATGGTTCCTGCCGAAAAGGGGGCGCGTTCATGAAAGATCAGGGCCCGGCATCTCATTCCATTCTCATCGTCGATGACGAATCCCTCATTCGCGACTCTCTGGAGGTGGCATTCATCGACGAAGGCTACTCCGTGCAACTGGCAAACAGCGGCAAAGAGGCTTTGAGCAAATTCGAACGGTTCGAACCCGATGTGATCCTGCTCGACGTCAAGCTGCCGGACATGAGCGGCATCAAGGTTTTGGAGAAAGTCCGGCAGGAGGACAGCGACACGATCGTGATCGTCATGACGGCGTACGCCTCGGTGGAAAGCGCCGTTAAGGCGATGAAGCTCGGCGCCTGGGATTATCTGAGCAAGCCTTTTCAAACCCGCAACGCGCTTTCCATCGTCCGATTCGCCATGGAATCCAAAATGCTGCGCCGCGAGGTGCGGCTGCACAACCGCGCCAACCGGCAGCTCTATGACTTGAGGAATTTGATCGGCAAAAGCCCCGCCTGGCAGCAGGTCGTTGGCGCCATAAAGAAGATAGCCCGCTCGGAGGTGAATACCGTCCTCATTACGGGCGAGACCGGAACGGGGAAAGAACTCGTGGCCAGGGCCGTTCATCATAACAGCAGCCGCTGCGAGAAGCCCTTCATCGACATCAACTGCTCGGCCATCCCTGCCCAGCTCCTGGAAAGCGAGCTGTTCGGCTACCAGAAAGGCGCTTTTACCGACGCCAAACGCTCCCGGGCGGGTTTGATCGAAGAGGCCAACGGGGGGACCCTGTTTCTGGACGAAATCGCAGACCTGGATTTTTCGCTCCAGGCAAAGCTTTTGAGAGTCCTGGAGCAAAGAGTGCTCCGGCGCATCGGAAGCTCGCAGAACATACCCGTTGACGTGAGGGTCATCGCCGCCACCAATCAAAACCTGAAGCAATCGATCGCAGAGGGAAAATTCCGCGAAGACCTCTACTACCGGCTCAACATAGTTCAGATCGAACTGCCCGCGCTGCGCGAAAGAGGCGAGGACATCGTTTTGCTGGCGCACCATTTCGTAGCCCAGTTCAACAGGACCTTGCGCCGCGGAGTCGAAGGCATGACGGGCGAAGTCGAGGAAATATTCCGCCGCTATCCGTGGAAAGGCAATGTGCGGGAACTCAAAAATTCGATCGAGCGCATCGTGCTCCTCGAAGAGTGCTCCATCATAAAGAAGGAAAATCTGCCCCCGGAGCTTCTCCAGGAATCGCAGCCTCCTCCCGTAAACGGCCTCTGCCTTGAGGACGACCCCAAGCTTTGGGAAGCCGGGTTTTCACTCGAGCAGGCCATAGAGCGGATGCAGCGCAAACACGTCCTGCGCGCCCTGCAGGAAAGCCGGGGCAACAAGACCGAGGCGGCAAAGCTCCTCGGAATCAAGCGGCTGGCTCTCCATCATCTCCTGCGAAAGCTGGGCCTTTAGTTCTGAATCATATCTTCCGCGATAAAGATGGAGGCAGAGAGAAAGGAAATCAGATCGCTCGGGGGAAATTCCGGAAGCAGCCGAATCTTGGACGAGGCCGGAACTGGGGGAGGGACGTTTTGGGGGCACGAAACCGGAAGCGGAGAACCCGCCCGGGGTCTCGGTAGTTATATAAAACCCGTGGGTCTCCTGAGAGCCGGGAGTTGGTGGAACGGTCGTGATTGTTGAAAGCTCTTGACCTGGTAATGCACTTGCATTACCATTCATACGTTCCTCCACCTCTTTCACTGGAGAGTACCCATGGCTGCTTTCCTTGAAGTCGAATCCACGCTCACCGAGCGCTACCAGACCACGGTGCCGGAAACCGTCCGTCGCGCACTCAAACTCGGCAAGGGCGACAAGGTGCGCTACACCCTCCGCCAAAACGGCGAAGTGGTACTCACACGCGCCACTTCCGCCGAAGATGATGATCCTCTGCTTGGGCAGTTTCTGGACTTTCTGGCGCGAGATATCGCCAACCACCCTGAACGACTCCAGGCCGTCGACGCCGGCCTTGTCAATCGCATTCAGTCGCTGGTTGGCGGCGTTGAAATCGCTCTCGATACGGCCTTATCGGAAGATGATGAATGAGCCGGGACAAGTCGGCCCCCCTGGTTGTAAATGATTGGACGATCTTTGCTCACCCTCTGTTTCTTGATCAACTCGAAGCGCTGATCCGGCAGGTCGAGGAGTTTCGGCAAAAAGATCCGAATGGTTTCACCAGGAAGAATGCAGCCAAACGGCTGGCCGCAATTGCGAAGTTGGCATTTGATATCATTCCACAGGGCCCCACAAGGCCGGAATACCGACAGGGCAAGACCCTTGGAAAGGGTCGCAAGCACTGGTTACGCGCCACGTTTTTCCAACAATACCGGCTGTTCTTCCGCTACCACGCCAAGAGCAAGGTAATCGTCTACGCCTGGGTGAATGACGAAAAGACCAAGCGGGCCTACGAGAGTAACGATGACGCCTACAAGATCTTCCGTAAGATGATCGAGAGTGGTCATCCGCCTGACGATTGGAAGAGTCTCCTGCCCGAAACCCGCGCGGAACCCGGTCGGATACAAGAATTGGCGAGGAAGGCCGGGGCTTTGAAAGCTGTTAACGAAACGGGAAAATAAAAACCTTGCCAGCTTACGCCTGAGTGAGCTTTGGGTTTTTCCGGATGCGCCGAATGTCAACGCTCACGTCGCCTTTTGCCGCGCGCAACAGATCCGCTTGGGCATTGATATAGCGCCCATAGCTTTCCTCGTCCCAGACGCCCTCCCCGCAGGCCGGACAAAATTCCCCACGCATCCCATTCAGGGTCAACGAACGCCCTCCGTAGGAGAGAGTTTCATCTAGAGTTTTCTCGACCATTTCCGGGTAACCGCATGCGGGACATTTCATCGCTGCACCTCACTTTTCCTTGAACTGGACGAATTAATCAATCTGATAAATTTAATCAACGAGATACGGTACCCATTCGAGGCGACGAGACGCAGGAAATGCCGGGGGCATATCTTTTCAGGCCATCAAAGATGTAAAGGGGGCCGGCCCCGAAGAAAACCGCCTTCGGGGCCGGCTGTTTGCGGCTGCTTCGCAGGAAGATATTTATTGATAATATTGCGGGGCTTTTTTGACGGTCTTCCAGACGTCCGGGTCGTGGCCGGTAATGACGGTGTAGCCCAGGGCCTTTTCCGCACGCCGCATCCGGTTTATTGAAGCCAGGACCAGTTCCTGATTCCAGCCAAGGCCGGGAAGGACGTTTTCTTCGAGAATCTCCCGAGTGTAGACGCAATCGCCGGTGAGGACAAAGGTGCCCTCGTTCAGTTTCACCACCAGGGACTGGCCGCCGGGGCTGTGGCCCGGGGTAAACCAGATGGTGAGCGTTCCGTCGCCGAACAGGTCCAGATTGTCGTCTTTGTGGCCGTCGAGCATCCACCAATCGACATTCTTGTCAAAATCGGCCCGGATGTATGCGGCCCTCTGGTAAAATTCGGCCGTGTAGGCCCATCTCAGCTCTTCTTTTTGGACGATGTATTTGGCGTTGGGAAACTCGCCGACGGCACCCGCGTGATCCAGATGCAGATGGGAAAGAATGACATAATCGATGTCTTCGGGCTTTACCCCCACCGTTTGGATGTTGTTTACCACCCAGTCCTCTTCTTTCATCGTCGGCGTATACACATCAACCACCGCGCCCCAGTGCTTTTTGGCATCTTTGGCCACCTCGATGGAATTGCCCAGGTCGAACAGCACGTTCCCCCTGGGATGCCGGATCAGGTAATAGGGAACCGGCACTTCGAATTTCTGGCCCATGTCACGGCCGAAAGTGATGAGACTTTTGTCGGTAATGAGAGTGCCACATGCAAAGGCGTACATCTTCATAGGTTCTCCTTTGAAATCGGTTTATTGGAAATGGAAGATTTCCCAAAGCGCGGGGGCTTTCGCCCCCTGCAACCCCTCGCCGCTTCGCGGTTCCCCGGGGGGCGCGGGGGAATCATTCCCCCGCTCTTTTTGTCCTAAATTGTTACAGTTGTCGCAGCACTCTTCGCAGCACTTTCCCCGAGGTCGTTTTCGGGATTTCTTCTATGATTTCCACCTGGCGCGGATACTTGAAGGCGGCCATTCTCTCCTTGCAAAACTCGATGAGTTCTTCGCCGGTTACCTTTTCTTTAAACTCGTCGCGCAAGGAGACAAAAGCCTTGACGGTCTCTCCCCTGTAGGAGTCGGGAACCCCCACCACGGCGGTTTCCTTGACCGCGTGATGTTTATAGAGCACATCTTCTACATCCCTGGGCCAGACTTTAAAGCCCGAGACGTTGATGAGATCCTTTTTGCGGTCGACGATGTAGACCCAGCCCTTTTCGTCGATCTTGGCGATGTCTCCCGTGAAGAACCGCCCGTCGCTTATGGCGTGGCTCGTTTCCTCGGGCTTTCTCCAATAGCCGCAGGTGATGCCGGGGCCGCGCAGGACCAGTTCCCCCTCCTGCCCGATCGGAACCTCCCGGTTGCGGTCGGCCGCATCGACAATCCACGCCTCGTGGCCGGGAACGGGAAGACCGACCGAGAGGGCGCCCGATTCCTCATCGACCGGTCCCTCGACCTCTATGGGGGTAAGGGTGGCCGGAGAACTGCTTTCCGTCAGGCCGTAGACGTTATAGATTGTGATCCCGGTCGCCTGCCGGAACCGGTCCACCATACCCTTGGGCACCGGCGCCCCGCCGCTGTAGCATTTGCGGAAACTCGAAATATCGAACTTGGACAGAGAGGGGTAGTTCATGAGCGCGGTAAAGACGGTTATGGCGGCCACGGTGAAGGTGACCTTGTACTTCTCGGAGAGTCTCAAACAATCCCCGGGGTCGAAACGGTGAAAGAGCACGATGGGCAAGCCGAGTCGAAAGGCGATGATCATGTGGGCGACGATGCCCGTGATGTGAAAGAGCGGGGCGACGCCCAGAACCACATCGCTGCGGTCCAGCCGACAGACCTCCGCATAGACATGGGAGTTATGGACCACGTTGCTGTGAGTGATCATGGCCCCCTTGGCCGGCCCGGTAGTTCCGGAAGTGTAGACCAGAAAGGCGATATCTTCGGTTTGAACCTTCAAGGCGTCCGAGGGGCGGTCGCGGTATCGGGCGAGCAACTCGACCATGTCGAGAGTTGCCGGAAAGGTCTTTTTTTCCAACCCTTTGAGCTGGTCGGGAATTTCCTGCCCCGCCCGCAGGAAGTCACGCGGCGAGGTGGTGATGACGGTCATGTCTTTTCGCCCCTCCACGGCTTCTTTCACCATGGAGGCGTAGACGTCATCCTGGGTGATAATTACGTGAGCGTCGCCGTCATTGATGTAGTATTCAAGTTCATGGGCTTTGAACATGGGATTGAGGGGCAGGACGATCGCACCCCGCATCCACACGCCCAGTGAGGCGATTACGATCTGGGGGATGTTCTGCATGTCGATGATGACCCGATCGCCCGGTTTCACCCCCAAATCCTTCAGGGCGGCCGACAGCGCCGAAGCTGCCCGGCTTACCTCTCGATAGCTGTAAACATCGTCGAAGTAGCAAAGGCAGGGACTTTCAGGCTGCTCTCGGACCACGGCTTCGAACAGGTCCACAGCGCTCTGCGTGGGCAATGGGAGCGAAGGCGGGACCCACGCGGGATAGGTCTTCAACCATGGCTTTTCATCGTACACAGACATAGACGTCCTCCTCTTTGAGTTACTCTTCGATTCCGGCAATCTTTCCGGCCATCTTCTTCTTCATGTCGAGCTTGCCCAGCCGGGCGTACATCACTTTCTGCGTCTGAGGCGAGCCGGCGCCGTGCATCGACTCGACCAGGGCCGTACCCCCGGTGAGATTTTCGATGAGGCGCAGGATTCGAATGCGGTTTTCGGTCGAAACGCCTTCGACTCCGGCCAGATATTTTTCCACGAGGCGTCCGACTTCAGGGCTCCGCAGATCGCTCTCAAAGGGCATGGTGGCTAGAATCCCCCCCGCAACGTCGTGGGCAAGCCGGGAAATCTCGTAGATATGATGGGTGACGTTGTGCTTGGTGCAGTTGGCAAGCAGGGGATCGGGATAATAGGCGCCGCTCGCCGTCTTCGATCCCATGGCGGAGCAGGCGATCGAACCGGAATAAAGGGTCTCGGTCAGGTGCATCATCTCGGCGAGCTTTTCTTTGACATGAGAGGCCTTGCTCGTTCCCTGGTAATCACAGGCCAGCGCGCATGCGCCAATGATCACATCGGCCACCCCGCCCTTGCAGCCTCCGTAATTCTGGCGGTGCAGCGTGGCGAAACGCTCCACGAGCAAACCGGCAAACTCGGTTTCTCCGCACATAAAAACGCGCTCCCACGGCACGAAGACGTCTTCGAAAATGAGAAGCGTCTCCCCGCCCACCAGCCCGAAGTCGGGGTTTCCCGCATCGAGGCGGCCGCCGAATTTGCGCTGATCGTTTGTCTGGCGACCGAAAATCTGCACGACGCCGGGAGCGGTCAGCGGCGTCGCACACGCCACCGCATAGTCCCTGTCTTCCTCGCGCATAGCCTGGGTAGGCATGAGGAGGACCTCGTGGCTGTTGGCGGCCCCGGTCTGATGGGCCTTGGCGCCCCGAATCACGATCCCGTCCGCGCGCCGTTCGACGACATGGACGAAGAGATCCGGGTCGGCCTGTTGCGAGGGGGACTTGCTGCGGTCTCCCTTGGGATCGGTCATCCCGCCCACCACCATCCGGTTTGTGGACTGAATCATCTTGACGTAGTCGACGAGGCGCGCGTGATAGTTGCCGCCAAACCGCCGGTCCATGTCAAAAGTGGTCATGTAGGTCGCATTCATGGCGTCCCAGCCGACACAGCGCTGAAAGCAGCTCGCCGTTTCATGCCCTATGGCCCGAAGCAGCTGGACTTTCTTGATGAGATCTTCGACCGACTGGTGAATGTGCGTGAATCGATTGATCCGCTCCCCGGTAAAACTGCTTATCGCCGTGGCGATGTCTTCGAATTCGGGCCGAAGGGCCATCTCGTAGGTTTTGGCCGCGGAGTTTATATGGGGGATGAACGCCGGGTGCGTGGTTACATCTTCCACCCGCGCGCCGTCATAATAAATGAGGTGTTTTTGCTCCCTGAGGCTCTCTATGTAGTCCTCTTTGGTAAGGATTTTCATCATTTCGCTCCTTTTTGGACGAGCATGTCCACCACGCGTTGGGGGTCGTTGTCGTCGGTTGTTAAAGAGACCACCGGAACTGTGCGGGGCAACCCCTCCTCCGGGCAGGCCCTGGGACAGCCGCTTATGAGAAGGATCGACTCAAACCCGCCATCCCGGAGAAAGACCCACCGGATGCGGTTTCCGGCCGCGGACCGTATCCTTTCGAAGTATTCCAACCGCTCATAGGCAGGATTACATCCGCCGCAAAACTTCACAGCCACTTGGATCATAAGCTCACGCTCTTTGCAGTAAGGCTCTTACTGGTGCTACCTCTTCGTCGATTCTTCAAAGGCAAGTTCTGTGCCCACCCGGAAAAACTTGAGCTCAGGCAAGAGGGCGAACGGGCCCGATCGGCCCTATTGGTTGTGATACGGGGAATTTTCGGCGAGTGCCCGTCGGGAGACGACAAGGCGCGGTGCAAGGCTCCGGCGGGTTTGGTGTAAAATATTTCACCACCAATGTTGACGATTTCAACTCCCGCCGGGTATTCGTCAGGAAGGATTGGGGAAAGGTGAT
>JAKAJS010000203.1 GCA_021813685.1 Deltaproteobacteria bacterium | reverse complement strand
CCGCCTGTATGAGAAAACTTCTCACCATTGTGAATGCAATGGTAAGGGACGATAGCGTATGGAATAACTGACATGTTCCCTTGACTTTCAAGACAGTTGCTGCACCCCCACGCCGCTACGCGGCTCATGTGGCGGGTCGAGAAGCAGAGGCGGCTCCCCGCTGCTTATCCGATGAGCACTTCATAGAAATGGGGTGTGGGGCTTCCGTCGAATAACGGCATTACACGCTCACCAGCCATATCATGATCGCTGCTCCCGTGCATCGCATTGAAAGCCTCCCGGTTTTCGAATTCAACGATAGCTGCGTAGTTGCCTTCCTTGATCGGTTTTAGAAGCCTTCTTCGGATAAACCCTTTGTGACGGGAGAAGGTCTCGTTCGACCGGGCGAACCACTCGCGAAACTCTTCGTCCTTACCTGCCTTGATTGGGGGGAAAGAAATTACAACCACAAACATGATCTCACCTCCAAAGGTTTTTGTTCAAAGCCTTATGTGAACATGTTCACCACCGTGACAATGCTCAGAGCGCTCAGGGTGACATAGATCGCGACCAGCACGGCCTTCTCCCATCTTTTTACCCCCATGGATAGAGGCAGCAACCGCATGGCCAGCAGGAAGAGAAACCCGAGTACGAGCGGGAGCATCAGGGTATTTACGATCTCGACGAGAATGGTAAGCCCCACCAGATGGGAGCCCCGCAGCACAAAAACTCCTGCCGCGATAATGCCGCATGTGTAGGCCGCATAAAACCCCGGAGCCTCCTTTAGGCCCATGTTGAAACTCTTTGCCGCGCCAAACATCTCGCTGACGCCCCATGCCGCTGCCAAAGAGACCACAATAGAGGCGATCAGCGCCGCGCTGGTGATTCCCACAGCGAACAGGATCGTCCCCCCGAAACGCCCCATCAGTGGTGTGATCGCGTAGGCGATCTGCTGAACGCTTCCCAGAGGCGCATCCGGATTTACCTTCCCGATGGTCGCAGCAGTAAGAATGAGTGCCCCGGCCATCACGGCCTGGGCGAATACCGATCCCACCGCCGTATCCCATCGGCAACAGCTATAGTTATCCGTGCACGAACAGCAGAGCCCCTTATCCACAATGGCGCTCTGCTGATAAAAAATCATCCAGGGCATGATCACCGCGCCGACATTGGCCGCGACAAGATTCAGATACTCGTGATTCCGGATGGGCGCGCTGAAAAACTGCTCCCCGATCGTACGCGCATCCGGGTGCGCCATGAAGGCGGCTATCACCAGGGCGATCTCGAAAAGCCCCACCGCGATTCCGATGCGCTCGACCCTGCGGTAGCTTCCGCTAAGCACTATGCCAAGCAGGAAGAGAACGCCAAGGCCCACACTGTAGACCGCACTGATGTGAAAAAGAGAGCCCGCCGCGGCGATCCCCACAAACTCGGTGATGAGGGCCCCAATTGCCGAAACGAACAGGACGAGCCCCGTTAGCCTCGCCCAGTTGCTCCCGAAATTTTCCAGGATGAGACTGCCCTGCCCCTTGCCTGTATATAGACCCAGCCGCACGGTCAATTCCTGGACCAGGTAGAGCACCGGGATAAGAAGTATCTGCAGCCAGAGCAGCCGGTATCCCCACCGGGCCC
The DNA here is from genome assembly GCA_021813685.1 of Deltaproteobacteria bacterium. Classification (GTDB taxonomy): domain Bacteria; phylum Desulfobacterota; class Syntrophobacteria; order Syntrophobacterales; family Syntrophobacteraceae; genus SbD1. The sequence continues at coordinate 9,708 of JAKAJS010000203.1, read as the reverse complement.
CCGATTGCGCGGCGGTAACAATTGAGCCTGCATCGGTGTCGGCGAGCATGGCCATGCACCCGGGACCGGCAATGACAAAAAAATGGAGCAGTCGCATCCGCCAGGTGCAGTCGGAAGGGGCGCAAAAATCTCTTGCTCGTGCTTGTGAATCCGGCATTTCAGACCTATTTTCAAACGGCAAAAGCGCGGGGGCTATCGCCCCCTGCACCCCCACGCCGCTACGCGGCTCATCTTTTCAGTTCTGCCAGGCAATGCACTCATTGGGGCACGTATCGATGGCTTCCTGGATGCACCCCTCGTCCCCCCCCTCGGGAAGGATGACGTGCGCCTTTTCCCCATCCTCACTCATTTCAAACACATCGGGACAAAGTTCGGCACAGGCACCGCACCCGATACAGCATTCTTCGTCAAGCATGACTTTTCGCGCCATAGTTTTCCCTTCCATGAGAGGTTTATTCCCTTAGCGGCTTCGCGCTTCGCATGCCGAGAATCATTTCCCGGCCATCATGGCCGCGATGTCTTCGGCAACCGCACCGATGGGTTTGAGATCGAACTTTTCGACCAGGACCTTCGCCACGTTCGGGGAAAGAAAGCCGGGCAATGTCGGGCCCAGTCTAATTCCCTTGACCCCTAGAGCGAGCAGCGCCAAAAGGACCGCCACCGCCTTTTGCTCGTACCACGCGATGTCGTAGGAGACCGGCAGATCGTTTATATCTTGCAGCCCGAACACTTCCTTTAGCTTCAAGGCTATCAGCGCCAGGGAATAGGAATCGTTGCACTGACCGGCATCGAGCACGCGGGGAATGCCGCCGATGTCTCCCAGGGCCAGCTTGTTGTAACGGTATTTGGCGCAGCCCGCAGTCAGGATCACCGTGTCTTTGGGAAGGCTCTGTGCAACTTCGGTGTAATACTCCCGCCCCTTCTGGCGTCCGTCACAGCCCGCCATGACTACAAAGCGTTTGATCGCCCCCGACTTTACCGCCGCCACCACCTTGTCGGCCAGGGCGAGCACCTGGTTGTGCGCAAATCCCCCAACGATCGAACCGGTTTCGATCTCAACCGGGGGAGCACACTTCTTCGCTCGCGCGATCAAGGCCGAAAAATCCTTGGCCCCGCCTGCGGGCCGGTCACCAATGTGCACGGCGCCCTCATAGCTCACCACGCCGGTCGTAAAGAGCCGGTCCAGATACGTGTTTTCCTTTCGCAGCGGAACCAGACAGTTGGTGGTAAGAAGAACCGGACCGTTAAAAGACTCGAATTCCTTGTTCTGGTGCCACCAGGAGCTGCCGTAGTTGCCAACGAAATGATCGTATTTTTTGAAGGCCGGATAGTAATTGGCCGGAAGCATTTCCCCGTGGGTATATACATCGACCCCGGTGCCGCCGGTTTGTTCGAGCAATTCCTCCATGTCTTTCAGATCATGGCCGCTGATAAGAATTGCCGGGTTCTTGCGCACCCCGATATTTACTTTGGTTATCTCCGGATGGCCATAGGCCGAGGTGTTGGCCTCGTCGAGCAAAGCCATTGCCTTGACAGCCGTCTCCCCTGTTTTCATAACCATCCCGACCATCTCGTCCACTGAAAGCTCTTTGGTCGTAGACGCCAGACCTTCCATCAGGAAATCATAGATTTCCTGATTTTCAAATCCCAGGACCGCCGCATGGTCGGCATAGGCGCAAACCCCTTTGAGTCCGAGTATCACCGCATAGCGCAAAGAGCGTACATCTTCATTTTCGGTGGCAAGCACTCCCACCGAGCGGGCTTTTTCCGCAAACACGGCAGGATCGTCGGAAATCCAGGTGGCCGGGTCCGCCAGAGGCTCCTCGAATTCCTTGCCCGTCTTAGCGCGGTAGGCGGCAAGAAATCTCTCCCGCAAATTTTCCCGTCGCTTCAGCCCCTCCCGGATTGTGGCCACGAAGCGTGCGTTATCCCAGCCAACATTCGTAATGGTCGAAAACAACCCCTTGGCAACGAACAGACCGGTTTCTTTATCCACCCCGCCAAAATCCCGCAGACGCTCCCCATAGAGCGCAATGCCTTTGAGAACATGGATGAGGAGGTCCTGAAGGTTGGCGGTTTCCTCCGGTTTTCCGCACACGCCCCTGATGGTGCAGCCGCTGTTTTTTGCGGTCTCCTGACACTGAAAACAAAACATTGTGTTCTCCTCCTTGCGCTCTTTTCCCGGTAATTTGAAAAATATCTGCTGCGGGACTCGACCCGCTTTTCCAGATCCCATACCACGCAGCAGCCTGAACTCCATTGACCTAAGTCAAGCCGAATGTGCCTATCCAGGTTCCTCCCCGGCCTCTATCGCCGCGAGGAACAGGGGCCACGCCTTTTCGAGCTGCCTTCCGACATCGAATTTCCCGTCGGTCAGGTGCCACAGGATGGCAGGGGGCTGAATCAATCCGAGAAACACCACGGCTGCGGCCTCCAGGTCCAGATCGGGCCGAAACGCCCCCTCCTCTTGTCCCCTGCGCAAGATGCCCGCGACCTCTGCCAGATACCCCTCCACCACCCCGCAAAGCGCTTCCCTTCTTTCCTGGTGACCCGCGTACAGCTCGCCGGAAAAAAACAGCCTCGGGATGGCCTGATATTCCAGAATCAGCCGCATGTGCATCTCCAAAAGATGCCTCAGTTGTTCCCGGGGAGTTGCCGCTGTCTCAACGGCTCTCCGTACATTGCCCAGAAGCCTTTCTCGAAGCAGGGAAATCACCGCATCGAGCACCTGGTCCTTACTCGTAAAATGCCTGTATAAAGAGGAAACCCCCAGCCCCACCAGGTTCGCCAGCGCCGCCATGCTCAGACTGCTCACCCCCTTGGCGGCAACCAGAGAGAGGGCCGCCTGAACGATCTGTTCCTTCCTCACTTCGGTTCCCAATTTGCGAGTGGCCATACGACACTCCTCATGCGAATCTTAGTTCGCATGCTAAGAGAGATGTTGCAGCCCGTCAAGACCCTCCGGACACGAAGCGGGAAGCGAGGAGCAGGGAGCAGGAAGAAAACGGCCTCCCGCAACTTTTCGTGGTTTCCGGGTGTCCCGAAGAGACATGAATTGCTGCGGTGGATTTTTTCTCTTTCGGCACAGCTATTGCTTATCGATTGAAAGAAAAATTCCCCTGCACATCCCCGAAAACGACGCCGGAAAACCATATACGGCCTCACGGGTGTCTTCGGGACGCGAACAGCGGGTGTCGGAAATCGGACACGGGGCTTTAGTAAGGATCAGCAACGGGCTGGAGGAATATGAAAAAGCAAATCAGCAGGATTCTTGTCGTTGACGACGAGCAGAGCATGTGCACCATGCTGACCAAATTTCTGAGGTCTTCAGGCTATTACTGCGAGAGCCTGACACAACCGGCCAAAGCGCTGGGCGTTCTGAAAAAGGGCGGTTTCGAACTGGTGATTTCCGACATTCAGATGGCCGGAATCGACGGTCTCCAGCTCCTCGGCCAAATCATGGAAGCCGCCCCGGAAGTCGATACGATCATGATGACCGGCCACACCAACTATACATACAGCGACATAGTCAGGGCGGGTGCGGCGGACTTCATCGCCAAGCCATTCATGCCGGCGGAAATGAAGGCCAAAATCGAAAGAATAGACCGCGAGCGAAAAATGCAAACGGAACTGCAGGAATTGAACATCGCCATGGCGGTCCTCCTGCAGCGGGCAGGCAGGGAAAAGGACGATCTGCGGGCGGATATCGCTTTGAATGTAAAGGAATCGATTCTCCCCTACGTGGAAAAACTGAAAAAGGGCCGCCTCGGGGAAGAACATCACAAGTATGTCGACATACTGGAAAAAAACCTGCTGGAGATCTGCTCTCCATTTCTTAGAAACCTTTCGCTCCAAAACAGCCACATCAGCTCCATGGAAGCCCAGGTTGCCAATTTTGTCAAATCCGGCAAAACAAACAAGGAAATCGCAGCCTTGCTCGGGGTTTCCCTCAATACAGTCATGACGCACCGCTACCGGCTCCGATCGAAGCTTGGGCTGACGCAAAAAAAAGTAAACTTAAGAGCTTACCTGATTTCCACAGAATCTTGACGGATGTCCATCCGGAAATCAGTGAACACCTGTCAGCAATTTGTCGCTCATTTTTTAGCTACAGAAATGATTGAATAATTCCGAATAAGCATTCTGAAGGGGAACGCCGCCCCGGGGCGCTTTCCACAGAAGAGCTCCCGGGCGGAATGGAACCGCCTCAGGCCCGAAAATCGGGTTGCTGTAAACTCGCATCCAGGGACATGTTGCATGAAATTTCTTTTTTGGTTTAAAGAGCTGCTCGGCAGGCTCAAACGTCAATCGCCCTCGACGAATTGGCACAGCGATCTGCCGGAGTTGACAGACGACCTGGGAGTATTGGCCGGTTCCACGGAGGGCGAGTTCCTCTCTTTGGGAGAAAACCTGCAGGGCTTCTATCAGCGCGCCGAAGCGCTTTCGAAGGCCTGCTCAGAGGTTGCCGCCCGCATGTCCGGAGAGGACCTGCAGACGGTAATCGAAGGATTTGGCGCTCTGATCCAAGGGATCAACCGGCTTGAAAGCGGTTCGAAACAGAACACCGACAATCTGCGAAGCGTGCTCGAAAAGCTGGAACGGCTCGACGATCTGGCCGACGGGTTTAACAAGGTCATCCTGCTCCTGCGCGTCTTGTGCATATCGATACGAATAGAAAGCGCCCGGCTGGGGGATCGAGACCTGGGTTTCGACACTCTGGCGAGCGAAGTGGAGAAGTTGTCCAGGGAGATTCAGGACAGGTCCTCCAAGCTCAATGACAGCTGTCAATCGTTGAGCCACATGATTGGCCAGACCCTCGAAAGAGTGCTGGAACTGGAAGCCGCACGGCAAAAGCAAGCGGGAATCGTTCTCGATAACACCATGTCCGGCCTTGAGTCTCTGCTCGAAAAACACGGTCTTTCGTCCAAAGCGGCAGGACAAATCTCCGCCCACTTCGAGACCGTCTCCAAACGGATCGGCGAGATTGTTTTATCCATGCAGTTCCATGACATCACGCGTCAGAGGATCGAACACGCACGAGATGCGCTCATCGGAATCGTCCCCCCCGAGCGGGAGGAAGGCGGGAGCCTGCACCTTGCGCGTAATATTGCGGAGCTGCAGGCCGCGCAACTCAAATATGCCGGAGACGAACTGCTCTCGGCAGTAAATCAGATACTCGACAATCTTTTGGCTCTCGCCGACCTGGTCGAGGAAATGGCCCGGGAGACCTCGGGGCTGGCGGGAGCGGCCGATAGGACGGAGCACTCTTTTCTTGCCGAAATAGAGGCCGGCTTTTCCCTGGTCATGTCCGCAGCGGGAACCTATGGAGAAGCGGGCCGGGAGCTTGCTGCAACCATGGGCTCGGTGGGGGGCATGCTCGAGGAGATCTCGGCTCAGGCCGGAAGCATTGAGTCCATCGGCGAAAAGATCAAGCTCATTTCTCTAAACGCCATCGTCAAATCCTGCCACATCGGCAATGAAGGCGAAACGCTCGGAGTGCTCGCCGAATCGACCCACCAGCTCTCCATCGAGACCCGCAGGCTTACGGCAATCGTCGGGGACGCTCTGCGTTCGATCATCGCAACCTCCGATTCCCTGATCACGGCCGCAGACGCCGGCAAAAGCGGCGGCCCGGGACCATCGACCCTGGCGGGCGAAGCGCTCGGCAACCAGCTCGAGACCCTTCGCACTGTAAATGAGGTCATCGCCTCCATGCTCTCGCGTGTAAACCTCGATGGCTGCTCCCTTTCGGAGGATATCCGAAAAGCGGTCGGCCAAGTGAGCGTCCACACGAAAATCCATCAATCGCTCGGCGTGATTGTGGGAAAGCTCGAAGGGATGGTCGCATTCCTTCGCTCACAAGGACCGGCAGAGGACCCCGGAAGTGGCGATGAGCGCATGGAAGCACTCAAAGCCAGCTATACGATGCAGGCAGAACGCGAGGTGCACGAGGCGATTTTTCAGCAGGCACCGGAAGAAAAGCCGGCCATGGACGAAGAAAGCCCCCCGGAGATCCCGCAGGAAGAGGCCGTCAGCGAGGAAAGCGGACAGATGGAGGCAAGTGAAGACGATCTGGGCGATAATGTCGAGCTCTTTTAAACGATGGGGACGCCAAAAGGAGTGAGTGCCGGATGGAACTCGAAACAATCAGGTGGGACGACAGAAATATTCTCAAGCTGCGAGGCGACTGGACCATAGAGCGGGCAGGCGAGCTGAAACCGGCGCTTTTGGAAGCGCTTGCAAACAGCGAACATATTGTCATCGACATGGGAGAACTCTCGGGGCTGGACCTCTCGACCATGCAGTTGCTCTGCGCCGCTCATCGCAAATCGATCAGGCTGGACAAGCAATTCGGGTTTAGCGAGCAAAGGCCCGAGACGCTAAAACGCATGGTGCGCGAGGCAGGGCTCGTACGCACCGTCGGCTGCCACAAAAACCCCTGCAAGAGCTGCCTGTGGACAGGAGATTGGACATCATGAGCAAGGTCATCATGACGGTAGACGACTCGGCCAGTGTTCGCCAGATGGTGAGCTTCACCCTCAAACAGGCCGGTTACGGGGTGCTCGAGGCCTCGGACGGCAAAGACGCCCTCTCCAAGATCGAGGGGGCGGGTGTCGCTATGGTGCTGACCGACCTCAACATGCCAAACATGGATGGGATCGAACTCATCCGAGCGCTGCGAGCGAACCCTTCCTGTAAGTTCGTGCCGATAGTGATGCTCACAACCGAGTCCCAGCCGGAGAAAAAGCAGGAAGGGAAAACAGCCGGAGCGACCGGGTGGATCGTAAAGCCATTCAAACCCGACCAACTTCTCGCAGTAATTAAAAAGGTCCTCGGATGATGGAAACCCATAAAGAAATATACCGGGCGGAGGCCCTCGAACTCCTCGCCGATCTGGAAACCTCCCTGCTTGCCCTGGAGGAAACCCCGGAGGAAACCGAACTGATCGGCAGGGTCTTTAGAGCACTGCACACCATCAAGGGCTCGGGCGCCATGGCGGGCTTCGATGATATCGCCGCATTCACCCACGACATCGAAACCGTTTTCGACCTGATCCGCAACGGCAAACTTACCGTAACCAAATCGCTGATCGATCTCGTCCTCCGTGCCGGAGACCAAATCCGCACCATGCTCGATGAATCGCACTCCGATGCCGCTGAAACCGCAGGGATCACAAAGGCGTTGCAACAACTCATTCCCGTGACGCAAGAGGCGGCAACCGTGCCTCGGAACCCGGAGCCGGAAAAAGAAGGTGCTCAGCAAGAGAAGATATTCCGGATTTCCTTCCGACCGAAGCGCGAGATCTTTTCCCGTGGAACCAATCCGCTCCTTCTTTTAAACGAACTGCGCGATATGGGGGAATGCACCGTCATCGCCCACACCGAAAACATTCCCGATCTGCAGGATCTTGACCCGGAAGAATGTCACCTCTCCTGGGACATCATCCTTACGACACGTCACGCGAAAGATGCCATTAAAGACGTTTTCATCTTCGTCGAGGATGAGTGCGAACTGGAGATCCAGGTCATCGATGTGCCCGGCATTGAGGATGGTCCATACCTGCCCAGAAAGCTCGGACAAATTTTGATCGACCGGGGTCTCATTTCCCGGTCGGATCTGCAGGAGGCGCTCGGTTCTCAGAAACGCATCGGGGAACTTCTGGTCGACAAAGGGCTGCTCGCCTCGAGCATGGTGGAGGTGGGGCTGGCCGAACAGGAACATGTCCAGGCGGTGCGCAGCAAGCATCTGAGAGAAGAACAGGCTTCGAGCATACGAGTTCGCGCCGACAAACTCGACACCCTGGTGAACCTGGTCGGCGAGATGGTCACCGTGCAGGCACGCCTCACCCAGGCGGCGGCTTCCCTGGACAATTCGGAATTGCTCTCGATCTCCGAGGAAGTCGAACGTCTCACCGCCGAACTGCGCGACAACACCATGAGTATCCGGATGCTGCAGATCGGAACGACCTTCAGCAAGTTCATGCGCCTGGTTCGGGACCTCTCCGGAGAACTCGGAAAAGATATTGCCCTGATAACCGAGGGAGGGGAAACCGAACTCGACAAGACCGTAATCGAGCGGCTGAACGATCCCCTGATGCATCTTATCCGAAACAGCATCGATCACGGCATCGAGTCGCCGGAGGCAAGGCTGAGGGCCGGAAAGCCGAGACAGGGGACCGTCCGCATATCAGCCATGCATTCGGGGGCAAATGTATTGATCAGCATAACCGACGACGGCGCGGGGCTTGACGCCGCAGCGATCCGGGCCAAAGCCGTGGAAAAGGGGCTGATCGACTCCGAAACCGAACTCCCCGAAAAGGAACTGTTCTCTCTTATTTTTGCACCGGGCTTTTCCACCGCGCGGCAAATTTCGAACATCTCCGGCCGGGGCGTCGGAATGGACGTCGTAAAAAGCAGCATCGACGCCCTGAGGGGTTCCATCGAAATCGCAAGCAAAAGAGGGGTGGGAACGACTTTCACCCTCAAGTTGCCCCTCACCCTCGCCATTATCGACGGCCTGCTGGTCCAGGTCGGCGACGGCCATTTCGTGCTGCCCCTCTCCAGCGTCGAAGAATGTGTAGAGCTTACCCGGGAGGAAGTGTCCAGGAGTCACGGGCGCAGGCTCACCTGCGTACGAGGCGAACTGGTCCCCTATATCCGGCTGCGCGAACGATTTTTTCTAAATGGCCAAAGCCCCGAAATCGAGCAGGTCGTCATTACCGACACCACTCGCGGCAGGGTGGGGTTTGTGGTCGACAAGGTGATAGGGGAGCATCAGACGGTTATCAAGAACATGGGCAAGATGTACCGCAACGTTGATGCGGTCTCCGGCGCCACCATTTTGGGAAACGGCAGTGTCGCGCTCATCGTCGATATTCCCAAAGTGGTGGAAAGCGCCGAATTGCAGGAAATGAGCCTGAATTAGCCCAAAAATCGTGTAGGGCGGGGTGAGCGCAAGCGAACCCCAACAAAAGGAGCACCCCGTTTGGCCTTCACCTACTTTTTCCGAGACCTTCAGACTCTGGAACTTGCCGTGAGCCATGTTGTCCCCTACACCGCGGGCAGAAGCCATATACGGGTGTGGGATGCAGGGTGCGCCGCGGGACAGGAAGCCTATACCCTGGCCATGCTCTTTGCCGAAAACATGGGAAACTTCGCATTCAAAAATCTGCACATTCATGCAACCGACATCGATGAATGCGACCTTTTCGGACCAATAATCAACTCGGGTGTCTACAAGGAAGAGGAAGTCAAGCGAATGCCCCCCAAAATGCTGGACAAGTACTTCAAAAATACCGAACCGGGGGAGTTCCGAATCGAGGAAAATGTCAGAAATAGAGTTCTGTTCGCAAAACACGACCTTCTCAGCTTCGAACCTATAGGTCAAGGTTTCAGCATGATCGTGTGCAAAAACGTGCTCCTGCACTTTCAACCGGCAGAGCGTGTCGAAGTTGTCAAGATGTTTCACCGCTCGCTTGCCCCGGGCGGCTATTTCGCCACCGAACAAACCCAGAAAATGCCTGCGGAAACAGCCGGCCTCTTTGAGCAGGTGAGCTCCGAAGCTCAAGTGTTTCGTAAGGCCGGCGGGTTATAACAATGTGTTCGTAGAAGAAGTGACCGCCAGTCCCAAATGCGGCCGGAGAGGAATTCGTGAGATACTATAAGGAGATGCGATGAGCGTACCCTCAATAACCGAGACGAGCCAATA
>JAKAJS010000084.1 GCA_021813685.1 Deltaproteobacteria bacterium | reverse complement strand
CTGGTAACAGCTACACGATCTCATTGTGAGGAATGCCCAGGAAAAAAATCTTTCGTCTGCTCAGGCCTGCCGGAAAGTCACATTTTACTCAACCCTGATTTTTTCTGTTGCCCCTAAAGAACCTGCTCTCTGCCGCGAACTTTTGCCAATCTGTGCGCGGCTGCGAACCGGGCTTCCCAAACTTGCTGTAAAACAAACTCTTCTTCAGTGAAACATTTTCCCGGAAGGACCTGGAAAACAAACCAGGCAAAAGCTGCGAACTAAGCCATGAGCCTCTTTCGATAGACAACCGCCCACGCTAAAAGCACGCCCACGACCAGGAACAGCGACGCCGGCTCGGGCGTGGCTTCCACCTGCAATTCGGACGGTGAACCATTGTATTCCACATAATCCAACTCGAAGGGGCCGCTGTTCAGGGAACCTGAGCTGGTGACCTGCCATCCTTGCGGATCGGAAAAGGCGGTGCCTGTCGTGGCAGTGTATGAGGAATTGGTGTTATAGAGGCTTGCCCCGTCATCGTGGTGAACAGTAAACGTGGCGCCCCACGTTTGCCCGGTTATGGAGATATAACTAGTCAAACCAGTTGCAGTACTCATGGTGCGAGCGAGGAAGGTATCCACCATGGTTTCAAAATCACCGGAGGTCGATGCGACTCCGTCGACTGTGATACTGTTCCCGATAGCCGTTTCAAAACCCTCTTCGTTTGTTGTGGCCGTGCTAAAGAACTCACCAAAAGTGTTCGAGTAATTTTGACCGTTCAGATTATAAAAATTGAGGGGGCCAGTGTAAGTGAAGCTTGCTGACTGGGTATAGTTATTCGGCGCACCGAAAACTGCGCTGTTGGTTACGCCTGTGCCAGTATAGATGTTGAAATTAAAGGTACCTGTAAGAAACGGACCCGTCAGCAGCGTATCCGCCTTCGCCACCCCCGGCGCGCCCAACGCCATAAATCCCGCCACCACTACAGCCAGACCTAAAACAAGGCTCTTTTTCTTCATCCTTCTCACCTCCGTGCAAAGTTTTGTTGGTATAAAAAATTCGCCTGTGGGACCGTGAGACTCTAGATTTCTGGTAGGGCCATGAATAATGACAGCAAAATGCGTACCAGAACGATTTGGAGGTATTGACAGAAGAGTAAGTCATTGTTTTTACAATCAATGCAAAATATACAATTTCCGGTTTATGCCTCAAGAACACTCCTAATCTGTAAACTTTACCGACGCAATATCGGTCGCCCGCATCTGGTCTAGTCGCTTTAGTATTACAAATCAGCCGGTTAGGCGGGTTTTAGAATTCTGTAAGACTTTTCGACGTCTTCGGACCCCTGCCTCTCCTCTTTACCGCAGCCATCGTCTTGGCCCTGGCCTGCAGCGTCGGAATCGCCTACGCTCTCGAAACCTGCATGCAGGTGATGAACACAGGGATTCGCGCGGAGTTGCGCCCTAGACCTCTTGGTGCTGGTTCTCTCCGGATACCAGGTGGTCAAGGAAAAGGAGAAAACAGCCCTCCCGGAGAATGGGCGCCGGGAAAGATTCGATCCGTCGGAGGCGGCCGAGTTGTAGCCTCACCACTTCGCGCCCTTCGTGGTGAATGCCTTACAGTTCTCACCGCGAAGAGCACGAAGTCCACGAAGGAAGATCATTGCGAGGAGGCACTCCATCGCAAGGAGCACATCTCATGGCGATCGCGTCCATTAACTTCGACATTGGGCATTCGATATTCGATATTCGGTATTCTCTTTCGGGCCGACTGTTTCCGCGTTCTGTGTCATTCCCGCTCCTGCCTTTACACAGCTCCGCCAACTCGGTTACATTGGAGCCGGTGAATGGGTGAATCGCTAAGTTACAGTAACAGATCCGGGAGCAGGAAACCCTTAGTGTCAGGAGAGCCTTGACTTTGGACAAAAATGGGCATTCGGTGATTGGGAGGACGAAGAATGAATACAGCAGGAGAACGATCCGTTTCACCAAAGCGATGAAAGATGCTCTTGTGGCGCAGCAGAAGATTTATGAGACTTTCGGGGGCAAATATCTTTTCTGTTCGCCCAACGGGTGCAGGGTTGACCTCAGTAATTTTCGCAATCAAGTATGGCGGAAGACCTTGGAGCAAGCGAAGATGGACTACCGTCCGATTAAACAGGCGCGTCATACCTTTGCAACTCTGGCCATAAGCCGAGGCGAGGATTTATCGTGGGTCGCCAAGGTGATGGGACACGCCAACACTCAAATGATTCACAAACACTATGCGCGTTTCATCGAGAACGCGAACGGAACCGTGAATGGGTCGAAATTGGACGGGCTATTCGACACCGAAAATAACGATAGGTAAGAGATGGTAAGCCGATTTGGGCAAAAATCGGAGCCAAAAGCAATTAAGGGGTTGGCCGGTTGGCATAACCCCTTGTTTTTCCTGAAGCTGGCGAAGGGACTTGAACCCCCAACCTGCTGATTACAAATCAGCTGCTCTGCCATTGAGCTACGCCAGCCCGCTTTTTCGGAAGACCTTATATCATAAGGTTTTGCCGGAAACAAGGAATCTTGGGTGTTTGGTCCTGCTGAGTGGTGTTTTCGGAAAACGGCTTCAGGGGGAAAGGCGCAGATCGATTGTCAGGGGAACAGTATCGCGCTGGAGGAGAAGCCGGCAGGTCGTGCCGCACTTGTCCAAGGCCCGGAGAACATCGCGGGTCGCTTTTACCGGCGCGCCGTCGATGCCGAGAATGATATCTCCTTTTTGCAGGTGAGCCGCCGCCGCAGGGGTGCCGGGAAGAACCGCCGCAATCCTCACCCCCGAGGCTGCCGGCTCGATAAGGACACCGAGGCGTGGGTGGTGCACCGGTTCGGATTGTGCCGTTATGACGACGTAGTCGGCAAGGTCCGGGCCGATTTTGTCCGGCGGGAAATCCAGGGGAACCGGGACCACGGTGCCGAAGGTGGTGTCCGGCCTTCGAAGCAAGGTGAGATGCGGGACTCCGTAGCGTTTGTTGATGTGTCCATTTCCCAGGGCGACCAGAACTTGGCAGTCGGTGCGGTCAAGAAGCCGGGCGAGGGTCTGGGCCATCGTTTCCTCCCAGGCGAGTTGCGCTTCGAAAAAGGATTGGAAGTCCTTAATCTCAAATTTTCCGTGCGCCTTAAACGCCTTTTCGACCCGCTCCCGGTCGCCGGGGTCGTCGAGATGAAATACGCGGGCGACCCGGGAGCGTTCGGCGGCGGTAAGAGAGCCCAGGCCGTGGCGGGCTATCTTTCTTACGATCGAGTTGGGCGCGTTGAGGCCTACGACCGGCATGTGCCTTCGCTTCTGCCAGTCAATGAGTCCTTTGTATAGAGAATAGGGAAATCCCCACACCTCATCCCATCTCACCTCCTTAAGGAAAGCCCGCTCCGACATTTCCCCCGCTGTATAGCGGTCAAGAACCGGTTGGGTTTCCGCCGGAAACATCTCCATTCCCAACTGGACGCATCCGCCTTTCCGGGAGAGTCTTTCCAGGATTTCAAGCTGAACCCGGTGGTCTTCGACGCTCGTGTGCGTTTCTCCCACATAGACGACCGCCACCTTCGAGAGCCTGGCGGCGAGTTCATTCCAGTCGATAACGCGGCCCGAGGAAGTCTCGATGATCTCCCCTGCTCGGAGGGGCAGGGGGGGATGGGGCCTCGGGGAGGGCGGCAGGCCACCCGCGGCCGAACAGCCGGCAAGGGTGAACAGCACCGCACAGGCGGCGCCAAAGCGTGCTTTCGCGTGGCCGTTCCCATAGAGCCGACGATTCAGGCGCATTCAGCCCTCCTTTATCCCGAGGTTCGCCGCGGGTGCAGATGCGGTAACTTCGATAATAAGGCCTTCAGACGTATCGTGCCAGGGATTTTGATCCATCCGGCAAACGGATCAGAATTTTGCGGGGCGATATTTCCTTTTGAAATCCTCATCTTGGCTGTGCTATAAATAGAAAATCACACATTGGCATGTAAATCATCACAGGGATACAGGCATGATCGTTTACAGAAAAATCCCCTTTCAACTTGGCGCCCAGATCCTGCTGCGCCCGTATACCGACCGATCCCACAGGGCCAAAAGTAAAATCATAGGGGTTCTCGAAAAAGAATTCATATTGATTGAAAATCCGGTATTTGCGATCAGCGACAATATCACGGCTATTGTTGAAGATGATTTAATGGTTACGTATGAATACGACGGATATCTGTTTACGTTTAAAAGCAGATTTAACAGGGAACTTATCAAAAATATCGTCTGTATCGATTATCCCGAAACGTTTCAAATAGAGCAGTTGAGAGATGAGCCAAGGGTCAAGGTGAACCTTCAGGCCGCAGTGAATATAGGTGACATAAAGCTACCCGGCATAGTCAGAGATATTAGCGCAAGCGGTTGTATGCTGGAAATACAAAAGATTATTTCTCTATTCAAAGGTCTTGGGTTAACTCTTACTTTTACTTTGCCTGACGATCAGCTGATAAAAGATTTGAACTGCACCATATCGAGCGTAAAAATCAACCAGATTCACAAGAAAATGGATATCAGGGCGAAATTTTCAGGGCCGTCTGGAGAGATCGAAAAAATACGGGGATTGGTTAACTTCTGTATGCGCTTCAAGGTGTAATCCTTCGACGTCCGGCTCCAAAGAATACAACCTCTTCGAATGTCGCGTTAAACAATTATTTGCGTTTTTTTTCAGGCTGTTTAGGGCGTCCCGCGCCACAGGAATCAGACATTCAGGTGGGCACGCCCAGTTTGGGCAATATCCATTTGTTCAACACAAAGTAGACAAGAAAAATTCCAAGAATGACAAGTCCGGCATGCATTGTGAACATCCTCTCCGCGGGTGAATCGCCCGGTTACATTTTTACCGGTTGGCAATTATTACTCTCAATTTTCCATTATTCAAGGTGGAATTTTTATATCCGGTCGTGTAAGCTTTTGCAAAGAAGCGCGCAGTCCGAAACGGTTCCCCTCGCCTGGGGAGAGAGGCACAGGGCAGGGTATGTTGATAAAAAAGATTTGTTCCGTCTGTTTGGTTTTCCTCCTGGGCTCCGTATACAGCCCGGTTTTTGCGGCCACCCCGATCATGGTCGAAAAGAATCTTTTTTCCGAGGATCGCAAGCCGCCCTCGCAGAACGGATCGTCGGTGTCGCAGAATCCGGGAGCGGGGATGGCGATCGGAGACATCCAGCTTGACGGGGTGGTATTTCGAAACAATTCGAGGAGTGCGCTCCTGAGGCTAAAAAACGTTCCGATGGGAATGCCCGGGGAAAAGGGCCCTTCGGCATCGCCCTTTGTCACGGTTCATGTGGGAGAGATCGTTAACGATTTTCGCGTGACCAAGATCCAGGTACAACGCGTCACCCTGGAAAGAAACGGCCAGACCTACTCGCTGGGTCTTTTTTCTGCCAACAAGGTCGTCGCGCCGGCTTCGCCTGCGCCGTCTGCGGCCGCCGCCTATCCTCGCGCAGGGAGCGCATCCGCTCCGGCGCAAGGGGTCCCTTCGCCCCAACCAACGGCAGCGGGTGGCGCCGCGTTTCCCAAAGGCTTTCACCCACCCCTTCCGCCTCAGGCGCTCGGTGGCCGTTTGCCCTCGCCGCCAACCCAGGGAGTACCCGGGTTCGTTCCGCCGCCCCCGGGGGCTGTGAGAAACCCTCCGGTGAATTAGCCCGAGGCCCCGCTTGCCTTATGGCCTTAATCCTAATAGAATTACAAAATACTCGTGTTATGAGGGTTGGACGTGAAAGCAGGGGCGGGAGCGGGAAAAAGAAGCTGTTACTACAAGACGCTTGGCATATCGGTTCGGGCTTCCCAGGAGGAGATACGCAGCGCCTTTCGCTATCTGGCGATGAAGCTGCACCCCGACCGCAATCCCGGCAATCCCCTGGCAGCCGCGCGTTTCCGGGAGGTTCGCAAGGCCTATGAAACGTTAAAAGACCCGGTTGCGCGGGGCAGATACGACAGGCTTCGGGGTTTGCGCAAACCGAAGGAGCGGGTTTCGGATTCGTCCTGGACAGACCTGCACAGCGAGGGCGGCGAGGCATCTTCCTTCGAGGAGATATTCCAGGACCTGTTCGGCATAGGCAAGCGACAGATCCGAACCGAGCAGGGACGGGACCTGCGGTTTGATCTGCAGATTTCGCGGAGTGCGCTCCAAAACGGGGGGTGTCACGAGGAGATCAGTTATGTGAGGATGGTCTCCTGTCAGTGTTCCAATGGGTCGAGACGCTCGGGATGCCGCTTGTGCGGCGGGGTGGGGGAAATCGAGCAAGCCTGTTCGCTGCGGGTTTGGATCCCGGCGGGAATTGCCAGCGGAACGAGGATTCGGGTGTCGGGGGGCGGCGATGCTATTGTCGGCACGGCTTCCTCCGGGGATCTGGTGTTGTTCGTAAACGTCATTGAGGGATATTGAGGCGAGTGTGAGCATGTCAGCCGATGAATTAACGCATATAGATTCCGGGGGGCGTCTGCGGATGGTGGACGTAAGCGGGAAGGAGCCGACCTGGAGGGAGGCCCGGGCCGAGGCCTTCGTAAGCCTTGCCCGGGAGACCCTTGCGCGAATCTGCTCGGGAGATATCCGCAAGGGAAATGTGTTCGAGGCCGCACGCCTGGCCGGAATCATGGCTGCCAAAAGGACCTGGGAGCTCATTCCGCTTTGCCACCCGTTGCAGCTTTCGGCAATTGCTGTCGATTTTTTCCCCGATCCGGCAACGAGCGAAATCAGGATCAGTGCGAGTGTCAAAACCAACGACCGGACCGGGGTGGAAATGGAAGCGCTGGTTGCGGTCACCCATGCGGCACTGACGATCTACGACATGTGCAAGGCCATCGATCGTGGAATGACAATCCGGGAAGCTCGACTGACCTTCAAGTCGGGTGGCAAGAGCGGGGTGTTCGAACGCGAGTAGAGGGTTGTATGGTGTGAGCCTTTTTGAAGGTTTTTCTTTACTGTTTTGCGCTGTTATGATAGGCGTTAACATTTGATTCTCGCAGCGGAGTCTTGATATGGATAAAGAAACGCAAGCGTATTTCAAGGAAATCCTTCTGAAAAGGCTGGACGAGCTTTATTCCGAAGCCGAAAAGACCGTGGCCGGGATGACCGATAACGAGGAGAACTTCCCGGACCCCACCGACCGGGCTACGCTTGAATCCGACAGGAACTTCCTGCTGCGGATCCGCGACCGGGAACGAAAGCTGATCGTCAAGATACGCGAAGCGCTCCAGAGGATAGAGGAGGGAAATTTTGGCCAGTGCGAAGAATGCGGCGACGACATCGGCTTCGATCGCCTGATTGCAAGGCCGGTCACTACTTTGTGCATCGAGTGCAAGCGCAGGCAGGAAGCCGGGGAGCGCGCGAGGGGGACGTGAGCTGATGCCGCAGGCAAGGGGTGCGCGGCCTGTTATATGCCGCCCTCTATGCGCACAATATCCCCGGCCCAGACAGATTCCCGCGATCCATCGGCGTGCAGGAGCAGGAGCGCACCCTCGTTAGAGATGGAGTGGGCCACGCCTGTGATTTCGCGGTTTCCGCACACCACCCGGATGGTTTTTCCCATCATTTCCGAGTAGCCCTCGATCTCGGGCAAAAGAGGTCCGAGTCCATTTTCGAGAAACCGTTCGTATTCGCGTTCGAAGCGGGCGAGAAAGTCGAGGAGCACCTTCTGCCTTCGTACGGCGAATCCGGTCTCCATGGCGATCGAGGTGGCCGGGTAGCGAAAGGGACCATCCATCTCCTGGATGCTGTGGTTGACATTTATCCCTATTCCCACCACGCTGAACCGTGAAAAATCCTGGTCCGACTGCGTTTCGGTCAAAATTCCGGCGACCTTGCGTCCATGGATCAACACATCGTTTGGCCACTTGATGGAGGCGGCAAGTTCGAAGGTTTCCCGCAGAGTCTTTACCAGGGCAAGAGCGCCGATGTATGCGGACTGGGCCGCGACCCGGATCGGCAGGGGGGTTTTCAGCAGCAGGGAAAGATATATCCCCCGGTTGGGAGCGGAGATCCATTGCCGATCGAGGCGCCCGCGCCCTTTGGTCTGTTGTTCGGCTACCACCAGGGTGCCGTGAGGGGCTCCCTCGGCAGCCAGAAGGAGGGCGTAATCGTTTGTCGATCCGACGGTAGATAGATAGTGATAGGAGTGGCCGAGCCATTCGGTAGCCAGATCGGGGAGAATTTCTCCGGGGGCCAGGGAGTCGGGGATCGCCACCAGCATGTAGCCCAGTCCAGAGCGGCTTTGGACCTCATAGCCCTTCTGCTTTAGCCTGTTGACGTGTTTCCAGACTCCGGGCCGGCTGATGCCGACTGTTTCCGCCAGGGCGGCGCCCGAAACAAAGCTGCCCTCCTTTTCCCGCAAAAGCCTCAAAATTTCGAGTTGTGTCGATTTTGCCGAACCCACTGGCCTTTTCTCCCTATCCCTTGAGACGCATTGGAAGTCCCGCCGTGATGAGAAAAACCGAAGCGCAGGCGGCGGCAAGTTTCTGGTTGGTAAAGCCGGAAAGGTCGCGGAAGCTTCGCGCCAGCGGGTTATCCGGAACGATGCCCGAACCCGTTTCGTTGGAGACAATGACGAGGGGATAGTCGACAGAGCGAATCGTATCGCACAACCGGGAAACAGCGCTTTCGATTTCGGGTGATTTGGAACAGAGCATGTTGCTCAGCCAGAGCGTTATGCAGTCTACCAGCACGGGTTTGGCCAAACCCTTCAAACTCTCCAAAACGGAGGGCAGTTCGAGGGGGGATTCGATCGTTTCCCACAACTCCTTTCGGCGTTCCCGGTGAAGCTTTATGCGCAGTTCCATCTCCTCGTCCAGGGGCTGGGCGGTCGCAACATAGACATAGGGAGGAGGGAAGGCGGAGACAACCGATTCGGCCCAGGAGCTTTTCCCGCTCCTGGCGCCTCCCAGGACCAGCAGGGGTGTTTTGACCTCACCGGCCGGCGCATCCATCAATTTGCCTCCTTTGCGCTCACAAGGTGGAGCAGGTGTTCGGTTATGAGCCTTTCGACCATGTGCGGGAGAGGCTCTCGTACGGTGCCAACAACGCTTATGGGTTCCTGGGTGAGCGGCAGGACCAGCTTGGCGGCTTTCGATTCGCCGATGGCGCACACCATGGAGGAGGTCATTTCCCCCATCATGGCATTGGCAAGCAGGATGGAAATCGTCCCGATTATGACATCGACCTGAGCGGCACTGTGGCGGATCGCGTTTTCGCCCGTAGCCCCGCGGTTGGCCCCGGCTTTCATCATCTGGGCGGTAGCGATCGCATTTGTCCCCAGCGCCCACAGTTCTGCACGTTCCCCGAACACTTCCTTTACCCTCTTGATTATGGTGGTTCCGATTCCACCCCCCTGGCCGTCTATTACAGCGATTCGGATCACGAACCCTCCCCAGTTCCAAAGGCTAAAAGCATACCCGCCTGATCACAGCACGATGCTCCACGCTCGGAAAAACTCATGGTACCTGATCAGGAAAGTTTCCCCCGTAATGGTCTTCACGCGGAAATAGAGCAGAACCATTCGGGTGGAATCGACTCCCCCTTCATACCACCGGTCGACAATCTGCGCGATAGGGTGCTCCTCGCCGCGCCACACAAAAGAGAGAGGCTCCTGTGCCCCTTTGTATTCATCCCGAGTGCAAACCTCGATGTTTTCAAATTTCATCTGCAACTCCGCCTGGCTTGTAAGGATACTACTTTAAGGCAAAAATTACGAATTGCGAATTGAGAATTACGAATAAGTGTCCTTGCGGAACCCGGCCTGAGAAGCGGAGTGCGGATTTCCACGAATTATAGTTTGCGAATGGGGGATGGGGAGCAATGGAAGGATTATGAATTAAGAAGAATTGCGAATTCAGGAGGGGGGATCAAACTCCGGGAAATTTCTCCAGGGCTCTCAGGAAGCTTTCCACGCATTCGGGGCAGAGCTGGGTACCTTTGGCTGCTTCTATGATTTCGAGCGCCTTTGGCCTGGGAAAGCCCTTTCTGTAGGGCCGATCGGCCGTTAGTGCGTCATAGGTATCCGCTACGGCGACCATGCGGGCATACAGATGGATTTGTTCGCCCTTGAGCCCTTCGGGGTAGCCTTTGCCGTCTATTCTTTCGTGGTGGCTCCGAATGGCGGGGATGATATCGGAGAGGCTCTGGATGGGGGTGAGGATTTCGGCCCCGATGCTCGGGTGGAGCTTTATGATTTGCCATTCCTCGTCGGTCAGTGGGCCGGGTTTTAGTAAAACGGCGTCGCGAATGCCGATTTTCCCCAGGTCATGGAGTTTGCCTGCCATTTTGACCCGTTCGATACGGCTTTCTTCCAGGGACATCTCGCGGGCGATGGCGACAACCAGCCGGGCAACCGATTCGGAGTGGCCGCTCGTATACACATCGCGAGCTTCCAGGGCGAGGATCAGGCTGCTTATGCCCGAGATGAGCATTTGCCGTTCGGATTCGAGGTGTTTTCTCTCGTTTAGGACCCGGGTGAAGTGATCGGAGAGAAATCTTTCGGCGGTGACCACCAGTTGGTCGATATTGAAGGGTTTGACAAGGTAGGCCGAAGCGCCGTACTCGAGCAGCTGGCGCATTTTGGCCCGGTCGCCGTCGGAACTCATAATGATAAACGGGATCTGACAAAAATTCTTTTCACCGTGCACGATCTTGCAAAGACCCAGGCCGTCGAGTTCGGGCATGTGCAGATCGCTGAGGATCATATCGGGAACTTGTCGAGAAAGCAGTTCGAGGGCCTGACGGCCGTTTTGGGCCAGCAGTACCTGGAACCCCGCCTTTGTAAGGGCTTTATCGATCATGTTGCGAATGGATGGCGAGTCGTCTACCACGAGAACCGTTCTGCCGTTGAGGAGGGAACGTCTGTCGAGGATCTCCTTTACGCGGGCGCGTATGTGGGTTCTCGCATTCGATTTGGTAATGTAGTTGGAGGCGCCCACTTTGAACGCGAATTCAATGTCTTCTTCATTCTCCCTGGAACTGAGGATGACCACTGGAATCGAATGTTTGGTGGGATGACTCTTGAGCTGTCGGCAGAGAGAAAATCCGTCCATCTGCGGCATCTCGACATCTGTGATGACAAGGTCGAAATCCATGGACTCGACCATGCGCAACCCTTCACTGCCGTCTTTGGCCTCGGCTACAATCGCGCCCATCTCCCGCAGATCGCTTTTCAGGCTGGATCGGATTGTCGGGCTGTCATCGACAATCAGGATTCTGGGGGGTGGGCCGCCGGTGGGAACCCCGAGATTGGCTTGTCCGATCCTGCTGTTTGGCAGCAAATGGTCGAATTCGGCATTCAACTTCGATTGCCTCCATCAAATGGTTCTGTTGCAAAAGAATCTCTCAGCAGAGTTAGCTCGGCAAAAAGTTTT
>JAKAJS010000204.1 GCA_021813685.1 Deltaproteobacteria bacterium | reverse complement strand
GGCCAGCAGCACGCAGGTCTTGATTCGTCCGTCAAGCCGGCGAAGATAGGGCGCATCCCCGGACACATCATTCGTAAAAAGTTCCATGATCGGACGACTCCTTTCCCGCCCCCTATTGCTCGGGCGCTTCGAAAAGCCTCTTCCAGTTGTGTCCCACTATCATGCCTGCGAAAAAATTGGCCACCGAAAACGCCCCGACCTGGGCGTCACCGGGCAGTTCTATGAAGGGATGAGACCTCGCATGCGCCACCCGGGATGCCATGGCGTTCACCACATCATCGGTACCCCCGCCAAGCATGTGATGCATGTCCATGATCTTGGCGGCAATGAAAATGGCGGTCAGCAGGACCAACATTATCAGCAACATCCAACGGGTAAATGGATCGAACCAGGCAACCGTTTCTGTCGTATTCTTTATAGAGCTATTCACGGCCGTTCTCCCTCACACAATTCCAATGCGCTCCACCCCCAAAAAAAAATCCCTAGAGCTAATTCGCCCTAAGGATTGCACCCTGACTCGCTTGGTCCTTACGGAGGCTGCCCGAATTTTCCGCGTACGGGCTCGCCAATCGGCGCCAGGCAGGTGTTCTGACTCACGGATCTCCCTACTCTCCGAGCCTTCCCGTCCCGCTTGCGCGAAAAAGTGGCTCAAGCCGGATTTCGTCCCCGTTTACAGCGGCGGGACCGCTCCCGATTTTCACGGGATTCCCTTTTAAACCGACTCAGTACCTGACGCTTCCAACTTCTCTGTACTCACCTTCTGCTACAAACGCTCCTCTTTGTCAATCAGATTAATCTTTACATTGACTGCGCGCAAGCGGGATGCTATCTGATAGACATTCGGACGGAAAGCCCGATGCTTTTTGGATCGCACGCAGACAAAAAAACCGGCTACGAAGGCCGCAAACCGTCGCGGGCGGCACAGCTCCGAAAGGCGCTTTTAGAATATTCGAGGCCACGAAGGTCTTTTGTCTTCCACCCGGGTGGAACAGAGGGGCTTTGTGGCCTTTTTTCGTAGCGAGGGAAGGATTGGCGATGCACATTCCCGAGGGTGATCCGAACCCTGCGAAGGGAGCACTGAATCGATGCCTGAAATGAGCTCCATTCCACAGTGGCTCCGGGAGAAGCCTGCCGCGCCCGGGCCTGTGACTTCGCGCACGGGCCGCTCCGGAAGCGGATTTGTCGAAAAGACTCTGCACGCCATCGCCGAGGTGATGAAAAACGAGCTTTTTTCCGAAACGCTCGCAAGCCGCCGTGGTTTATTGCAGGATTTGGACCCCCGAGCAAAACTGGTGAGCGTTCTGCTTCTCATCGGCACGGCCGGGCTGTTTCACCATATCTTTCCCCTGGTGCTTTTCAATTTATGGCTCTTCTGGCTGGCAAAAAGTTCCCGGGTCCCCCTGGGCATCTTCATCAAAAGAGTATGGATTGTTGTGCCCCTGTTTACTGCCATACTGGTCTTCCCGGCTCTTTTTAATGTCATCAGGCCCGGAACGCCTCTCGTGGTGCTTTTCCATCTGAGCGGCCCGGTGAAACTCGGCTATTTTACGATCCCGGCCGAAGTGGCGATAACCCGGCAGGGGGCGGCCTCAGCGGCGCTTTTGCTCCTGCGGGTGGGCGCCTCCGTTTCCCTGGCCGTGCTGCTAACGCTCACCACCCGGTGGAATGCGCTGCTAAAGGCGCTCGGCGCCCTGCGCATCCCCTCGGTATTTCTTTCCGTGCTGGAGATGACCTACCGCTATATTTTCCTTCTGCTGGGTGCGAGCAGCGACATGTTCCTGGCCCGCAGGAGCAGGCTTGTGGGCCGGGCCGCCCCCCGGGAAGAACGCAAGTTCGTCACCTCGGCGATGGGAAACCTTTGGTGCAAAACTGCGGCGTTGAGTGAAGAGGTGCACGGGGCCATGGTTTCGCGCGGCTATGTTGGAGTGCCCCGCTCCATTGTACGCTTTGAGATGAAGCGCAGCGACTGGGCATGGATTCTTCTGGTGCTCGTCGTGGCCGCCCTTTTTCTGGGAGGTGATCGTGTCCTTGGCTGAAACTTCTGCCGCCCCCGTCTTTTTGCTGCAGGGAGTGACCTACCGCTATCCCGACGGGGAGATCGGCGTGCACGACCTGGACCTCACCATTTGCGAACAGGAACGAATCGTTCTTCTGGGCGCAAACGGGTCGGGCAAATCGACACTTCTACGGATCCTTGACGGGTTGATTTTCCCGAACGACGGAGTAGTCCGTGTCTTCGGCAATGTGCTCAGCGAAAAGAGCCTCACCGAAGAACGGTTCAGCCACCAGTTCCGCAGGCGGGTCGGCTTCGTTTTTCAAAACTCGGATACGCAGCTCTTTTCTTCCACCGTGTGGGATGAAATCGCCTTCGGTCCCCTGCACATGGGGATGAGCGAACCGGAAATACGGCAGCGGGTCTCGGAGGTGCTGGAACTCTTCGGTATCGAGGCGATCAGGGACCGCCCGCCCTTTAAACTCAGCGGGGGGGAGAAAAAGAAGGTCGCCCTGGCCGCCGTGATGGCGACCAACCCGGATGTCCTTCTGCTCGACGAACCCACCGCGGCCCTGGATCCACGAACCGAACGCTGGCTGATCGATATGCTGATTCAGCTCGCTAAATTTGGCAAAACCATCATCACGGCAACCCATAACCTCGATATAGTCGAAGAGATCTCGGATCGCGTGCTGATTTTCGGCGAGAACCATCGCGTAGCGGCAAGCGGCCCGCCCTCCGAACTGCTCTCCGAAAAAGATCTGCTGTTGCGGGTAAACCTGATCGATCCGCGCTTTCACAAGCATTCTCACAACGGCGATCACCGGCACTATCATATCCACGACTGACACTGCCCGGCGCCCAAACGCCCCACTGCGTTGCTACGCGAAAAGGCTTATCTGCGACCGCCCCGTCCTGACTGAAGTCCGAACCGGGGCTGCGGCCGTTTTGACAGCCCCGCCCCTTGTCCCCCCGGACGCTCCCCTGCCCTGAGCGCCGGATTGATAGGCCTGAGACCCGGTTTCTCCCCCTTGCCTGCTGCCTCCGTTCACGTCAACCGTGAACTTCTCCAGGACAAGCCCCTGGTCTCTGAGGTCCTGGCGCAGTTCCACCGTATGGTTCACAAGAGCCTGCCGGGCGGGCTCGCTTTGCGTAAGCGCCTCTACCGAAATCTCATCCTTTCTTGCTCCGACCTTCAGGTTGATCTTTCCGAGCCCGTCCGAATCCATCTCGAGCACGAGCCGCCCCCCGCTTCCCATCTGCTCGCGCATGCTGCTCACCAGCTCCGCTGCCCGGTAGGGATCATACATGCTAAAGCCGTTCTGCCCCGAATTATCCGCCGTCGCCACATTTATCGCCTGCAGATTGGATGCGGAAGTCTGTGCAAAGGCAAGCGCGGGGGAAGAATCTTTGCCTGAAGCCGGTTCCTCGATCCGCTTTGCGGCCATGCCCCCATCCTGTCTTACAAACACCGCCTGCTCGATTGCCGCAATCGTTTCCGTCCCGCTCACCGGGGATACGTTCCGGGATGCAGTGCTGTCTGAAGAGGATAACGAACTCTGCCCCCCGGCGGATTGCGCACTCTGGTCGGTAAGACCGGCAGGCATGCTCAGCGCCTCCTGTCGGGAAATCGCACCGGAGTAAGCCGATGCGGCAGAGGACCCATTTCCGCCACCGGCAGTCCCTCCCTGAACGATTCCTCCCGTCACACCGGTGCCGACCGACGCAGCTTTTTCCGAAACCGTCCCCGATTTTGCAACGTTCGAAGCATCTTTTACCGGGTTATCACCGGAAACCGTTGTCTTCGCAGCCTCTACACCCGCCTTTTGACTGTTCGAGCCGTTCAAAATACCTGCGGTTTGCACACTCGGGGCAATATTGGAACTGAGGCCGCCAGGAGTCGTAGCAGACGCTCCCGCCGGCTTTTCTCCGCTCGCCTTCGAACTGCTCGAGCCGTTCACAGCGACTGCCGCCCCGGCGCTTTGTTCACTCGGGGCCGTATAGGAGCTGATAACGTACGCGGTATCCCCGCCCCCGGGAGTCGCCGCAGTCGCTACCGCCCCTTTTTCTCCGCTCGCCTTCGGGCTGCTCGAGCCGCTCACAGCGACTGCCGCCCCGACGCTTTGTTCACTCGGGGCCGTATAGGAACTGATAACGTACGCGGTATCCTCGCCCGCGGGAGTCGCCGCAGTCGCTCCCGCCCCTTTTTCTCCGCTCGCCTTCGAGTTGCTCGAGCCGTTCACAGCGACTGCCGCCCCGGCGCTTTGCTCACTCGGGGCCGTATAGGAACTGATAACGTGCGCGATATCCTCGCCCCCGGGAGTCGCCGCAGTCGCTCCCGCCCCTTTTTCTCCACCAGACTTGGCAAAAAGCTCGGCCTCTGCGTTTTTCTCGTAGAAAACTGAGCCGTCCCCACCCGAAGTATTCATTTGCTGCAGCGTAACCAGTTTATCCTCGGACTTGATCTCTGAAGTCTGTGACATTACGGTTTCCGAGGGCTGTTCCTTGCCCCCCGCAAGCTTTTCCACAGATTTTCCGAACATCGCCACATCCTGTCCGCCCTGGCTCGCGCTACTTTCCACCTCTTTTGGAGAAACGCCGCCGCTCGCCCCCCCCGAAGCCACTGATCCGCTCTGCTGCAAAAGTCCGCCCGCCTTCATCGCATAAGCCAAGTCGGTTGCGACGGCCAACCGGACGGAAACCGAATCCGCCTGCTTCTCCTGCACCGGGGCTGGCTCACCAGCCACTGAAGCCTTGGATGCTCCTTTTTCCCCCGTTTGCAGGATTGCTTCCATACCCTGCACAATTCTTAGACCGATGCCCGAAGACGAACCGGACTGGTTTAGATCTCCTCCCGGCGGGGCGTTCGAGCCAGCGGGGGCGCCGCTTGCCACATTTACGTTCAAATCCGAACCCTTAGTGTTGGTTTTTTGTGAATTGGCCGCCGTATCGGTCGCAGGGCCCGTGAATATTTTTTGCGTCGAAACTTTGGATTCCCCCGATAGAAACGAAGGAAGAGCGCTCGTAACCAGTTCTATGGCCTGCCCGATCTTCTGGCCTCCTTCCGCCAGCGTTGGGGTGGCAATCGCAGTCGAGGAGGAAGGGACCAGGGGTTGTGCCTGCTTTGGTTGTGAAGACTGCACGATCTTATTCAAAAGATCGCGAAGTTCGTCGCGAGTGTAGGAGCCATCCGGCTTTACCCCGATCGATGCCATGAGGCCTGCTCCGATCGCAGCAGTCTTGCCTCCGCCACTCTCGGAAGCCTTTACGATCGATTCCATGAGGCTGCGAACCGTTGCCGCCGGAACTTCCGCAGGTACCCCGGACTTCGTATCCGGCTGCGTGTTAAGAATTGACTTCAGATCCTGGAACGTTATGTGGCCCTGTTTGTTCAACAGCACCTGGCATTGATCCCTTACCTGCGCCGGATAGTGAAGGTTGGCCAATATGGTCTCCACAACCGCCGGATTTGAAACCGAGAGGCTCTTTTCCGCCTTCTCCTTCACCTTTATATCCCGTATCTTTGCGCTAGCGGCCGCAAGTCCCTTGTCCTGAACCACGGCCGATGAACCGGTGCCGGATTGAGCCGACGATCCTGCTGCTGCAGCACTGGATTGCACGCCCGAGGGATCCGTATTGGCTGACTGCGCTTTGGCAGGATCCACCCCAAGGGCCTTTGCCTGATTTGGCAGGTGTTTTTCGAGTTCCCCGGAAAAATCGTTTTTCACTATTTTCTGCCCGAGCTGCTCTTTGACGTTCCCGAGAAACACTGCCAGCATCTGTGAGGCGTTAACCTGTCCTGATAGCATCTTATGTCCCGATTCAGGCTGAAAGAAACACTTCGGGGGAAATCCACCACGTTCCCCGACACCCTTTTGCGCTTTGTCCGACAGGAAAAGCAAGCTCGATGCCAAAGTGGAATGCAACATAATTTATCATATAATCAATTGGTTGAGGTTTTACACAGTGAAACGCCCGCACTCCGGGGAGATCTTTTTTCCGGGTCCCTTGCAAAAATTGCCGCTCACCTGACAGGATTTACAGGAATGGAAGAAAACAGACTGGACAGGCTTACAGGATTTACAGGATTAAAAACCAAATCAGTTGTCTTAATCCTGTTAATCCTGCCCGCTCTTTGCCTTTACTCCGATACACGCAGGGGGGTTGGAAAGAAGACATAAAAACTCTTGACAGGATTACAGGATTATAGCAGCACAGGGTCACAAGATAGCAAATACCCTACCGGTTTGCCGTAATCCCTTCAATCCTGTCAATCCGGTTAAAGCTCATCCGCGCATGTTCGACATTTCGGAGTTTTCGTCGGTAAGCATTGAAAGCGCGATTCGGCCCTCTTCCCGAAAGCGATTTGTAACAGAGGCCCTGACGCCCGATCCCGAGGATGCGAACCGATTGGCCCGCATATCGTAGACGGTATTTATCAGCTTGGCCATCCCTCCCTGTTCGTTATTGCCCTGCACGCTGCGGATCGCCCGGGTAAAAATATCTGCAGCCCCCTTGGCACCGTGTTGGACGACCGTGCTCCAGAGTACCTCCTGGAGAGCCTTCGGGGCCGTGGAAATATCCATGCCGGTTTTGGCCGAAATTTCCTGTACGGAAGGGAGGTAGAAGCTTTCTTTGATAAACCCGGTTTGCAGCTTCTGGAAACGCACCGGATCGGCGTCCGCCAACTCCTTCCACACTTGGGGCATTGTTCCCGCGCGGCTGCCCGTATTTGCAGGTCCGGCCGCCTGCAGTTTTTCCGCAAGGTCAGGCGCACATTGAGAGAGGTAATTGATAAAGAGCTTCATTGTGCCCATCCGGGAAGAAATCTGATAAGTCCCGTAGGAAGTACCCCCGTTTGGATCGTAGCCTACGGCCCCCGGGCCCAGGTCACCGGATTCAAAACGTGCGGAAAGGGCTCCAATCCCCTGCCCCGCCTCCACCTCAAAAGCGGAGCCCTGGCCTGCGCCTCCCGTGGCCGGAACCAGCCCGGTCAATCCCGCAGGCATTGGTGTCCCTTGCCCGCAAAGACCGGAGAGCCCGTTTGCGCCCGAGGAAACAGCGCTCATGGCAATGAGCGTGGACGCCGCCAGACTGTTGACGCTCTGCGGACTGACCGGCACATTTTGCAGGGTGTGAGACGCCGGCAAACCCTGCAAGCCGTACCCGATCACCTGGGAGGTGGCGGGTCGGTTTCGAAAGCCGCCGTTCGGCGCAGTTGCGCCTTCCTGGGGTTTGAGCATATTGAGAAGGGCCTGGAATATATTGCCCTGGCCGCTCTTGTTGCCTGAGAGGCCGTTATCGACCTGCCCCGAATCGTGACCGGTTTTTGAGAACTCATCGACCCGCATTGACATGGCAAACACCTCCTACAGAATGGTTCGACAAATCAAGGTGCAAGAGCCATGCCCGACCGGATTCAGTGCTCGGAGGTTTTCCGCACAACTCCGGGTTGTTCGCCCTCCCCCTTCTCCCCGCAGACTTGCTGCAAATCCTGAGTTACCAGCACGGGCGTTCCCTTGTCGGTCCACTTGAACAACTTTTCCGCATTTCCGTAGGGCATGGTGATGCAGCCGTGCGAACAGTGCAGACCGTAAACGTTTCCCGCGTGAATATAGACCGCCCCGTAGACGTGGAGCGACCAGGGCATCCAGGCCGGTTCGCCGTAATCGTTCCGGTAGGAACTCGAGGTGTGCCGTTCATCTTTGACATCCACGTGGTAGAGCCCCGGGATGGTGTTTTGTCCCTCATGCCCGATGCACGCCTGACTGTCGCCAACCAGCTTTCCGTGATCGTACCACCCGATAAAACCGATATCTTTTACGAGCAGTATGAACTTGGAGGCGTCAAAGTTTTGAGGAAGCCGCACCGGGAGCGGAGTCCAGTGTCTATAGGCGTTGAAGTCGTTTGGGACCTTCAGTTTTTTTCCCTCGCGCATGTCTCGAAGAATGTAGAAGGGCTCCTCCGTATTGAGCCTGCTGAGAATATTGAGGCAGGCGTTGAGACTGGGAGCCCGATGCGACATGCCCAGAGTCACCAGCTCGTTTTCGGTAACGGTGCGCAAGGTCCAGGAGAGGTCCGGCCGGGGTGAGGCGGCCAGAACTTTGCGCCCCGGCAGGAGGCACAGTGAAAGAGCTACGAGCAAAAGCGATATTGTCTTCATTATTTCCACCATCCGCTGGGGGTTGACGAAACCTGGACCTTCCACAATCCGAGGCGAACCCTTTTGCCATATTCGAAACAGTAGCGCAAGGGCTGATTAACCGCGTTGACACAATGCTTATATTTAAGCGAAATATCTTTGCGGACCGGCTTTAACGGGGAGGGGGTCTACATGGAAAGATACTTTATGAAAATGCCGGAAGATATGTTCTGCGAAATATGTTCGGAGAAAAGAGGCATAAATCCCGAGACACTTAAGGAGGTGATAATACTCGCGGTGGAAATAGCCCGGGAAGGCCGGGAAGGCCGTAGAATCGGCACAATGTTCGTGGTGGCCGACACGGAAAATGTGATGCGCCATTCTCGCAACCTGATTCTAGACCCCCTTCTCGGACACCCCGCGGAAGCCAGGCGGCTCTCCGACCCGGATATGCGGGAAACCGTCAAGGAACTGGCCCAACTCGACGGTGCGTTCCTGGTCTCCGATGACGGCACCGTCGTTTCGGCCTGCCGGTACCTCGACTCCTTCTCAGAAGGAATACGCCTGCCGCTGGGCCTTGGCAGCAGGCACATGGCCGCCGCCTCGATCACCAAGCTTACCAATTCGGTGGCCGTGGTGGTCTCCGAGAGTTCGGTAGTACGTATCGTCGAAGACGGGCAAATAGTCTCCGAAATAATTCCCGAGTTGTGGATGTTCAAACGGTACTCGGCACTCACCAAGGGCAAGGTGAAGGAGCAGGAAATAATCCTTAGCCACCCGGAAAGCTGAACATGCGCGCAAAGGGGTTTTTTTCTCGAAATTGAGCCAAAGAGCTATGATTATTCCCGATTTGAGAAAATCCGACCGATTGGCAGAAATTCTCTTGCATTTTCTACGGCGTTTTATGAGAATTCAAAGGCCTGTTTCGACAGGACCAGATCAGGGGCTGGGCGCTAGTCGATTCTTTCCTACACGGTAGATTCGGTGTTTTCTCCGGTTTCGCAACCGGTGAGCACCATGCTCAAATATTCAATTGGTCGTACTTGGGAACTGATGGAGGGCGACGCCCTTCAACAGAAGCACGGGTGGGTTTTTTCTTTTAGCCAACCGCTCCAATGCGCGTCAGGAGAAGCTATGGAAGTGAAACTGCTCAACATCGGTTTTGGCAATACCGTAATAGCCAATCGCGTGGTGGCGATCGTGTCGCCCGCCTCCGCCCCCATGAAAAGGCTAAAAGAAGACGCCAAGCTCGGCAATAAATTGATAGATGCAACCATGGGTCGCCGCACCCGGTCGATCATCGTAACCGACAGCGATCACGTAATTTTATCCGGCGTCCAGGCGGAAACCATCGCCCAGCGGCTTCTGCTCGATGGTAACGCCAAAGAGGTCAACATGTTGAAGCAACCCCAGGACCGTTAAGATTTCAGGAAAGTCCCCATGCCCCATTCGCGACAACCGGTCGGACAGCTCTTCATCGTATCGGCTCCTTCCGGCGTTGGAAAATCGACCATCATCGGGAAAGTGCTCCCGAGTTTTCCAAGGCTTCGCTTCTCCGTCTCAAGCACCACCCGCGCCCCCCGCCCCGGGGAAATCGACGGCAAAGACTACCACTTCCTCTCCGTCGAGGAATTTCGAGAGGGGATAGATTCGGGGCGTTTTCTGGAATGGGCTCGGGTCCACAGCCATTTCTACGGAACCGATCGCCACATTGTGGATAAATGGCTCAAGGCCGGCTCTGACGTACTCCTCGATATCGACGTTCAGGGAACGAGGATGGTGCGTTGCGCTCACCCGTCGGCTCACACCATTTTCATTCTGCCCCCCTCGATGGAGGTGCTCGAAGAGCGTCTTCGCAGCCGGGGAACGGAGAGCCGGGATCAATTGGCCGTAAGGATCGCCGCCGCCGGACGCGAAATACCCGAAGCTGCGTGGTATGATTATGTTATCATTAACGAAGACCTGCAGGAGGCCGTCGAAGACCTCGGGGCCGTTCTGCGGGCGTGCACATGCAGCCGCACCGCACGCGCCGGCGCGCTGAAAATATTTCTCTCTTCGCTTCTCGATCCGGCACTGTAGTCCTTTCCGATGAAAAAGATTCGATCCCCCGAAGGCGAGCTCTGGATCTGCGGAATCAATCCCGTACGGGAGGCCCTTCTGGCAGGGGGAACCCGGGCAATCGAGTTGTTGGTCTCCCGCAGTGATCCAAGGGGAGTCGAGATTGCACAACTTGCCGCCGGGAGGAA
Organism: Deltaproteobacteria bacterium; assembly: GCA_021813685.1. GTDB lineage: Bacteria > Desulfobacterota > Syntrophobacteria > Syntrophobacterales > Syntrophobacteraceae > SbD1. The sequence continues at coordinate 1,112 of JAKAJS010000204.1, read as the reverse complement.
GATCCCCGTTTTCCAGAGCGACCGGGAGCGGTTGACCGGGTTGGTCGGACACTCGCACCACCAGGGAGTGGCTCTTAAAGCTTCCGAATACCCCTATGCCGATCTCGAAGAACTGCTTGCAAAACCTGCTGCCGATCGGGAACCGCTGGTGGTTCTTGACTCCATTCAGGACCCCCGCAATCTGGGAGCCATCCTTCGCTCCGCCTGTTTTCTGGGCGCAAAAGGGGTTGTCATTGCCGAGGACAGGTCGGCGGGTGTCTCCGCCGCAGCCGTTAAAGTCGCAGCGGGCGCCGCAGTGTATGTCCCGGTTGCGCGAGTCACCAATATCGTGAGGACCCTGCAGCACCTAAAATCTGCGGGGTATTGGGTTGCGGGACTCGAGGTCCGTGAGGCAAAGCCACCCTATGAGGTGGATTTAACCGTTCCGCTCTGCCTGGTGATCGGAAACGAACAAAAGGGGATTCGCCCGTTGGTGAAAAAAGAGTGCGATCTGCTGGTTCGAATCCCTGCCGCCGGCCCCCTCGATTCGCTAAACGCTGCCTCAGCAGCCTCCATCGCTCTCTACGAAGTCCTGCGCCAAAGACTCACCGCCTAAGCTTTCCCGCATTCGCCAGAAGTAACGCCTTCAATCTCCATGTGCCCGTGGGACAAGGGAAAATCGATTTATTAAAGATTTTTCGAAGATTGGCCGACTTACCTTGCTGAAGATTCATGGGGCAACGATTACCCTGAAATCGTTGCCCCGGCAGGTCGAAAACCGCCTGGAATTGGTCAGTGCCATGAAAAAGAGAACGCCATGAATACCGCTTCCTTACTGGTTTCGATGCTCTTCGGAGCACTCGGTTCGGCATACCTTTTCTACGGCAAGAAGCAGCAGGAGTTGACGCCTGCCCTGGCGGGCATAGGCCTTTGCGCTTTCCCCTGGTTTGTTACCAATCTATGGGTCATGATCGCGGTCGGAGCCGCTCTTGCTGCCGCGCCCTGGTTTTTGTGAGACGCCCTGGCCTGCAGTTCGAAAAAATTGAATCGGAATTGTTAAAGTTGAGAAAACTTTTTGCCGATCTAACTCTGCTGAAAGATTCTTTTGCAACAGAACCATTTGATGGAGGCAA
>JAKAJS010000176.1 GCA_021813685.1 Deltaproteobacteria bacterium | reverse complement strand
CCGGCTGAAAACACGCGTTTCGCCCCTTCCCGTATCGAGGTAGAGAATGCCCCCGCCCAGGGAAAGGCCGCGGCGCACCGCGTCCAGGAGCGCATCGGGAGTCGCCCCGCCATGGTCGAGCCCGGGCAGGAGCGCTTCAATATCGTGCTCTTTACGCCGCGCGAGTTCGGGCACCGGGTCGAGCGGAACGTAGCGCCCGTCCACCCTGACCTGCTCGAACCCCATGCGGCTGAGGCGCGCAAAAAGATCGCGGTATATCCCTTTCCGCCCGTGCACGAGCGGCGCGAGAAGTTTCACCGCACCCCCGTCTGCTTCCTGCCGCACCCGGGTGAGGATATCGTCGACGCTCAGCGTCTCGAGTTCCCTGTCGCACCGGGGGCATCGCTGCCGCCCGAGCTTCGCGTAGAGCAGCCGCAGCAGGTGATAGGTCTCGGTGATGGTCCCTACCGTCGATCTTCTGCCCAGTTGGCTCGTCCGCTGTTCGATCGCGATCGTCGGGGCAAGCCCCGCGATTTGATCGACATCGGGCTTTTCCATGATTTTGAAATACTGGCGGACATAGGAGGAAAGGCATTCGAGATATCTGCGCTGGCCCTCGGCAAAAATCACGTCGAAGGCCAGGGTCGATTTCCCCGAACCGCTGAGCCCGGTCAAAACGCTCATCTTCCTGCTGGGAAGCCGGATCTCGTCAATATCCAGGTTGTGCTCCCGCACCCCGCGTATGATAATCTCCTTCCCATTGTCCGGCGCAGGCCGGCGTGCCGCCGGCGCCGGGCTATAATCCTCCTGTGGCTCCGCGGCCTCAAGCGCGCCGCCTGAATGCGGCAGCGCAATCTGCCCCAGTCTATCGGCAATATAGCCGCCCGTTATGCTCTGCTCGCACGCAGCCACCGTTTCGGGAGGGCCTTCGCACACGATCCGTCCGCCCTCTTCTCCGCCCTCGGGGCCAAGATCGACCAGCCAGTCGCAGGCGGCGAGCATGTCGAGGTTGTGTTCGACAACCAGAACGGTGTCGCCGTTGGCGACCAGTCTTCTCAACACCCGGATCAGCTTGGATATGTCGTCCTGGTGCAGCCCGGTCGTCGGCTCGTCCAGGAGGAAAAGCTTCGTGCGCCCGGACCGCCTGTCGCCTCGCGCGGGTTGCGCCACACCGGGGGCGGAGAGATAGCGGATGAGCTTCAGCCGTTGGGCTTCCCCGCCCGAAAAAGTGCTGAGGGGCTGCCCCATGCGGATGTAATCGAGCCCGATCGCGGCAACCGGCTCCAAAGCAGCCGCCAGTTTGCGGTTTTCGGGGAAAATGGAGAGAAGTTCCCGCGCGCTCATATCGAGCATATCGCCGATCGACACCCCCCGCAGCTTTATATCCAGCACCTCCTGCCGGAACCGTTTCCCGTCGCACTGGGGACAGCGGATCAGGACGTCTGCCAGAAACTGCATCTCCACGCGCTGGAACCCCTCGCCCGCGCAGGTTTCACAACGCCCCCCGGGCACGTTGAACGAAAAATGCTTCGCCGTGAACCCTCTGGCCAGGGCCTCGGGTGTGGCCGCAAGCATCTTTCGCAGCGGATCGAGCGCACCGGTATAGGTGAGCAGGTTCGCTCTCGGGCTTTTCCCGACCGGCTGCTGGTCGACCAGCACCATTTCGCCGATCTGTTCGGCCCCCTCGATATCGTCGTGAAGACCGGGGGCTTCGGCGGGCCGGCCCACCTTCCGCAGCCACCCCTGGTAGAGCGTCTTTTCGACCAGGGTGCTTTTCCCCGAACCCGAGACCCCGCTCACACCGACCATGAGACCCAGCGGGATCGAAACGTCTATCCCCTTGAGATTGTTTTCGCGCGCGCCGATGATGGTGAGTTTTCTCCACGGATGAGGCTGCACACGGGAAATCGAATCGGAGAGCACTGATTTTTCCCCCGACAGATACTGCCCCGTGAGGCTTGCCGCGGCACTCCCCAGTTCCTCCGGAGACCCCTGGAACATGACCTGACCGCCCCGCTCTCCCCCGCCCGGCCCCATATCGATCACTTCATCGCAAAAGCGGATCATTCCCGGGTCGTGCTCGACGATGACGACGCTGTTTCCCATGGTGACGAGCCGGTTCAGCTGGCCCATGAGCCGGTTCTGGTCGCGCGCATGAAGACCCACGCTCGGCTCGTCGAGCACATAGAGCACGTTTACCAGCGCCGACCCCAGCGCCTTCGTAAGATGCACCCGCTGCACCTCGCCCCCCGATAGCGTTCTCGACTGCCGGTCGAGCGTCAGGTAGTGCAGCCCCACTGCCATGAGAAACTCGAGCCTGCTTCGAATTTCATGCACCAGCAGACGGGCCGCCGGGTCGTTCGCCGTTTCCGGCCATTCGCCGCCGAAAAATTCGCTCAGCTTTCCGATGCTGAAAGAGGCGAGTTGCGCGATGGTTTCACCGCGCAGCCGGTACAGAAGCGCCCCGGGTTGAAATCGAGTCCCCCCGCACGCCTCGCAGGCAACATAGGCGCGGTAGCGGGACAGGTAGACCCGCACGTGCATTTTATATTTCTTGGTTTCGAGCCACTCGAAAAACCCCTTTATCCCGTAATAGCCTTTCGCGCCGTTTATGATCTTGCTCCCGGCCGCCTCATCGAGCTCTTCGAACGCAACGTCGGTCGGGATCTTTTGTTTCTTGCAAAATTCGAGTAGTTCGAAATACTCCTCCCGGTCGGTGCCGAAAGGCTTTACCGCCCCGTCCTCGATCGTGAGCCTCCGGTCGGGGATCACCAGGTCCATGTCCACGCCGATCGTTCTGCCGAATCCGCGACAGACCGGGCACGCCCCGATCGGGCTGTTGAACGAAAATAGATTCGGGCTCGGAGGGGGAATCGCCCCGTCGCCTTCACACTCGGCGCACGAAAGCTCGGAGCTGAAACGGAGCACCCGGCCGGGCAGAATAACGACGGCAACCCGCCCGCCCCCGGCATTGTAAGCCGTGGTAATCGAATCGAGCACCCGCTCCCGCGCAGCCTTCCCCCAGCGCAACCGATCAACTATCACCAGCGGCGAGCCGCCGCGGCCGGGGTCGCCTGGCCCAAACGAAGGGATTCCTTCGGTCTGTGTGTCCGCTCCGGGCTCCAAATCCACAATGGTCCACTCTTCGGGATCACCCTCAGAGCCGTCAAGGCCCCTCCGTTTGGGCGAGGCACACCCGGCCGGCGGCTCGGCCGCCCCGTCAAGGCCCCTCCGTTTGGGCGAGGCACACCCGGCAGCGGCGGCTCGCCGCAGCCGCACTGCCGCCCGGAGGAAGCCTTGGGAAACGAGTCTTTCGCGCCAGTTTTCCTCCCCCTCCGGTCTAAAGGGAAAGCAGATCAACACCCTGTCTTCGGGACCCAGATCGCTCAGCTTCCCGTAGATTGTCTCGGGCGTGTCTTTGGTCACAGGATTTCCGCACGTCGGACAGACGGGAGCACCAAGCCTTGCAAATAAAAGCTTCAGGTAGTCGTTAATTTCGGTTATTGTCCCAACCGTGGAACGCGAACTCCGGACAGCCGTGCCCGATTCGATCGCGATGCTGGGAGGGATCCCCTCGATCAGATCGGCTTCGGGCGGATCCATCCGTTCCAGGAACTGGCGGGCATAGGGGGAAAAAGTCTCGACGTAGCGGCGCTGTCCCTCGGCATACAGGGTGTGCAGCGCAAGGCTCGATTTGCCGGACCCGCTCACCCCGGTAAAAGCAATGAGTTTGTGTAAAGGAATGTCGAGATCGATGTTTTTCAAATTGTGCTGGCGAACGCCGCGAAGGCGGATAAACTCCCGGTCCAAGAGCAAGACTCCCTCATGAATGAACAATGATCGATGAACGGGTCATTTTACAAGATTACTACAGTATAACCGACCTCAAACGGGGTCGGGTATTTCTTTCGGGCACGGAATACCGATGAACGATCTTACTCCCATGATGCGGCAGTACCTCGAGATAAAATCGAAGTACCCCGATTCGCTTCTCTTCTATCGCATGGGCGATTTCTACGAATTGTTCATGGAGGACGCGCACACCGCATCGAAGGTGCTCGATATCGCGCTCACCACCCGGGACAGGCAGGCGGAAAACCCGGTTCCGATGTGCGGGGTCCCCTATCACGCTGCCGAAGGCTATATAGCCAGACTGGTCGCCGCCGGCTACCGCATTGCGGTCTGCGACCAGGTGGAGGACCCCAAAAAAGCCAAGGGCCTGGTGCGCCGCGAAGTCACGAGAGTCCTTACCCCGGGACTCACCGTCGACAATCAGAATCTTACCTCCAATCAGCCCAATTACCTCGCCGCCGTCCGGCAGCCGGGGGGTGGAAAGCCCGCCGGACTGGCTTTCCTGGATATCTCGACCGGAGAGTTCCGGGTGACCGAACTCGATTCGGAGGAAAACCTGGTCGAAGAGCTGTTGCGTATCGGCCCCAAAGAGATTCTCATCCCCGAAGAATTCAGCGCCGACTGGACAAAGACGGTCCAAAACCGGATCGATGCGGCCTTTACCCGGGTCGAGGAAATCCATTTCGACAAACGCCGCTCTTTCGAACTTTTAACCTCCCATTTCCACGTCCACTCGCTCGAAGGCTTCGGCATCGACTCGATGCATTCGGCGGTTCAGGCAGCGGGCGCCGTTCTCGCCTACGCCCACGACAATCTGTTCAGCGCCTGCGAACACATCCGGCGCCTCATTCCCTACAGCCGCTCCGAGTTTATGGTCCTCGACGAGGCCACGGTCAGAAACCTGGAGATATTCTACTGCGCCGGCTTCCAGGGGAAAAAAGGCTCCCTGGCCGAGGTGGTCGATCATACGCGCACCGCCATGGGCGGGCGAAAACTCCGGCAATGGCTGCGCTATCCGCTGCTCGATCTCCAACAGATCGTCGAGCGGCAGGCAGGAGTGGCCGAGTTCGTGGCGCAAAGCGACTGCAGGGCTTCCGCCCTCGCGATTCTCGAGGGCATAAACGATCTCGAAAGGCTCAATGCGAGAAACAGCACAGGCGTCTCCACCCCTCGCGACCTCATAGGCATAAAGAGATCCCTGCAGGCGCTGCCCGGCCTCGAAAAGACCCTGGCGACCTGCCAAAGCCCGCTTCTTTCCCGCATCGTTTCCAACTGGGACAACCTCGAAGAGCTCGCCTCCCACCTGGAGGCCGCTCTGTGCGACCCGCCCCCCGCAACTCTTTCCAACGGCGGGGCGATAAATCCCGGCTTCGATCCCGAACTGGAGCGCTATATCCGGCTAAGCCGCGACGCCAAAGGGTGGATGGCCGACTATGAAGCAACCCAGCGCCGGGAAACCGGAATATCTTCCCTCAAGGTTCGCTTCAACAAGGTTTTCGGCTATTATATAGAAATATCCCGCTCAAACATCTCGTCGGCGCCCCCCCATTATCACCGCAAGCAGACCCTGGTAAACGCCGAGCGCTATATTACCCGGGAGCTCAAGGAATTCGAAGAACAGGCTCTCGAAGCGGACGAAAAAAGGCTCGAACTCGAAGAGCGCCTCTTCGGAGAACTGAGACTCACCGTCGCGCGCGCGAGTGCGAGAATCCAGCAGATGGCCGAAATACTCTCGGATCTCGACTGCCTCTGCTCCCTGGCAGAACTTGCGGCCAAATACGATTATTCCCGTCCCGAGGTCGACTCGGGGGATTCCATCCACATCCGCGACGGAAGGCATCCGGTCATCGAACGGTTTTTGCCCGAAGGCGGTTTTGTGCCAAACGATCTCGAGCTCGACCAGCAAAACCAGCAGGTCCTGATCGTTACGGGCCCCAACATGGCCGGGAAATCCACCATTTTGCGGCAGGCCGCCCTGATCGTTCTGCTCGCGCAAATCGGCTCCTTTGTTCCCGCTTCCCGGGCGCGCATCGGAATCGTGGACCGCATCTTCACCCGTGTCGGCGCCTCCGACGATCTCGCCCGCGGCCGATCGACCTTCATGGTGGAAATGCACGAGACGGCGAACATTTTACACCAGGCGACCCCCAAAAGCCTTATCGTACTCGATGAGATAGGAAGGGGCACCAGCACCTTCGACGGGATGAGCCTCGCCTGGGCGGTCGCCGAATTTTTGCACGATTTCGACGGCAGGGGCGTTAAAACCCTTTTCGCCACCCACTATCACGAGTTGACCGAACTGGCCCGCAGCCGGCCGAGAGTGAAAAACTTCAATGTTGCGATCCGGGAATCGCAGCAGGAGATTCTTTTTTTCCACAAACTGACGGCGGGCAGTTCGAGCAGAAGCTACGGCATCCAGGTGGCAAGACTTGCCGGACTTCCCGAAGAAATTACCCAGCGCGCCGGCAGGATTCTCGCCCAGCTCGAGGGGAAGGCCCAGCCGAACGGGGGACCCGCTCTGAAGATACCGGAACTCTCCCCCGCAGCCCGGCCCGCCGACCCGCGCGTTCAGCTGCCGCTTTTCTCCGGCCCCCCGGACTGGCTGCACACGAAACTTCTCGAATTGGATACCGACAACATGACCCCTCTTTTCGCCCTGCAGACGCTTCACTCCCTTAAGGAGGAACTCCTCCAAAAGAGCGAGGGCGCGCTTTCTGCTCCCAAAAAGCGAAGACGGGACAAAAAATAGTATAGACACGGAGCTGCCTGATGAGCCGGAATGAGGGTTTGCACATTGCACCCGGCCACGTATTCGAATTCTATGAATCCAGAGAGATCCTCTGCGGAGTCGTCTTGATCGTAAAAGACGGCCGGTTTAACGCCATCTCGGAAAATAACCGTGAGGTGGCCATCTCGGTCTCCCGGGTCGTCCACCACGGAAAAACGATTCTCAACCCCGCCCTGGGCCGGGATGAACTCCTCCACAGGCTTAAGTCCATCTCCGAAAGCCGCCGAAGCCTCGCGCAGAGCATCGATCTGGAGGAAGTCTGGTCCCTGCTCGAGTCGGAGGAAAACGGCTACGCAGCGCAGGAAATAGCCGAGTTCATTTTTACCACCCCCGTCTCCGACGACCAGGCCGCGGCGGTAAAAAGGGCTCTGCTTGCCGACAAACTCTATTTTCAGACCAAAGAGTCGCGTTTCTATCCCAGGTCTGCGGAAACCGTCGAGGCCCGCCGCCTGGAACTCCAGAGGGAAGCCGAAAGAGAGCGCAAACTCTCCGAAGGCGCACGGTGGCTTGCGGCTGTGAATGCGCGCAGGCAAAGTTCCCTGCAGATCGAAATCCGCGAAGAACTGGTCGCAGCACTCAAAGACTTCGCCCTCTTCGGCGCGGAGTCCAAAGAAAGCGCTTTTGTCAAGGAACTGCTGAAACTTGCCGCCATCCCGACAACCCAGCAGGCAGCCTTCCGCATTCTCGTCCGGTTGGGGGTGTGGCGCGAAGACGAAAATCTCCTGCTCCACGAACACGATATTTCGACCGAATTCCCCGAAAACGCCATGCTGCAGGCCCGGCAGCTCACAGACTACAAGCTGCCGGAAAACGGCCGCGTAGACCTGACAGACCTCGACGTCTTCACTGTCGACAGCGCCTCGACCCGCGACTATGATGACGCCCTGTCCATTTCCGAGCTCGGGGGCGGCATCTTCGAAGTCGGCGTACACATCGCCGATGCGGCCGAACTCATCGAACAGGGTTCGCCCCTGGATCGCGAGGCCGAGGCGCGCGCAAGCTCGATCTACCTGCCCGACGAACGGGTGTCCATGCTCCCCCCCATGCTCTCCGAGGGCATCCTGAGCCTTCAGGCGGGCCAAAAGCGCCTCGCCCTGAGCTTTCTCATCCGGTTCGATTCCGAAGCTAATATCCTCGAGGCCAGGGTCTGCCCCAGCGTCGTCATGGTTCGCCGTCAGCTCACCTACGAGCAGGTAAACGACAATATCGAACACGAGAGCGGCCTCAAGACTCTCTTTGAACTCGCCGTAAAGCTGCGGCAAAAAAGGCTCGAGCAGGGCGCCATAATCCTTCCCATCCCGGAAATCCAGGTCTACGTAAACGAGGCGGGCATGGTCCAGCTCACCCGCTACGACAAGGAAACCCCCAGCCAGATCATGGTTTCCGAATGGATGATCCAGGCAAACGCAATCGCCGCCGGATATCTCTTCCAAAGGCAAATGCCCTCGCTTTACCGCAACCAGGCCGAATGCCGCCCCGAAACCGAATGCGTTCAGAGCGAACACCAGCTCTTTCACATCTACCGCCAAAGGCGCCTCTTTTCGCGGGCCGAGCTTTCCACCGAGGCCAAACCCCACTGCAGCCTCGCCCTCCCGCAGTATACAACCGTCACCTCGCCCATCCGGCGCTACGTCGATCTTCTCGTCCAGCGCCAGTTGAAACAGGCCCTCGCCGGCGCGTCCGCGGCCTATTCGAAAGATGAGCTCGAGGAGGCCGCCGGGCGGCTATCCGCCGCTCAGACCAAGGTCTCTACGATCCAGCGCAAATGGACCCGCTACTGGCTCCTCAAATACATGGAACAGGAGGATATGGAAACCCTCCACGCCCTCGTGCTGGACAAAAACGCCCGCTTCGCCCACCTCCTGCTCCCCGACCTCCTCATCGAGGCGAACGCCCCCGTACCCGAAAACGCCACCTTCAAACAGGGAGACAGGGTTCGGATCCGCATCGAAAAGATCATCCCGCGCGAAGACGCGTTGAAGATCCAGATCCTCGACATCGCTCCCCGGTAACGGGAGGGAGGGCAAAGGCAAAAGACAAGAGCGCGGGGGCTGACGCCCCCGCACCCCCACGCCGCTGCGCGGCTCATTTGGCGCTACGGTGCAAACCTCCAAAGGATGGCATCTATGAGAAAGCTCACAGCTGGTTCCATCTGCATTCTGGCGATTTTCCTCATCGTTTCGAACTGCTCGGCCCTCGAAATCGGGCAGGCGCCGCCCCTGGTGTTATTGAAAGGAAAACTCGGCGGGCGTCTGGACGGAAGGCAATGGAGCAGCAGCGAACTCACCGGCAAAGTCTCCGTGCTTTTTTACGTAGATCCGGACGAAAAGGACAGGAACAACCCGGCCAGCGAAGCATTGAAAAAGGCAAACTTCCCCGCGGCCGCATTCCAGTCTTACGGCATCATCAACATGGCCTCCAGCTGGATGCCCAATTTCGCCATCACTGCCGCGTTGAAAGTTAAACAAAAGCGCTATCCCACCACGATTTATGTTCGCGATTATCAGCGAGTGCTGGTCAAAACATGGCACATAGCCGATAACAACAGCGATGTCCTCGCATTCGACAAGAGCGGGAAGCTGATCTTCGAAAAAGATGGGAAACTGAGCGCAGACGATATCCGAAAACTTTTGCAGGCGGTCTCCGACAACCTCTAGGTGGCCTGCCGTCGACGGTCAGCAATACCGGCTGTCCGGCCAGCAGTTTCGCTAAGCTATTTCCCATGCTTTCCGTAGGAATTCTTTACAGACTGTTACAGTTGGATAACATATTAAAATCGTGATTTTTTTCGCCGGACCTCTTTAATCGCTCCGTTTTCCCGTCGGAAATCTTTACGAATGTGAAAGCCGGCGGAAAGATACACACGCCCCCCTGCTTTGACAATATCCTGGGATCCCGCCTAGTTACTATCTGCGTCGCAACGCTGGCCTAGCGTGGCACATATCTTGCTTACGCTTTTCATCGAAACCCGACACGGGAGCAGATCCGCACATACGATATTCCAGCAAAGAGATGGCGACGTGATTTTCAAGACTCGACCCTGGCTTCCCATATTGGCTGCGGCTGCAATTTGCCTATTCTCCTCAGGTTTTGCTACGGCGAGTGTCGTTCCCGCAACCTCTTCCGACGACTCCGTCTCCGCCAGCCTTAGTGATTCCGACTTCCCGGACGAGTTTGCAACCGGTAAATCGGGTGTTTGCATCTTCAAACAAGTATCCAGTATCTTCTCCGGGCAATCGCACCTTTTTCCAATCCACCATTGGGCACACACCGGAAGCGGCCAAACGGGCCATTTTCGGTTGGATGGCAGCCCTGCCCTCCGGTCCGCAAATGCACGACCGGTCCTCCCGCAGGATTGCGGTCCCCGGGGGGGCGGCAGTCCCTGCGAAGGTGCCGCCTGGCTCAAACGTGGCGGCAACCCCGAGGAGCTCTTCCATTTCGATCGAAAACCTGCCGATGGAGCTCGAGACTGCCGGCAGGACGATACTATCAATGCCTCCCTCGGTCTCACAGAGGAGACGACCACCAATCTTCAGAGCGCACATACTTCGATAGTTCTACGGATATAATCCCCTCATCTGTAACAGAGCCGCCCCCGGCGACTTCGGCCTCCCCCACCAGATTTATGTCCTGACGATTTCACCGCAGGCATGCCGATACCTATCGGTCCTGCCGCGTATCCTGTTTCTGTTCGCCACCCGGGGAAGCGGCGAGGTAGCGCCGGCGGCTCTTGTCTATATGGGCGGAAGCGCTTGCAACTGCACAAACACCGAACGGTCACGAAAGGAAAAGGAGACGAGTATGATGAAGAGAGCCAAAGCGATTTATGTGATAGGCGGACTGCTCCTTACAGTCTGCATGACAGCGAGTCCGGTATTTGCTGATACCTTTGTCAACGGCGGGTTCGAAAGCGGGAGCCTGACCGGCTGGACCGGGGGTGGGGGCTATTGGTACGGAGGGGGGTATCCTGTTGATCCCTCCACCTATGCCGGCGGTACGCCCAACAATACGGTTGTCGGCGTCGGCACAGACCCGATAACGGGACAGAGCACCGTCTACAACGGTGCCTACGCTGCGCGCGTCAACGATTCGTATAACGATTACTCGGTGTCCACGCTGAAACAATCGGTGGCAAACTATTCGGACAATCACATATACTTTGCATGGAACGCGGTGCTTGAGGAATCTCACGGCCTGACCGATTCGGACTACTTTTCCCTCACCTTGACCGACGACACCATGGGTACCACTCTGGTCAGCAGGCAATACAGTTCGGCTTCTGCGCCGGGATTCTTCACGAAGTACTATTACAGCTATAGTAACTGGTACGGCAGTGGATGGCGGGTGGAAGATATCGACATGGCTTCCCTGGGAGCCATTGGCCATAATGTCACCCTCACCCTGCTGGCCTCTGACTGCCCGTATGGCGGCCATGCCGGCTACGTATACCTCGACGGTTTCGGAGCCGCGCCGCCTCCTCCGACAGTTCCGGAACCCTCCACCCTGCTTTTGCTCGCCGTTGCCATGCTGGTATCGGTGGTATTCAGGAAAAAGTTCATAAGGTCCTAAAGAAGACCGGCTCTTGCAAAAGATGACTACGGGCAGTGCCTCATCGGTTCTGCCCGTATCGCTTGGTAGGCGGCTCCGGAAGGTCCTTTCCTTTTTTCAACGGTGCAGTTCCTCAAGTCAACAGCATTGGGGGGCGACACGGATCGCTCTTCACTACCCGCTCAGAAGCGCAGTGTCGGAGCATCGATTTTCGACACACAATTGCGAACAGCCAATTCGTTGCGGCATCGCTCACAAAACCGGCTGGCCTTCAAATCGATCTGTTCCACACAGGTCGATGATTTCATGATACATTCCGGATGATTACAGTGGATCAGCCCAAAGGCGTGGCACAACTCGTGGGCACACTCCTTCAAGAGTCGCTCCGAAAAAAGCACCGGATCATGCGGCAGACCGTAAAATTCATTGCGGAGGCGGCAGGAGCTGACAACCGCACATCCGCCTTCAAGCCGCGCCTCACCGAAGACGAAGGTCAGC
>JAKAJS010000002.1 GCA_021813685.1 Deltaproteobacteria bacterium | reverse complement strand
GGTCGCTGAACGAGGAACGGGATGCCTTATCGAGACGAAGCATGATCTTCACGTCCCGATCGCCTTCCCAGAATGTGCTCACCGGAAGGCCGTCGAATGCCCCGGCCAGAAGCTCCGATACCGAAGAACTGGTTATTCCGAGCCTATTGGCCAGTTCTTCATTGACTCTAACATCGACCATGGCCGAATCGTTAAAGTAGTCCGTGTGGACGAAAGCCGAATAGGGGACCTGCTCGATCAGTTTTTCCACCCGGGCGCCGAGACGCTTCAGCTCCGAAGTTTGCTCACCCACAATTCGCACTTCCACGGGGGCCGACAACGCCATGCCCTGCTGGAGTTCCTTCACTATCACCAGCGCCTCGGGGGCGACCGAAGCAAGCCTGGTGCGGAGTTGATTCACCAGGACCGGGGTTTGCTTCTCCGAGCGGGTATTCACAATGAACTGCCCGTATGCGGCATCGGGCTGCTGCGGATCGACATTATAATAGAACCGGGGCGCGCTCTGACCGATAAAGGTTGCAAAATTCGCTACCTCCTTTTGCCTCTTCAGGTAGGCTTCTATCCGGCGCATCACCGCATCCGTGGCTTCAAAGCGCGATCCCTCCGGCATCCAGACGTCGATTACGAACTGATTGCGCTCGGCCGATGGGAAAAATTGCTGCGGCACCAACCGGAAAAGAACCACCCCGAGCACGATGGCCGCTACCCCTATAACCATGGCTGAAAACTTGTGACGCATAAAGAAAACGATGGCCGCATTGTAGAGGGTCTGGATCGCGTTGAGGGGGTTGAATTTCTTTTTATTTTCGGAGGCCTGCTCGCTGCTGTGATCGTGGAGGCCTTTTTTAATGAAAAACCTGCAGAAAATCGGGGTAATCATGACGGCCACGACAAACGACACCACAAGGGCTATGGCTACGGTTTTCGGAAGCGCGCTGATGAATTCGCCCGAGGTTCCCGTGAGTATGAGCAGGGGCAGAAAAGAAAGCACTATTGTGACCGTAGCGGCAAGCACCGGAACAATCACCTCGGCTACGCAGCGCCACGCGGCCTCACCACTTGGAACTTTGCGGTCCAGAAGATCTACGTAATTATCGGCAATGACAATGGCGTCATCGACGACAATGCCCAGCACTATGATCAGCGCCGCGATCGAGACCTGATTGAGCGTGACCCCGATTGCGTTCATCACCCCCAAGGTGATACTGAGCGTTATGGGAATGGCAAGCGCCGCTATCGCCGCCACCCGTATGGGTAAAAGAATTATAGTCACGAGCACTACCGACAAGATGGCGATCAAAAATTCACGGCTGAGATGGCTTACGAGTTCGTTAACGACCTTGGGTTGATTCGCGACCAGATCGATTTTGACATCCGGGGGAAGTAGTGAGTGCAGGCGGGTAAAGACCTTCCGGATATTTTCGCCCAACTCGACGATATTTTTCCCCTTCTGCATTTCCACCGAGAGCATGATGCAGGGCTTGCCGTCATAGCGAACCATGAACGTCGGGTCCTGATAGCGCCGTTTCACCCTGGCGAAGTCGCGGATATAGAGAGGCTTGCCGGTGCGCGAGACGTCAACCAGAACGTTTCCTATCTCTTCTTCCGAGTTGAATAGGCCCGTGGTACGCAGGGGAATTTTCGTGTCAGGGGTATCGAAATTGCCCGAACTTTCGATTGTATTGCGGTTTTTGAGCGCCCCGATGACTTGTTCGGGGTTCACCAGGTACTGAGACATGCGCTCGAGGTCTCCGGTTATCCAGATTTGCTCGTTTTGCTCCCCGTATGTCGCGAGCTTCCCCACTGCGGGAATCGTGCGCAGTTCATCTTTAATCGTGTCTACGTAGTCGCGCAGTTCGCGGTAGCCATAGCGTTTGCCGTGCACCGCCAGAAGCATCGCCACGGTGTCGCCGAAGTCGGAGTTTACGACCGGCCCCACGACTCCTTGGGGCAGTTCGCCGGATTCGTGCACCTCGATCATCTCGTGGCGTATTTTGTTCCATACGACATCGGCGTTTTTGACATAATTTTCAAGTTCGACGTTGATGATGACAAGACCCGGGCGGCTGGTGGAATAGGTCTTATCCTTTCGTACTTCCGGAAACTTGAAAATGTGTCTTTCCAGGGTTTTGGTCACCTGCTTTTCGACCTGCTCGGAGGTCGCGCCCGGATAGAGCGCGATGACCAGGCCGGTCCGTATGGTGATCGTCGGGTCCTCGGTGCTGGGCATATACAGGAAGGCATAAATTCCAACCGCCACGGCCATGGCCGCAAGAATCAAAGCGACTGCCGGGTAACGCAGAGAAAACTTCGAGGGGTTCATTTCCCTGCCCCTTTTTCTCCAGACTTTTTCTTGGAAGAATCGCCGTTGTCGGCCAGGGATACCAACGCCCCGTCCCGAAGCCTGTCCTGCCCCGCAAAAACAATGGCCTCATCCCCTGAAAGGCCGCTTCGTATCACGATATCGGTGCCGTAGACTGCTCCGGTTTCCACCCGCCGGGCATAGACACGCCCCTGTTCGGGGTAGTATACATAGACTATCGTCGCTCCCTGCGAATCACGCAAAATGGTTTGGGCCGGAAGGGTCATCAGGTTTACCGTCGTGGCGCCCTCGATCCGGGCTTCGGCAACCATCCCGATCCGAAGTATATGGTCCGGATTGGGCACGTCGATGCGCGTCATGTACGTTCGTGTCGTCGGATCTGCCGAAACGTTTATGACCCGCACGCGCCCTTCGAACGATTTTCCCGGCAGCGCGGGAATCGTGACGATTGCCCTCTGACCGACCCTTACCAGGTGAATGTCGGTTTCCGGCACGCCGACGTTGATCTCCACGGGATCGAGCTTTACGATCTCGAACGCCGGTCGGCCGGGGCTTGCCGTCTCGCCCGGTTCGATCGACCGCCTGGAAATGTAGCCGGAAGCGGGAGCATAAAGAAATGTATCCCTGAGATGTTTTCCGGCGAGCTTTTTACTCGCAACCGCCTGGCCTACCAACTGAACGGCGCTCAGATAGGCCGCCTTGAATTTTTCAAAATCATTTTTAGCCAGGCTCCTGGAATTATAAAGGAATTTCATTCGCCCGTATTCGTCTCTACTGCGGTCCAGTTCGACTTTCGCCTGGTTGGCCTTCGCGCCGGCAGCCTCTAGCGCCAGACTATAGTCTGTCGGGTCGATCTGCGCCAGGAGCTGACCCTTTTTGACGTAATCGCCCTCCCGAGGCGAAACTTTGATCACTTTCCCCGAGACAAGAAAGGAAACCTCGACGGGCTCCTCGGGCGAGGCGACGGTTCCGCTTACCGATGAGAATTCGTGCTCTTGCACGTGTCGCACATGCCCGATTCTTATGGGAATCGTATTGACCGCGGGCGCCTCCCCGCCGTGGCCCTGCGAGCAGGCAACCAGGGTCAGGGCAGCCAAAAATAAAACAATCGTCCATACAGGTTTCATAGCAATCCCCCTGGACTTTCTCGATTCGCGGTTAACCTCCGTCTTCACTCGCCCGACCTCTCTTATTGGATCATCTTCCGACCATCAGTGAAAACGTATGCCTGGCGATCATCAGTTCCTCGTCTGTAGGAACGACCCACACGGATACGGGGCTGTCCATGCGGCTTATTCTTGGACCGCCCCTGTCGTTTGCTTTCTCATCGAGCGTAATGCCAAGCCAGCTTGAATCCCGGCATACGCGGGAGCGGATTTCCGCCGCATGCTCCCCGATTCCCCCTGTAAACACCACTGCATTGAGACCCCCGAGAGCTGCCGCCAGGGAGCCCATCTCACGCACTATCCTGTAGACGAACAAGTCCACGGCCTCCGAGGCGCGGGGATCCCGGCTCGAGAGCAGTTCGCTCATATCGCTTGAGATCCCGGAGACGCCAAGCAGCCCGGATTTCTTGTAGATAAGTTCGTCGAGCGCCCTGGCGTCCAGCCCGAAGTTATCCATCAGGTAAATGAGGACCCCCGGGTCAATCGAACCGCAGCGGGTTCCCATGGGCAATCCTTCCACAGCGGAAAACCCCATGGTGCCGGCGATGCTCCTGCAGCCTTTCATGGCACACATGCTGGCGCCGTTTCCCAGGTGCGCTACAATCGTTTTTCCCTTCGCGGCAGCAGCATCCAACCCGGGTAAGACCGTGGAGATGTACTCGTAAGACAAACCATGGAAACCATATCGCTTTATGCCTCCCTCCGAATACTCTCGAGGCAGGGCGAACTCACTTGCAATGGCAGGCATGGTTCGATGAAAAGAGGTATCGAAGCACGCGGCCTGGAGTAAACCCGGCCGATGTCCTGAAACGGCCCGGATGGCGGCCAGATTATACGGCTGATGAAGGGGGGCAAGAGGAATCAGTTTTTCCAGTTTCCCCAGGACTTCTTCATCGAGCTTTACCGGTTCGGTGAATTCCAGGCCGCCATGGACCACTCGATGGCCGACTGCGGCGACGCCGTGGCCTTCCATCGATTCATGTTCATCCCAGCATTGCACGAGAAACTCAATGGCGTCCTTATGACCGAAGTGCTTCGATTCCGGCCAGGTCTTACAGTCGATTAAATTCCCGTCCTTGTGGACCTCGAATCTCGGATGGGTGTAGAGCCCACCGATCTGCCCATGCAGCAGGAGCTCCAAGTCCGGAGTTTTTTCTATGAAGATGGAAAATTTAAGACTGGAAGATCCGGCATTCAATACTGCGATTGCGTCGTCCATGACTTTGCCTCACTTTTCTTCCGGGCTTGCAGATGCCGCGGCGACCAGGGCCATGACTGCGATTGAGGCAAGACGAGACCTCACCGAGTCGGCACGGCTCGTGAGCACTATCGGAACCCGGGCGCCCAGAACGATCCCCGCGCCTTCGGCCCCCGCCAGATAGGAGAGTTGCTTTGCAAGCATGTTGCCCGACTCAAGGTCCGGAACCAGTAAGATGTCAGCCATACCGGCCACCGGCGAAGAAATGCCCTTCGTTCTGGCTGCGGCCAGGCTTATGGCGTTATCGAAGGCAAGAGGCCCGTCGAGAACGGCCCCGGTGATCTGGCCCCGGTCCCCCATCTTGCACAGGGCTGCGGCATCCAGAGTGGAAGGCATCTTCGTGTTGATGTTTTCAACGGCGCACAGAATTGCCACCTTGGGTCTTTCGATCCCCAAAACATGGGCCAGATCCACCGCATTTTGGATGATCCCGGCCTTGTCCTCGAGTTTTGGAAAAATATTTATGGCTGCATCGGTAATCAGTATTGGACGGGGATAGGCCGGGACGTCCATTATAAAAACGTGGCTTATGCGTTTGGTGGTGCGAAGGCCGGCCTCGGATTTGACAACTGCGCCCATGAGTTCGTCGGTGTGGAGGCTCCCTTTCATAAGAGCCTCGACTTCGCCTGCGCGAGCCAGTTCGACCGCCTTTGCCGCCGCCTCACGACCGTCAGGCGCGGAAACTATCCTGTAGGGCCCGAGATCGATGCCGCCGGCCCGGGCGACCTCGCTTATGCGATCTTGCGGGCCGACCAGGACCGGCTCGATGAGGCCCCTCTCGGCAGCTTCGATCGGGCCCAACAGGGAATCGTGATCGCAGGGGTAGGCTATGGCGCATGGAACAGGGGGTATTCTTTCACAGGCATTCAACAGCTTGGCGAATTCATCGCTTCGGCGCAGAGTGATTTGAGGAGGAACAATATCGGAGTAGGTGATGCTCCGGCGCGGCGCAGCCACGGTGATATTCCCGGTCGCAAGCTCAAGGCCGTCCTGGTTGACGCATCGGCAATCCAGAATAATCTCACCGCTTTTTTCATTCTTTTCAACAACCCGAACCGTCGCTTCCAGCGTGTCTCCCGTCGTGATTTCCCCCTGAAAATTCAGAACCTGCCTGCGGATGTGCATGCCGGGACCAGGCAGTTTCGTTCCAATGGCGATGGCGATAAGCCCCGCCGCCGCAGCCCCGTCGATGGTGTTCGGATCGGCCGCCGCGTCTGCACCCTCTTCATGTTCGATGTGAAACGGATCGACGTCTCCCGAAACGAGAGCAGCCAATTCGATATCGGGCAAAGACAGCGTGCGGGAGAATGTCGCAGAGGCGCCAATCTGGATCTCATCGAAAGTCATATTTTTCATTTGGTCAAGGTTGCTCATAGCTATACCGCCTTTCTCCCGGAGAAGGTTGGCTTCTTAGTCAACGGCCTTTTGAAGGGACTTTTTCGTTCGTGGCGGCCTGGCGTTTTCTCCCGGTTCCGGCTCGTTATCGGCCGGCGCCGTAAGTTCGAGAATTTCTTCGATTCGATGAAACCGCTCCGTTTGGGCCTCGTTGAGATTACCGACTGCGGCCGCGATCTTGTATACGACCCGGAGGACGAACCTGCGTTCCTCCGGGTCGGGCAAAAGCTTTGGAAGCGCCTCGATCGCTCTTTCTTCATCCAGAAGCAGGATGAGAAACTGCCGCCTGAACGCCTGCTTCAGCTGCTTTATAGTCGGGCGTTGATCCTCCGGGGTTTCGCGCAGGAACTGCTGGATCAATCTGAACTGACGCTCATCGGCGGATTGCCGGCCGCGGGCCTGGTAGAGCAGCATTCGAACGCCTCCATCCAGTGGGGTCCCCTGCTCGATGTAGGTCTCGAGCTCGATTGCCTTTAGCCGCTTTAGCTCGCTTCGAAGCCATTTGTCGGCCCTTTTTCGCCGGTCGGGAACCTCGGAAAGCCCGACCATGGCGGCGAGCCACGGCGATTCGTAGATCGATTTAAACAGCCGTTCGCTCCATGCGTCCCGCAGGTCCCGGTAGGTATCGAGAAAAGAGACGATACCTTCGGACATCCGGGTTTCAAGCTTGTGAAACGCATTGTCCGGAGAAACAGGCCGGCGCTGCTCGCGCACCATCTGCGCAACGGTTTTGAGCGGCCACATCGCCGGGTTTAAATCCGAAAACATGTAGCGCTCCATGCGGTCTGGCATCATCATGCGAAGCCAGTAGGCAGTCGTCTCGTTGGCGCCTGCTCTGACCAAAGGCGAGACAAAAGTGTCGTAAAGATCCTGATTTATCTCGGCAACCCGCTTTACGACCTCGAAGGACCGTTCATGTTCACGGCCGTCTCCAAGTGCAAGGATGTCCTGTATCGAGCGCGTCTCGAACCGTATCACGTAACGTCCATCGAGCAGTTCCAACCCGGGCATGTCAGGCCGCGTGTCTTCGATGATCGCTTCATAGAGCCCCGCAGGAAGCCCGTCCACCATCTCGATCATGCTCATCAGTTCGGTCTGCTCGCGGTCAGCCACCTTGGCCGATACGAATACCCCGAGATGGCCCACTTCCTTATGGAGACAATATACAATAGTCTGATCGTGAGCAATAATTTCCTCCACACTGTCGTAGAGGTCCGGTATCCAATTGAGCGCCTGTTGCGGAGGAGTAATATTGTCGCCCCAGGAAGCGAAAACAACTATGGGGGAACGCAGATTGTAGAGATTCACCGCGGTCTTGCCGTCCGCCGATTTCAGTTCATTGGCGGAGAGTTTGTTGCCGACGAAAAGATTTTGAACGATCCACTCTATTTCTTTCTTGTTCAGAAAGAAATAGCCTCCCCACCATTTCTCGAAATTGAGAAAACGTTCGGACTCGGTGTCTATCTTGGAGTAAAGATTGTAATACTTGGTCCACAGTGTATTGGAGGGGTTCATGTTTTCGAAGTTTTGAACCAGGTAGTTCCCGTCGAACGTACCATTTCCAAGATCGCTTGAAAAAGAGGAAAGCCAGGAACCGCCCAGAAGGCCGCCGCTGTATCGCATGGGGTTCTTCCCCTCCACGCCCGCCCAATAGGACACCGGAGACCCTGCGAGAAGTATGGGGCCAAAAAGATGGGGCGCCACCGAAGCAAGCATCAGCACGGCCCAGCCGGCCTGGCAATTGGCGATCACAAACGGCTTTTCCGTATTCGGGTGCAGTTTGCCCACCTTTTCGAGAAACAACGCCTCGGCGCGGGCTACCGACTCGATTGTCTGCGTCGGACAGGGCTTGGGAAAAAACATTACAAAATAGCAAGGATGCCCTGCGCGCAAAGCGATCCCGATCTCACTGGCCATCTTGGAGCCGCCTATGCCGGGTCCGTGGCCTGCGCGGGGATCCACTACGACAATGGGTCGCTGCCCGGGATCGGTGGGATGTTGCGCATCGGCCTTGATCCGTACCAGGGCATAATTTACCGGGTCTTCCAGAGTGCGACCGTCTACTACTATGTCATAGTCGAAGACCAGGACCGGCGGCTTGCCTTTCTTCCTGTGCTCCAAATAGATGTTGCCGCGCTCGCGCATCACGTCGTAGAAAAGAAGCGAGCGCTGCCAGGAATCAATGCAGTAGGAAAGCGCCTGAGCGCCCGTGTCCGATGCGGGCCAGGCGCCAAAAGGGTTGTTTAACGATGCGGAGGAAGACTTGGTCGAAAAATTGGAACCGGTTTCCTTCATCATGGTTTTTCTCCAGTTAAAGACGTTTTTGACAGATTTGACGGAAATAGACGTCAAACTGTTTGCGAACCCAGGGCTGCCTTCAGCCTGGCAATTTGCTCTTTCTCTATGGAGGTCACCAGGACTTCACCCCCGAAGCCCCTGAATTTTTCGAGCACCTTTTCCGGATGCGCCCTGAGAACCATCGCAAAAATCGCCGATGTTCCGGGTTTAAGACCTCTTGCCAGAGGCCGGATAAACTCGTCCTCCAGCCCTGTATCTTCAATAGAAGCAGTGATGGCGCCGGCGGCAGCCCCCAGGGCCGCTCCCAGGAGCGGATGCAACGTGAGCGCCCCGGCGATCAACCCGGTTACGCTTCCCACAACTCCTACCTTCTTCTCCATTTTGTGACTTTTGTGGTGTTTCCAGGTTCCGTCGGCCTGTCTCACCACCGCAACCACGTCCTCCAGTTCGATATGGCCCTGACGCTTCAATTCCAGAATTTTTGCACGGGCCTCCCCGGCTTTTCCCTCGTCATCGAACAGCACGACGGTCAGGGTATACCCGTATTTGTCTTTGAGCTCGGCTGCCAGAATCTCCGCGCCGGCCCACTCCTGGAAACTGCCTGCGATCACTTCCGAAACGCCCAGAGTATCGACGCCGAGCACCTTTCCGCTACGGGTGTCAAGCATCGCATAGGTGTCTATCTGTTCGTATGTTTTGTCGAGCACTATCGTTTTGGGACCCAGATATCCAATCACGATATTCTCGGGCACAAAACCCGGCAGACTCGAGCGGAATGCCTGAGTCGTCCCCTCGACGAAATAAGTGTCCCCCAGACCTAAAACCCAGCTTTGGCCGCTTACGGGGTCGGTCGGTAATTTCTTGCCGTGCTTTTCCAGGAAGCTCGCATATTCCTGCGGCAACTTTACTCCGAGGGTCTTTGCCAATTTTTCTACTGGAGATCTCATTTCCTTGCTCCTTTCCCGGATAGGCTCCTAGCAGAGATTGCCCCGCTCGGGCATCACGTCCGGAAAAGCATATCTGTCTCCGGCGACTTTCCTCACCGGAAGAAATAAGAATCCCGAGCCATTAAGAAAAGTCGCCCTGACGCGGAAAAGGGATGAGAGAGGTGAATGAATATCTCCCCCATTCCCTTTTGCACCGCCGCTGCACTTGCGGTGTTACTTGACCGCGAGGTCCTTTCCGACAGGGCAGGCAAGCTCGTGCGTGCCATTATAGCCGGGGTTCGCAGGCGAAGAGATGCCGCAGGCATACGGGCCGCTCGGGCGCAAGGCGCCGGGTCTTCCCATATCGGGGCAAGAGCCGGCAAAACACATCGGAGCAACGTTCGAGGCAACTGCCGGGGTAGCTACACCGGAAACCAGGGCCAATCCCATAATCGACAATCCAATCAAGGCGCCATTCAAAATCTTTTTCATTTCTTTTCTCCTTTTCGGCAATTTGGTTTCGTTTTTCTGCATCCATATTCCGCAGTTAATCGTTTTAAGAGCAACACCGATGCCAAAGAAGGAGCGCTTCTATAAGTCTTCGCTTTTATAACGAAATTAAGATGGCCCACGACTCATGGGCATTGATGCGGACAAGAATTTAGGAAATATGATACATTTATTCGTTAAATATCCTTTTTCTTCATAATTCGTGAGAAATCGGCGATACGGCGTGTCTCTGCGGACGGGATGCCGGGCCCCGACCAGCCCTGCCGGCAAGCCGGTCGGTCGAAGCCCGTCACAGATAGCCTCAGGGGCCGTGTCGGGGTGGCTATCAGGCCCCCCCTATATCGCCAGCTCCCGGAGATCTTTGTACAGTTCGAGGGTGTGAGGGTTGGCGAGGGCGAGACGGTTCTTTACCTCTTTTCCGTGAATGACGTTTCGCACCGCCAGTTCGACCTTTTTGCCGCTAAGCGTGTACGGAATATCTTCGACGGCGATGATTCTGGCCGGGACATGCCTGGGGGAGGCATTGCGGCGGATATTGTCCCTGATGCGTTTTCTCAGCTCCTCATCGAGCTGATGACCATCCCGGAGTTTTACAAAAAGAACGACCCGGACATCATTTTCCCAATCCTGGCCGACCACCAGGCTGTCGAGTATTTCCGGAACAGCCTCGACCTGCCGGTAGATTTCGGCCGTGCCGATTCGCACCCCTCCCGGATTAAGCGTTGCATCCGAGCGGCCATGAACGATGACGCCTCCCCGTTCGGTGATTTCGATATAGTCGCCATGGCTCCAGACACCAGGGTATGACTCGAAGTAGGCGCTTCTAAATTTTGCGCCTTCAGGATCGTTCCAAAAGCCGACCGGCATCGAAGGCGCCGCTGCGGCGCACACCAGCTCTCCTTTTTCTCCAATGACCGGTTTTCCCTCCTCATTATAGGCCTGCACCTTCATGCCCAAGCCCCGGCATTGCAACTCCCCCGCATAGACCGGCCCAATCGGGTTTCCCACCGCAAAACAGGAGATGATGTCGGTTCCTCCCGAAATGGAAGAGAGCACTATGTCCGCTTTTATGTCTCTGTAGACATATTCGAAGCTCTCGACCGAAAGAGGCGATCCGGTGGATAGCAGGGCCTTGAGCCTTGAGAGGTCGAAATCTCTGCCGGGTTTTACTTCGGCCTTTTCAATGGACGCCAGGTACTTGGCGCTCGTTCCGAAGACGGAGACCTTCTCGTCCTGCGCAAGGCGCCACAACGCCTCGGGACCCGGGTAGAAAGGAGAGCCGTCGAAGAGCAGCACGTGAGCGCCCAGCGCGAGCGAGCTCACCATCCAGTTCCACATCATCCAGCCGCAGGTCGTATAGTAAAAAATCGTATCTTCGCGCTTGAGATCCGTATGCAGTTTGAGTTCCTTTAGATGCTGCACAAGGGTCCCTGCCGCGCCGTGCACGATGCACTTGGGGATGCCCGTCGTTCCCGAGGAATACATGATATAGACGGGATGGGCGGCCGGCATCTGCTCGAATACGAGCTCCGGAACATCTCCCCCTGTAAGGAAATTGTCAAACAGGATCGCCTTGGGAATACCTGAAATATCCGGTTCGGGGTCGGTATGGGGCGAAACGACAACACGCTCCAGGCCGGGCAAAAGCTTCGTAAGCTCGGAAACCGTTTTGAGCGAGTCGAAGCTTTTGCCTCCGTAACTGTACCCGTTCACCGTAAAGAGGACCCGTGGCGCAATTTGTCCGAAACGATCGATGAGGCCCCCTGCGCCAAAATCGGGAGAACATGAGGACCAGATCGCCCCGATGCTCGTTGCGGCAAGCATGGCGATAACGGTTTCGATCATGTTCGGCATAAAGCCGGCGATGCGGTAGATCGGCTCGATCCCCAGGTC
>JAKAJS010000061.1 GCA_021813685.1 Deltaproteobacteria bacterium | reverse complement strand
CGAAATACCACTCATTTCCAATCCTGTTAATCCTGTAATCCTGTCTAATGTTTTTAAAAGCCTTTTGGACAGGATTACAGGATTTACAGGATTAATGCACTTTTTAAACCAACTTACTTCAAGAGGTAGTGCCGGAAAGCGAAATACCACTCATTTCCAATCCTGTAAGTTCTGTACATTCTTAAGTCCTGTAAATCCTGTCCAACGCTTTTTCGCTCAATTGCTTCTCACAATCCTGTCTCATACCCGCGCAGCATAGGGAGGTCGTTGTTGAGTCCGTTGGAAAAAAGTATCTGGTAGACGCGGGTGTCCCCATATTTGAAGCCGGCCGCGGAGGAGTTGAGATAGAGGCGCCACATGCGCACAAATCTCTCATCGAACATTTCCCGTATCCTGTCGATGTTCGTTTCGAAGTTGGCGATCCAGCAGTCGAGAGTCCTGCCGTAGTGAGGCCGCAGCCCTTCGACGTCCAGCACGCAAAGACCCGCCCGCCCCATTTCCCGAAGCGTTTCCGCAAGGTTCGGAATGTAGCCTCCGGGAAAGATGTAGCGCAGCGTCCACGGGTCGGTCGGCGTTTCTACATCCTTTGCAATCGTGTGCAGTAAACCCGTCCCACCTTTTTTGAGAAGCCGCGCGACCTGCCTCATGAATGCGGGAATAAACCTTTTGCCGACGTGTTCGAACATTCCGATGGACACCACTTTGTCGAATTTGCCCGTGAGCTGCCTGTAATCGAGCTGTTTCACCTCGATCCGCTTCCCCTGGCCAAGCTGCTCTATTTTACGGCTCACGTGCTCGTATTGATTTTTGGAAAGCGTAATCCCGAGCCCCTTTGCGCCGTACTCCCGGGCGCTGCGCAACAGCATGCCGCCCCAGCCGCACCCGATGTCTACAAACGAATCCTGCGGCCCCAGCATAAGTTTTCCGGCGATCAGGTCGTATTTGTTCATCTGTGCCTGCTTCAGGGTATCCTTCTTGTTTTTGAAATAAGCGCAGGAATAGGTGAGCGATTCATCGAGAAAAAGAGAGTAGAATTCCGGCGTAAGATCGTAGTGATGAGAAATGTTTTCCCGCGATCCCCTCAGCGTTGCGGTCGTTTTCAGATAAAAAGGCAGGAGCCGAATTCTTTCAGAGAGCGAACTCTTTTCATCGAACTTTGCGCTCAAACCAAGTCTCAGTAGTTCCTGAAGATCGCCGTAGACCTCCAGATCTCCCGAAACGTAGGCTTCCCCGAAACCCATAAAGCCTTTACGCAAAAGCATCTCGGGGACTTTCGGCGAGTTTACCTTCATGGTCGTCTTCGGTGTGGAACCATATCCGATGACTTCTCCGTCCCACAGTTTGAAACAAAACGCGGCGGAAGGCTCAACTCTATTGATGACCGATGCAAGTTGCCTGAGCGTATGTTCCATGAAAAAGCCCCTTTCGGCTATAAATTTAGACAATCTTGATCCAAGTCAATGGTCAAAAGGGATGGCGTGGTATAAAATTTTTGAAAAGTCACAATTTATTTCCCCCAGAAAAGAGGCATTTCGATGAACTGGACCCGGGAAGCGGAAGAAGCCGTGAAGAAAGCGCCCTTTTTTGTCAGGCGAAGAGTGCGGCTGGAAGTGGAAAAGGAGGCTGCAGGGCAAGGGGCCGACAGAGTGTTACCGAAACATGTCGCCCAGTGCCGGCAGAAATTTCTGTCCGGAAAGCCTGTGGAATCCAAAGGGTTCGAAATAGAGGCCTGTTTTGGCGCAAGCGGCTGTAAAAACCGTGCGAACGGCAGCGAAGAACTCGCAGGCGAACTGGAAACGATGCTTTTGCGCCGTGATATCGCCGGATTTCTAAAAGAGCGCACAAACGGCGAGGTAAAGTTTCATCACGAACTGCGCGTTTGCTTTTCGGACTGTCCCAACGCGTGTTCGCGTCCGCAGATCGCCGATATAGGCATCATAGGGGCAGTGCGCGCCGGGATTATCGAGGACAAATGCGGTGGATGCGGAACATGTGTGGAGGCGTGCACCGAGGGTGCCATCCACATGGACCGGGGCGCAGCAGTTGCAAGAATCGATGCGAACAGTTGCGTGATGTGCGGAAAGTGTATCCCCGAATGCCCTTCGGGCGCGATAGAGGAGGCGCAAAAGGGATGGCGCATTCTGGCGGGCGGAAAACTCGGCCGCCACCCCCAACTCGGAAAAGAGATGGAAGGGATTTACTCCAGAGAGGAAGCAATAAAGCTCGTAGAGCGTTGCCTCGAGCTCTATTTTGCCCATAGCGTCGGCGGAGAGCGACTTGGGGCGGTCCTCAACAAAATAGGCTACGATCGGATAAAAAGCTAGCGTTTCGATGGGCTATACGATTTTGCGCATCGGCGCGGCTCTGTTTTTCACTTCTTCGCCAACCATCGCCCCCACGGGGCCTTCTTCTGCAGGTTCGGAAGAAAATGCCCGGATGTTTTCCAGTTCGTGTCGTACAAAAAGCACGAGCGGGATGGCCAGGATAAGTCCTGCAATTCCCAGCAGGACTTCACAAAAAATCAGGGCGCCGAGGCAAATCGCCATGGGCATGTGCACGATCCCGCCGATTATTCTCGAATTGAGAAAGTATTCCAGCTTGTGCACCGCAATCAACATGATCAGGCAGATCACCATTCCCCACGCCCCGGTGACGACGAACGCATTGATTGTCAGCACGCAGTTGGACATCAGGTTGCCGACAACGGGGAAGAGCCCGCAGAAAAAAACCACAAAGACCATCAGAAACGGGTGCCTGAGATGCAGACCGAAGATCACGACCAGCGAGATAACGGTGTTTATGAGGGCTATGATCACCTGCCCTCCCATAACGCGCCTGAAATAGATATAGAAAATTTTGAGTCGCGTCTGAGTGAACTGGAACAAAAAAGTCATGAGGCTATTGGGGTTTCTCGTAAATGCCTGCTCGACCTTATCCGATTCGAAATAGAAAAATAGATTGATCGCCAGGGCGAAAATGAACTGAATGAATCCTTTGTAAAGAGGCGTGAGACTGGTCGCAAGGAAGTGCAAAATATCGGCACTCGCCTTCAGGATCGAACCTCTCAGTTGATCGACATTGACATAGGCCGCAAGTTCCCCTTTTCCCGCCGCGTTTTTGAGATCTTTTACCACCTGAACCCGGAGTTGGTTGGAGAGTTCGGGCAGATTTTTGAGCATCATCGGGACCACTTTATAGGAGAGCACGATAATGGCCAAAACCACCACCGTGTACAGGAGCGAAAAGAGCACGGCCCTTGGCAGAAAAGGAACGGCGCGGTGGATGTCCCCGGTCATCAGGTCGGAAATGAAATAGATGAAAAGAAAAGATATCGCCAGGGCCGTCAGATGACACACGATCAGGGTTCCGGCAACAACGGCCAAAAAAGCGTAGCCCACGATAAAGGGGTGGGTTTCCACAAAAGTGTTTCGCCGGCTTTCCAACCTGCCTTCCAGATCCGATTGGCGTCGGACGCGGTCCACCAACTCATCCAGCTTGTGCTTTGTGCTCTGCGTCTTTTTCATACACCTCCGACTCTTTCGGTGTGGCGAAATCCATCGAATTCCTGAAAAATATACTCCATCCTCCGAGCTTCAGCAACATCCCGAAAACCGGAGACAGACGAATCGTTGTAATACGATTGCAAAATCGAGCCACAAAGCTTACAAGACAACTTGACAAGGCTCGGAGTATTCTACGCGGGGGTACGCAGACGAAAGGTCTTGGCTGCCATTGAAACCGAATCCAGGCGCACAGGAGTCAACTCGGGGGGGGAAGGCCGCGACTATCTATCTGGCCGCAGGCGGGCTGTGGATCTTTCTCTGCGGCCTTGCGGCCGATTATTTCGTCGGCGCTTCAAAAACTGCGCTTACTGCGGCGCTTCTGGCCTCCGCCCTTCTTTTTGTCTGCGCATCCGCCCTGATGCTCTATCTACTCCCCATGAGGAAAGCCGGGCCCAAAAACCAGACCGCCCTGTCAAGGAGCGAGGGGGAAACCATATCGTCCGCATTTTTCCGGAACTTTCCGGGAATGGCCTACCGCTGCCGGCCGGCCCCCGAATACACCTGCGACTTCGTCAGCCCCGGGGCCGAGGCCTTAACCGGGCTGCCCGTCTCCGAGTTAACCGACAGGCAAAAATTTTCAAACCTGGTTCTCGAAGAAGATCGAAAAGCGATCGAGACAGACATCGCAAACGCTCTGACAGCCAAACTGCCTTTCCGACTCATCTACAGAATCCGCACACCGGACGGTCCTGTCAAATGGGTGTGGGAGCAGGGCCTTGGCATTTATTCTCAAAAGGGCGAACTGGAGGCAATCGAGGGTTTCGTCGCCGACATCACCGGGCGAAAGCGCACCGAGGAAGCTCTCAGAAGGTCCGAGGATCTCTACAGGGCTCTTGCCGAAAGCATCTCGGACGCTATCTTCATGGTGGATGCGGACCGCTGCATCGTTTCGGTCAATCGTGCCTTTCTGGACCTTTTCGGCTATACCAGAGAGGAAATCATCGGGCAGACGATCCGAATGTTGCACGCCTCCGAGGAGAGCTTCCGCGAGTTCGGAAAACTGCGCTCGGAAATGGAGCGAGGGCCGGTCAGGATCGAGTGGGAGTTGCGGAAAAAAAGCGGGGCGGTGTTCCCCGTGGAGGGGACGTTTTCGGTTATCGAGGGAACGGGAGACTCTACCGGAGGTCATGTAGGAATCATCCGGGACATAACGGAGCGCAAAAGAGCCGAAAGTGAGCTTCGAAAATACCGGGAGCACCTTGAGGAGATGGTGCTGGAGCGCACCCGAGAACTAAGAGAGGCGCAGGCCGCGCTCGTGCAAAGAGAAAAACTCAAGACTCTGGGGGCCGCCGCCGCTGAAGTCGCCCACGAGATCAGAAACCCCCTCGTTTCCATAGGCGGCTTCGCCAGAAGACTCAAGAAGAAATATCCCGACTCCTCCGAGGCCGAGATCATTTTGCACGAAACCGAACGGCTGGAAATAATCCTTAATCGGCTTAACGACTATCTTCGCCCGGTGGACTTTAAACCCCGTGAATGCCACGTGAACGCGATTCTAAATGACTCACTGGCCCTTCTCGCCCCCCAGCTTGAAAAGGAAAAGGTCCTAATCCGCCTGGAGCTTCAAAACGATCTGCCAACCGCCCACGTCGACCCGGCGATCCTCACCCAGGTTTTCGTGGCCATGATTCGAAACGGAGTGGAAATCATGGGCACGGAAAGGGAACTGACACTCAGGACCTATCAGGGCGAACACCACGTGTACGTGGACATGACCGGCCCGGTGGCGCCGAATCGTATGCTCGACCCCGAACTTATGCTTTTACCCTTCGAAAACGGCGGAAAAGGCACGGGGATTTCTTCATCCTTCAAGCTTCTAAAAGAAATGGGCGGCTCGCTTTCCTTCAGCAGACAGGGAGCCGGCGCAAAATTCACGGTCTCCCTTCTGATCGGCCAGGAAAAGGCAACAGAGGGAAATCTCCCGGGCTGATCGCCCAGCCTTCCTCAAAAGGAGTTAGACATGGACTTCCGGATACCGTTAGAATTTGAAAAGGAACTCGCGCGCTACAAGGAGTTCGTTTCCACCCGCCTGCTATCAAAACTTGGCGACTGGTACGCGGAGAAGCGGATTCCGCGGGACTTTTTCCGCCAACTGGGCGCCAACGGCTGGTTGGGGCTGGAAGCCGACGGCCCGGAGATCCGCGAAACCAACCCGCTAAAGGCCGCCCTTCTCCTGGAGCATCTGGGAACAATTTCCCCGGGCGTTGGCGTGGCCGTCCTGGTGCCTGTCTCCCTTGGCGCCCAGGGGATCGTTCTTTTCGGAAACCAGGAGCAGAAACAACTCTACCTGCCTCCGGCCTGCCGGGGCGAAACACTCATCTGCCTGGGCAATACCGAGTCCGGCGCAGGCAGTGACGTTGCAGCAATAGCCGCAACGGCGACAAAAGTCGACGGAGGTTGGCTCCTCAAGGGGATCAAATCCTTTGTCACGAACGGCGACATAAGCGATCTGGCTCTCATCACCGCCGTCTCCGATCCCGAGGCGGAGCGAAACAGCCGGATTTCCATGTTCCTGGTCGATCTCACCTCGCAGGGAATCACCCGCACGAAGCTCCACAAGGAAGTGTGGATTCCCTCCGACCTCACGCGCATAAAACTTGACAATGTTTTTGTTCCGGAGGCCAACCTCGTCGGCAAGCGAGGACGCGGGCTGCAGCAGGTGCTCGAAATATTCACCAACAGCCGGGTGACCATCTCCGCGCTGACCCTTGGCACCGCCGAAGGAGCCTTTCGAACGGGCGTCGAGCATGCAAAAAAAAGGGAGGTCTTTGGCAGTAAAATCGTTGATCTTCAGGCAAAATCGTTTGAAATAGCCGATTTTTACAGTAAACTCGAAGCTGCCAGGCTGGTTTTGTGGAAAGCATGCTGGGAGAAGGAACAGGGGGCCGACTTCCGCATGGGCGCCTCGATCGCCAAGTACCTTTCGGTGGAAGTGGCAAGGGCTGTAGGCCTGTGGGCCGCAGACCTTTTCGGGGCGGCTTCGGTCATCTTCGAACACCCCGTCCACAAATACCCCCTGGACGCATGGGCATCCTCTCTGGGCGAAGGGACCCAGGACGTTCAGAAGCTTATTATTTTCCGGGAATTCATGAAGCAGGGCAAGGGAAAGTAGGATGAAGGAAGGAAAGTGGGTGTTCTATGTCGGGCTTTTGGCCGTGGCTTTGGTGTTTTCCGCCTGCCCGGCCAGGGCGGACCTTTTCTGGGAAACTCGAAGCGTCTCGGTTCATATCGATTCTCAACCCGATGGAAGCTCGATTCAGAAATACTATTTCACCCCCTATGCCATGAGGGTGGATCTGGGCGCCGGGCAGGTCATCATCGTCCGGTACAAGAGCATGAAACTCTACACACTCGACACCGGAAAAAGAACCTGGACGGAGATCAACCTGGCCGGGATGCCCGAAATTGCGGGCATCGACCAGAGGGATCTCTCGCAGATGCTGGGATCGGTGATGGGGACCGATGTCATCCCCACAAACAAATACAGGACCATCGCGGGGTACAGGTGCCGGGAATATTATGTGCGCATCGCGATCATAAACGGAGAATACTGGGTTTCCCGGGATGTAGCGGGGTATCGGGAGCTGGAGGCGGCGGGAGAGGAAGCCGGGGCGATCGCACAATGCAACCCCGTGTTCCGGCGGATCGATATTCCGGGCCTTGTCCGAAAGCTGGGCGGCTTCCCGGTGCGCACCGTCAACCACGTTCTGGGCGGCACGGTTACGAGCACCTTGACAAAAATCGAGCAAAAAAGGCTAAATCCCTCCCTGTTCGAGATCCCGCAAACCTACAGGATGAGAAGGCAGGGCTGAGTCCCGAATGAGAAAAGGGCGCCCGGAGGGGCGCCCGCTTTACCCGGAAGAGGCCTGTCGGCCCGGCCGCCTGCCCGGCCTTCGATGGGGCCTGGGGCGCAGAAAATCCACCCTGATATACTCATGCTTGTTGACAAACGAAACGAATACCCTCTCTATATTCAGCTCCTTTTGCACCACGGTCCTGATAAGGGCGGGATCCGAATATTTGCTTATCCCGTGTTTGCGATAATCGTCGGTTTTTATATAAAGAGACATGGAATACCCCCTCCGCTCACATGGGGACCTGAAAACCGGCTCGGTGGCCGGTCCGATCCACCGGAGGAAAAAACCCTCCGCTTTTTCTCCCTCGGGTAATGTTAACAAATTACCGGGAGTTTGCAAAAAACAAAGATCGTCTGCGTTCTAAAATATACAACTTTCCGCCTTCGCTGTCAGTTTTTGAATGAAGAAAACCGCAATTGACGACAACAGTATGCAAAAAAGGAACGACCCTCGCCACAGTCAAAAACGCAGGAAAAGAGCGGGGGCTATCGCCCCCCCCCGCGGGCAAGGATTCCCACCCCCGGCCGCATAGCCATGGCCCGAAACGAATTCGTTTGAACGGGGCCGCGTCCCGTTGTATAACGAAATAACATTTCCCGCAAAACACTTACCCTGATAGAGTGAGTATGATGTCAGCCAATGGCAAGTATGAATCGGACTGTTCCAAAAGAGCGAAATCGCAAATCTTCCTGATCGTCCTGCTCGTCTTCCTCATGGGTGCGATCGCCGGGACTCGGGCAGCCTACGGGTATCCATCCAACAACGTACCTCTGGACAACTGGGCCTACGATGGTCTGGATAAACTCGCGGGATTCGGCCTGATCCATTCAGACGTGAAGGGAATGCGGCCCTACACGCGCTTGGAAGTAGCAAGACTCGTGAACGAAGCGCTGCGCACGGAAAAGGAAAAGAAACTAAAGCTTCCATCGCTCATTTGCTATTTCCTGAATAAATTCAAACGCCAATACAAAGAGGAACTCGCCTACTACGGGTACGGCAAGGTCGAGTCCCCGGCTCCATTGACAATAAAGCCTCTCGACGAGGCCAAGTTGGACTATGTCTATTCCAGCGGCCGGCCGCAGACGTATCTCAACACGAAGGGAATACGACAATATCCGTACGGGGGCGGCGACATAGTCGGCTATGAAGGCACGCCTCTTCTGCCGAACAACCAGGGAGTCGTCTACGGAAAGGGAAGCAATCTCTCGTTTGAGTTTGCCTCCAGTTTCCAGCTTTGGGGCCTTTTTTCCGGCTACGTGGAACCTCTTTTTCTCGTACGCCAGAACGGAAGCCTCGGCACGCCGAGCGGCGGAGTCCCGTCCGTTGTCGGAAGCTACAGTTCAAACGACATCGACCTCCTTACGGGCTACCTCAAGTTTTCCCCCCTGGATTCCCTGGAAATCGAAGTGGGCAGGGACTCGATGTGGTGGGGCCAAGGGTATGCAGGCACCCTTCTTCTTACCGACAACGCCCCGCCGCTCGACATGGTAAAGATCTCGGACCCCGTGGCCATAATTTTGCCCGGAATTTTCAGCTACCTTGGCCCCTTTAAATATAGCCTTTTCTGGGCGCGCCTCGAGGCCGACCGTGACCATCCGCACACCCAATATGGAGGCATGCGCATCGATTTCAAGCCGACCCCGAACCTGGAACTGGGTATGGCGCGCACCTACCAGTTCGGAGGAGAAGGAAGCGGCTCGCCGGGGACCTTCCTGCAGTGGCTCAAAGACACCACCTTTGCAAACATTGGCGGCACAACCAACAACCCCGATAACTTCGAAGCCGAACTCGATTTCCGGTATCGAATGCCTTGTCTGTGGGATTCCGAATTCTACGGGGAATGGGGCGGTGAAGATACCGGTTTCAAGCCTACTATAAAACAGTTCCTGTTTCAGGATATAGGCTACGTCCTGGGTCTCTATCTGCCGCGAATCACCCCGGACGGCAGGACCGACCTGAGGCTCGAATATGCGGACAACGTCAATGAACCGGGGACCAAGATGAACGGCCTGTGGTATGCCCACAGCGTTTATATATCGGGAATGACTTACGACGGGCTGATTTTGGGAGATCCCATGGGGCCGGATGCCAGGCGGGGCTATATTAGAGTGACACGCTATGTGCGAAACGACCTGAAGGTTGGATTGGATGGAAGTTATACGCAACGAGGGGCCAACGTGGGCCGTTGCGTTTCCGGTGAGTTCGTGGTCGGCGCGGATGCGACCTATGATTTAAACGCGGCGCTTACCGCCATGGTGCGATACGCCTGGGGCGATTTTCGAAACTTCAACCTGGTCCCCGGGGACAACCAGATGGACAACCTGCTCATGATGCAGATGAAGTACAATTTCTAGATGATTGCAGTCAATTGACGAGGTACTTGATTACAGTTCGCCGAAGGAGCACTTCTATACCCATCTCCGACGTTTTCCAGACTTTGTCATGGTCCAACCTCTCCCTTGCTGTATCGGCTTTCAATCCTTCTCCTCAAGGCTCTCTTATCCATAGATTATATTAACCAGGATGCGCTCACCATAATGAATGGGTGTTCTCACTCTTAATTAAAGGCTATGCGCCAAACACCATGGACTGAAGGTGAATTAATACAGTGGTGTAGGCGTTAAACCACAATTTGCAGTAAAGGAGTGTTCTATTATTGGTGGATAAAATAATTATATCTCAGAATTCGTTGATGCTTTTTGCGGATTAATTTCGAGGTGGGATACCGGGGTGAGATTTCTTCGGCTCGTCTTCCCGACCGGATTTGTCGCCGACTTTTCCGTTTCTGATTGCCGCTTCTCGCTGCCTTCCAATTGCCGCTTCTCGCGGCTGTTTGCAAAATGAGGCACTTTCCCGTATATCGGTCCCCATAAATCCAATGTAAGCGTACCGGTCTCATGAAACGTCGCAGAGGCTTTTACCCCGAGACGCGTGGCTCGTGAGCAGTTTCCGGATGCACCGGCTTCCCTGCAACAGGAGACCAACAAGTCCGCTTCATTTCAATTACTTAATTGTAATTAAACGAGACCTGTAAGCTCGAATCCGGGATTTTGAAACGTGGTGCCAAAACCCACTACGGCCATCAAACCAACACCGCTCGCCCGACTGGTAACTCTGGCACTTCTTTTGCTCTAACAGGCCGGGCAAGGACATTTCGCACCAGGATGCATGGGAAAATCTGCGCGGGTGCGCAGCACGTGAAATCACCGGTCGAAAACCCCTGAGTCAGGGACCGGTCGCAGGACAGCTTGCGGATGCAACTGCTTCCCAGGATACTGGATTTGCCAGGCCACTTTAGGTGAGGACATAATGAGCAGATATATTGGATACGCTATTACGATCCTGATCATTTCTCTAGTCCTGCCCATGATTGCAGCAGCCGCCGGAGTCCTGGGCTCGCAAGCCACACTGGCCTGGAACGCGTCGAGCGATTCCTCCGTGACCGGATACTACGTCTACTACGGAACTCAAAGCGGGAATTATCAAACAAAAGTAGACGCCGGAGACAGTACCACCTGCCTTGTAACGGGCCTTTCCAGCGCGCAGACCTACTACTTTTCCGTTACCGCTCATTCGGCCAGCGCCGAAAGCCCCTATAGCCAGGAGCTATCCTGCAATTTTATAACAGCCCAGTCAGATGCCAACGGACAGATCACTCCCTCGGGAGTGACCGCAGTTGCCGGCGGCGGCTCACAGACCTACTCCATCGTGCCAAATCCGGGGTATCAAATCGGGACCGTCACGGTAGACGGTCAGCAAGTGGCAAACCCGACGTCGAGTTACTCCTTTTCCTCCGTGAGCGGCTGTCACACGATAGCGGCAACCTTTGTGCCTTCAACCTATACCATTACCGCCGGCAGCCAGGCAGGAGGAACGATTTCCCCTCCGGGCGCCGTGAGTGTTAATGCCGGAGCGAATCAGACATTTACGATAAGCCCGTCCGCAAATTACCAGATCTCCGATGTCCAGGTGGACGGCGCATCGGTTGGTGCTGTATCGAGCTATGCGTTCAGCAACGTCACCGCCAATCACAGCATAACCGCCTCTTTTACCCCCGTACAGTATTCGATAACGGCCTCGGTCCAGGGAAGCGGAGGAACCATCTCCCCGTCGGGAACGAGCTCCGTCTCCTACGGATCGAGTGCGACCTATACAATAACTCCTGCGACCGGCTATCAAATCTCCAGTGTCGTCGTGGACGGTGCATCCGCCGGTGCGGTATCGAGCTATGCGTTCACAAGCGTCACCGCGAGTCACAGCATAACCGCCTCTTTTACCCCCGTACAGTATTCGATATCGGCCTCGGTCCAGGGAAGCGGCGGGACCATCTCGCCTTCGGGGACGAGCAGCA
>JAKAJS010000244.1 GCA_021813685.1 Deltaproteobacteria bacterium | reverse complement strand
CATCATGTCAACGGCCAGAAACCCCTCTCCTTCCTCTTCCCCGATAGCTTCCGAGGCATTCAACACCAGGTTGTGCAGGATCTGCCGGATTCGAATACTATCGGCCCGAATGTTCACCCCCTCGCCCGAAGACTTCTCCTGCAACCGCACGTTTCCGGGAACCAGAGCCTGAAGCATGCCCAGGTTGTTGTGGCAGATCTCGGCAAGATCGAGCGGCGAGTGTGCCTCGATATCATGCCCCAGGTAGGTGAGCATCAGACGACTGAGATCTACCGCCCGTTCGCAAGCCTTGATGGCCTTTCCGACACGTGTTCGCGCCCTGGAATCGGGGATAAGGTCGTACATGGCCAATTCCAGATTACCCATCACGATCGCCAGCATGTTGTTGAAATTATGTGCAATGGCCCCGCCCATTCGAGCCAGGCTTTCTGCTTTTTCCACATGCTGGAGTCGCTGTTGGAATTGCAACCGTTCTTCTTCCGCCCGTTTTCTCTCAGTCGCATCGATCGCAATTCCCACCAACCCCGCTATTTCCCCGAGAGGCCCGTAGAAAGGGCATTGGCTCGTCTGAAACCAGACATCGTTTCCGGCAGCATCCCGGGCGCTTTCTTCAAAATTGAGCCTGGCCTCACCGGTTTGGAGTACTTCCCTGTCCGTCTTTCGAAACCTGTCGGCAATCTCAAGCGGGAAAAGGTCGTAGTCGCTCTTTCCCGGGATTTCCTCCTCATCGACCCCCACCAGGAGGCTAAACTCTTTATTGGCGCTCCGGTACTTCAGGTTTGTATCTTTTATATACACACAGGCGGGAATGGTTGACAGAAGCACTCGCTGCAATTCGTGCTGTTCGAGCAGGGACTGTTCCGCCTTTTTTCGCTCGGCAGCCACTCTGGCCGCATACGAGAGGCTCTTGCCTATTACAAGTGTGGTGATGACGCCATTATTGTGACAATTGGTCCCGTCATCGGCCAGGCCCTGCTCCCCCAGACTGTAGAAGCCCACCACCGGCACGCCGGGCGCCATCTGGATAATCGTTTGAATCTGCTCGGCGGCCCTCTCCCCGAGAAGCCTTTGTTGCAAAGCACAGGGGAAAACGATTACCGCAGCAGGATTTTCCACATTGCCCCGGAGCATCGCTTTGCGAAAAGCCTCCCCACCAGCCGCCACCAGGTTGTCGGGTTCCGACTCCATAAGCGTCAGGGCGGTTCTGCGGGAGATGGGCTGACTCACGCGTATCCCGCCACCAGCGGTGAGATAGCTGGCCACACTGATAGAGTATTGCCCGTGGGGACCGGGAACCCCAATGGGCAACCCGCTGCTCAAGGTCAGGTGTTTGCCTTCGAGTTCTTGTACCGATTTGCCCAAAAGCCCCGCAAACACTTCGGCCGCAGGCTCACCATTCAACTCCTGTATTTCGTGCCCTTCGGCCCCGGTTATGACAACCTGACCGGGCAACGGCTCGAACCCATGGTACAAAGCCATTCCCCATTCCAGACTCGTCTCGAAAACCGCCAGCAGCAAACTGTCCCGATAGACCCTGTTTCCATGGAAGACGAAGTTTTCCTCCATGCGCCAGTCGTCGCCGGAGCAGCCCCCAAAGATGGGAAGGCGATTTTGGGATACCTCTTTGAGCCTTTCCAGGATTTCGAAGCTGCGGGAATCCGAAAAGCGCGTGTTCCCCGGGGAGAAGAGCAGACCGAAGGCCTGTTTGCCCTCGAGGGTGAGTCTTCTGTGGACGGCCGTCGTGTCGGCGCCGAAGTACGGCATGAGATCCGGGGCGCCCAGCGCCTGCAGCACCGCAGTTTCCCAGCTGAGCGAAACATTTTCGCCAACTCCCGCGGCCACTCTGATGTAGGGGGATGCGAGCACCACGACCACAACGCTTCCCGCTCTCACACCGTTGCAGATTTCGCCCGCACCGGTCGTCCCCAGTATCGGAACGGACTCTACGACATCCCGGATTCCTCGTAACAGTTCCTCCAGGTCGTAGCGCACCGAAGCGAAGACAAAAACGAGCGAAGCCTTACACTCCATGACCCGGGCCACTGCTTTTTGCGCAGCCTCGGTTCCCGCAGCATACGAGTCGGCACTATCAGAAAACCCACAGCCGATTTCAATATTCGTTTCCGACATGCTACCTTCCAAACTTCCTCCGAGGGGTTGGCAGTAAAGCAGTTGCCTGCGCTCAGAATTGATCCGTCCTGTTTTCTACCCAACAATCGGGCCAAAGGGACAAGTGCATTAATCAAAAGTAGGGTTCTCCGCACACTTTTTTTGAAACACTGCAAGCCCGAGCATAAAAAATCCTCATTACTTCTTATCTTCTCGCCCAGTCTTGCCGAATACCCGGATGAGAGCGAAAATTTCGACGCCAACCTCGATTCTGTGGAATCAAAATGTCTGAAACTCTCCGCAGCAGCAAGATTTTGATCGTAGATGCCTCCAAGGCCAATATCGATATCCTCGTTTCAGCCCTTGGCAAAGAGTACAAGTTGAGCGTTGCCATGGACGGAGGCGCTGCTCTTGCACAGGCAAAACAAAACGCACCCGACCTCATATTACTCGATGTCATGCTGCCTGTCATGGATGGCTTCGAAGTATGTGAGAAGTTGAAAGCCGACCCGACGACCAGTGCGATACCGGTGATCTTTCTTACGGCCCTTGGCGAATCCGATTCGGTGATACACGGGTTCCATCTCGGCGCCGTGGATTATATCGCCAAACCGTTCCGCATCCCCGAACTCAACGCGCGGATCCATACCCATCTGTCGCTGCGAAACGCCATGATCGAACTTGCCGACCAGAACCGTCTCCTCGAGATTCGGGTAAAGGAGCGTACTGAAGAGCTTCGCGAGACCAGGCTCGAGGTCATCTACCGCTTGTCGCGCGCGGCCGAATATCGGGATAACGACACGGGCATGCACCTCAAACGGCTGAGCCACCTTTGCAGAACGCTGGCTGCAGCCTGTGGTTCTGACGAGGAAACCCGGGAGATAATTTTCAACGCCAGCCCCATGCATGACATCGGCAAAATCGGAATCCCCGATGCTGTCCTGCTCAAGCCGGGCAAACTCAACGAGGAAGAATGGAAGATAATGCAAACGCATACGACCATAGGCGCCGAAATTTTATCGGGGCACGATTCCCTTCTGATACGGATGGGGGGGATGATTGCCTTGACCCACCATGAAAAATGGGATGGCTCAGGCTATCCGCAGGGCCTCTCGGAATATCGCATCCCTTTTGTGGGAAGAGTCGTCGCCATTTGCGATGTCTTTGATGCGCTCACTTCCAAAAGGCCTTACAAAGAGGCATGGAAGCCTGCTCTCGCCTTCGAGGAAATATGGTCCGAAAGCGGCGCCGCGTTCGATCCCAAGCTCGTTGATTGTTTTCTCAAGTGTCGAACCGATATGATCACCATCATCAAAAACTTCCAGGACCCGCCCGTGCAGTGGGAGCAGCTTGCCGCTACGCTCCACTGACTCGCCCCCGATCGCATTGCAACACCCGAGGGATCTACCGAAAAACCCGGAGGCATCGATTGCTGAAAACAGTTCTCCGGGAGTCTTCTTCTCTTGTTTTTGGGCGCCCGGCCCCGAAAGGTCGGATTCCCAAAAATACAGTCCTCATCCCATTTCAAAAAGGGTCGAATTTCAGTAATCTTCTCACCAGATTAACCCTCCTTTTCAGTTTCCTCGTTTCATGGCTCACCTACCTGCCCCGGAAAGCCAGGTCCCCCCGCCCTGGCTTTCTTCCTTCTTAAAGGTAATTAAGGAAACATTCAGATTCAGACCCGCCACAGCTTGCGGCATTACACTGATATTACTATCGTTTATATATCCGAGGCATTGAAGGAACATGTTGATCCGGTCCGGCAGGATACTCCTCCACACCTCCGGCCATAAGGAGGAAATTTCTCTCATCCAGAGTGCGTTCGATGCACTTTCGCTTACTATCGCCGTAATAAGTGCTGAAGGAACGATCCGGTATGTCAATCAGGAGTGGCGACGCTTTGCCCGAGCGAATGGAATCGAGCATGCAGGTACGGTTTCCGAAGGAGTAAATTATCTTCAGGAATGCCGTCGTGCCGTTCAACGCGGCGACGGCTCGGCAAATGATGCACTGGAGGGTATCCAGGCCGTCATAGAGAGGAAACTTCCCGAATTCGAGTTTGAATACCCCTGCGACTCCCCCGGGGAAAAGCGCTGGTTTCTCATGAACGTCAGACCGGTCGCGGAAGGGGAGGATTTCCTTATCTCCCATTTCAACATCACCAAACGCAAGGATACCGAAGCTGCACTCTATGCAAGCGAAAAAAAATATCGGGAACTCTATGAAGATAATCCAACCATGTATTTTACTGTGGAGGCGGAGGGGACGATCGTTTCGGTCAATAAGTTCGGAGCAGGGCAACTGGGGTACAAGACAGAAGAATTGGTCGGACAGTCGGTTCTGAAGGTCTTTCATCCGGAGGACAGGGCCTCAGTATGGGATCAGTTTCAGTACTGTCTCCAAAACCCGGGGCAGGTGATGAGTTGGGAATTTCGAAAAATCCGCAAGGATGGAACTGCCTTATGGGTGAGAGAATCAGCGCGCGTCCTGGTAAAGGGTGATAACAAAAAGGTGCTTTTGGTGGTTTGTGAAGACGTAACCGACCGAAAATCCATTGAGAATAAGTTGAAAATCTATGGCGCAAGGCTTGAAAAGAGCAATCAAGAGTTGCGGCTGGTTCCTTCAAAACTCATCGCCGCTCAGGAAGAAGAGAGAAGAAGGCTTTCAACAGACCTCCACGATAGTGTCGGTCAAACACTTGCTGCACTGAAATATCGGATGGAACATATAGTGGTCAGCCTTCAAAACGGCAAAAGCAAAGACGCGCTGAAAGCTGCCGAAGAATTCATCCCCACGCTCCAACAATCCATCGATGAAATTCGTAATATCTATATGGGATTGCATCCATCCATGCTTGACAACATGGGATTGATTGCAACGCTTGGTTGGCTCCGAAGTCAATTGATGAGGATACGCCCCGAATGCCATGTTGAGCTTACAGTTGAAATTCCAGAACAAACGATCCCGCAAGGCCTGAGAATCGCCATATTCAGAATCGTCCAGGAGGGCCTGAACAACGTACTAAAACACAGTAGGGCTCACCGGGTGGAGATCTCCCTCTCAAAAGTGGAGCAGAGCCTTGAATTGATCATATCTGATGATGGCGTGGGCATGGACCCCGAACAGGTTCTCCAAGGCAGCACTGCCAGAGGCCTTGGCCTTACCGGTATGCAAGAAAGGGCAGAACTTACCGACGGGAGACTCTCCATCCACTCTTCTCCGGACAAGGGCACTTCCATCCGGGTATGTTGGCCGATCCGGGAATTGTCAGGGTAAAGCGGAATCGGATTCTTCGAGAGGAAAAGTGCCCCGGAAATTTTGGAGTTGACTTGCCCTGCCAGACCATATAAAAGGGCGGCAATATCCTTGGATATAGCGGGGGCTAGATCTCCAGGGCAGATCGTGAGCTTTGAAAACGGACTTTTGCCCGGCTTCCATCGAGGCCGGGCTTTCCTTTTTTAAGTCTCTCCAATCCCTCCTATTATTTATATTTTGTTCCCCCTTCCTCCACATTTAAAGAGTATGGAAACCAATCATGAGTGTGGTACTATTTCGGACGGTGTTCTATCTGAGGGAGACCGATTATGGCAGAACAAATCCGATGGGCCAGGACCCACTGCGCGCGAATGGATCATGGCGGCTGCACTCTTTTGGTAGGCGTGCGCGATAACGAAATTATTCAGATCAAGGGAGATCCGGAAGGGTACCTCAACAGGGGGTATACCTGCTACAAGGGCACAGTATCCGCAGAACGCCTCTATCATCCCGATCGTCTCAAATACCCCTTGCGGCGCGTGGGCAGGCGGGGTGAAGGAAAATGGGAAAAGATCTCCTGGGAAAGAGCCCTCGAGATAACGGCCGAAAGCCTCCTCGCCATCAGGGAAAAATACGGTGCGCGAGCGGTCGGTTTTGGCGCCGGCATGCCCAAAGGACTCGAACATTTCGTTCTGATTCGCCTCGCCAACCTTTTCGGCTCCCCCAATGTGATCGCTTCCCAGGACGTCTGCCATGCCCCAAGAGAGGTTTCCGGCGTTCACACCTGCGGCTTCTATCCGGTGGCCGACCTGCACAATCCCACAAAGCTCATCCTGTCGTGGGCAAGCAATCTTCTTTCGACCAGCGAAGAGGGGCAGATCGCAGGCCTTCTCCTCGAGCAGCTAAAAAACGGCACAGAGCTTATCGTGGTCGATCCGCGCAGGACCGAACTGGCCCAAAAGGCCGACCTGTGGCTGCAATTACGGCCTGGAACCGCCCAGGCGCTCGCTCTTGGCTTTCTGCACGTCATTATCGAAGAAGGCCTCTACGACGCGGACTTCGTTCACAACTACACCTATGGCTTTGAGGACCTCGCCCGCCGAGTCAAGGCCTTTGACCCGCAGACCGTAGCCGCTATAACCTGGGTTTCTCCCGACCTGATCCAAAAGGCCGCAAGGCGCTACGCCGCCGCCCGTCCCGCAGCCCTCCAGTGGGGCAACGGAATCGAACATGACATAAACGCCTTCGATGCCGCCCGGTCCCTGATCTGCCTCATGGCCGTCTGCGGAAATCTGGAAGTCCCGGGAGGCAACATAAACGCGCACGACCCGAAGATAATGGGACTGGGCGAATTCGTCCGTGCCGATCTCATCCCGGACAAGCGCAAGGAAATGCTCGGGGCCTTCCACGG
Organism: Deltaproteobacteria bacterium; assembly: GCA_021813685.1. Lineage (GTDB taxonomy): Bacteria > Desulfobacterota > Syntrophobacteria > Syntrophobacterales > Syntrophobacteraceae > SbD1. Next base: position 5,126 of record JAKAJS010000244.1, on the reverse strand, counting down.
CACGATCCCGAAACTCATGACCGTTCCCCCGGCATATTTTCGCAAGGCGGTGCTCGAAGCGACCCCCTATCCTGTCAGGGGCTACTATGGCATGTGCACCAACCCGCTGGTGGCGTGGGCAGACAGCAGGGTTACCTATGAAGCCTTTATGAACCTCGATTTCATCGCTGTGGCCGAAATTTTCATGACTCCCACCGCCTCCCTCGCCGATATCGTCTTCCCGGTCGCACACCAGTATGAAATGAACGATATCGGCCACTATGGGATAGGACACGGGTTGATTCTGGCCCGCCCCAAGATCGTCGATCCCCCTCCGGAGTGCTGGCCGGACATCAAGATCATGAACGAACTGGGAAAGCGGATCTCAGACCCGCAATACTGGCATGACGACTTTGAAACGTTTCTGGAGGATGTGCTGAGGCCTTCCGGGATGACCTATGCCGACTTTGTCCAAAAAGGTTGGCTAAAGGGACCGGACCGTTTCGGACTCCACAGGGAAAAGGGCTTCCGCACGCCCTCCGGCAAGGTCGAGTTGAAACTGAGCACCGCGGAAAAATTCAGGCTCAAGCCGCTCCCCGAATTTAGCGGCCTTCCCGAAGAAGACGATCCCGACTATCCCCTGATCCTGATCAGCGCCAAGAGCCGTTATTATCTTCTCTCCTCCTACCGCTGGGTGGAAAAACTGCGCAGCAAACGCCCCCGGCCGATTATCGAAATTCACCCGCAAACCGCCGAGGCTTTTGGCATCGCCGAGGGCGACGAAGTCGTCGTCTCCACCAAATACGGCGAAATTACCCAGTCGGCACGAGTGACCGACATCGTCCACCCGAGGGTGGTGAGCGGTGCACTGGGCTGGTGGTTTCCGGAAAGCGGCCCGGAAAACCAGTTCGAATGGCGCAGATCCAACTTCAATATGCTCACTTCGATAGAAAAACTCGGGCGGGAATTCGGCACGCCAAACATCCAGAACCTACCCTGCCGAATCCGGAAGGCATGACTTAATAAAACACGGCCAGCCACACCGTCTTTTGCACCGGGTCGGTCCATTCCACCCGGTGTTTCCAATGGGCCGGAATGTCAACCCAATCTCCCGGCTTTAAAACGAGGACTTCATCATCTCCCTCAAATCTCAACCCGGCGCTTCCGGTAAGCACGATCACCCATTCCGACTCCTCCTGGTCGTACCAGAACCCCTCCGGCGACCGGCTGGAATGGGAAACGATCCTCTCGATCCTCACCTTTCCCGAATCGGTGAGGGTTTCAAAAATTTCCGCCGTCGGGGCCAAAGTCACAGCCGAGTAAATATTTCCCTTTTTCACGAGGAAATCCTGAAAAACGGGCGGGCCGCCTTTTTCAAAGCAGCCCGCCAGGGAAGTTAAAGCCTTATAGGGCCTATAGGTCCTATTGGACCTATTTTATAAGACCTATAGGTCGTATTGGACCTATATATCAAAGTACAGTTTGTATTCCATGGGATGCGGGCGCATGCGCACGGCGTCCACTTCGTTCTTGGTCTTGTACTCGATCCACATGTCGATCACGTCCTGGGTGAAAACATCGCCCTTGAGCAGGAACTCGTGGTCTTTTTCCAGGTTCTTGAGGGCCTCGTCGAGAGCGCCGGGGGTCGAGGGGACCTTGGCCAGTTCTTCGGGACTCAGGCCGTAGATATCCGCATCGAGGGGTTCGCCCGGGTCGATCCGGTTTTCGATACCGTCAAGGGCTGCCATCAAAAGAGCGCTGAAAGCCAGGTAGCCGTTGCAGGAAGGATCGGGAAAACGCACTTCGAGACGCTTGGTCTTCGGGGATGCCGAGTACATCGGGATACGGATGCTCGCGCTGCGGTTGCGGCTCGAATAGGCCAGGTTCACCGGCGCTTCGTATCCGGGTACCAGTCGCTTGTACGAATTGGTGGTCGGGTTGGTTATGGCGCACAGGGCCGGAGCGTGCTTCAGGATGCCGCCCGCCGCCCACAGGGCCATCTGGCTCAGTCCGCCGTACTTGTCGCCGGCAAAAAGAGGGCTTCCTTCTTTCCAGATGCTTATATGGGTGTGCATGCCGGTGCCGTTGTCGCCAAAAAGCGGCTTGGGCATGAGCGTAACCGTCTTGCCGTACTTTCTGGCCACATTCTTCAGCACATATTTGTACCAGGCGAGATTATCCGCCATCTTTACCAGCGGGGCCGCCTTCATGTCGATTTCAGCCTGCCCGCCTGTGGCCACCTCGTGGTGCTGGCACTCGGTCTCGATCCCCACCTGTTCCATGGTAAGAATCATTTCCGAGCGGATATCCTGCTGCGAATCCATGGGAGGTACGGGGAAATAGCCTTCCTTATACCGGGGCTTGTATCCCAGATTGGGATTCTCCACCCTGCCCGTGTTCCACTGACCTTCTACCGAATCCACATAGAAGTAGCTGGAGTTGACCGTACTGTCATAGCGAACATCGTCAAAGATGAAGAATTCGGCTTCAGGACCGATCCAGGCCATATCCCCGATCCCGGTGAACTTGAGGTATTCCTCGGCCTTCTGAGCGATATTCCTGGGGTCCCGGCTGTATCTTTCCATCGTCACGGGATCGACTATATTACAAATCAGCGAAAGGGTCGGATGGGCCATAAACGGATCCATAACCGCCGTGGTCGGGTCCGGTATGATTAACATGTCGCTTGCGTGAATCGGCTGCCAGCCGCGAATGCTCGACCCATCAAAACCATAGCCGCTCTGAAAATCGCTTTCGCCCAATTCATGCATGGGCACCGAAAAATGCTGCCATACGCCGATAAAATCCATGAATTTGAAATCGACTATCTTTGCGCCGTTTTCCTTCGCGAAAGCCAGTACTTCCTTTGGGGTCATATTCTCCTCCTGAGAATTCTCAAAATAGGGGTGTTCAAAAAGTCGGTTCGATACGCTAAAGCAAATTGCCTGCCAAGGCGCGTATTCTCCTTCCTCGCCGCCTCCAGTCCTGCTGTAAGCCTGTACCAATTCCCGAAATACAGAACTGGAAAAAACATTTTCGTTACATACGGGCCGCGCTTTCTCCCGAAGACCACGGGCGCAAAGCTTCCCTGGCCTCTAATTATCTAATAACTCAGCAGATTCGGCATAAAAAAGCGCCCTTCCATCCGCAGAACAAAATTGTTACTTTACTTTGCCCCTCACGCTGCTTCCAGGCAGGAAAGCAGCTTTTGTTTTACCGTCTCATGCTTCTCGGCGCTCATCAGCTTTTCCCCGCTGAGATCCGTGACATAGAAAACATCGGTTACCTGCGCCCCCGGAGTCGATATCTTCGCCAGCTGGATACTTATCTCGAGCTCATACAGGGCATTGGTTATCGCGTGCAGCACCCCGGGGCGATCCCAGGTGTAGACTTCGATCAAGGTGTAAAAATCGGAAGCCTCCTCGTCGACTACTACCTTGTCTTCTTTTCGCGATTGGCGCCTGGCCTCCAGTACCGAGGGCCTTCGCCTGGCGTCCAGAATTTCTTCAAGATAGGAGGAATTTTCCAGAGCGCGCGCAAGGTCTTTCTCCACCCTGCCCCACAACTCTTCGGGATGAAGCGGGTCGGGGATCCGCTCCACCCGGAGTATGTCGCACACCGCTCCCCGTTCCCGCGTGAAGATGTCGGCCGATAAGATATTGAGTCCCCGCGCCCACAGCACCCCTGTGATCAGCGCGAAAAGCCCGGGCCTGTCGCGCGTTACCACCGTGGTCTGCCACATCTCGCCCTCTATGGGTTCAGCCCGGAAGCAAACCGAACGACCCGCCAACTCCCTTTCCATCCCGTAGTGCTTCAGGATGTCGCCTGGTTGCTGCGATAAGAGGTAACGGAAAGAAAGCGTCTCCATCCATTCGGTTACCTTATCGCTCTCGGCCGGGTCGGCCAGAAGCGAGAGGACTTTTTCCTGTGCCTTCGAACTCAGCGCCTCGAGGTTTTCCGGCTCGAGGTCCGGGCGCAGGAGCAGCCGGTCGACTTTGAAGAAGAGTTCCTTTAAAAGCGAGGCTTTCCACGCGTTCCATGCCGCAGTGCCGGTCGCGCGGCTGTCGGCAAGGGTCAGCATATAGAGAAGGAGCAACCGCATCCTGTCCTTGATGGCTACCGCACATTGGGCGATGGGCTTTTCGTCCATGAGATCGCGTTTCTGGGCGGTTTCGGCTAAAATCAGATGGTGCTCGATCAGAAAGCAGAGCAGGCTTTTCTCCCCGGCATCCAGTCCCATCCTGTCGGCGATTTCCCCCGCCATTGCTGCGCCGCGAATAGAATGTTTGCTCCCGCCCCCTTTTCCGATGTCGTGTAAAAGCCCGGCCAGGTAAAGGATACGCCTCTCCGCCCGGCTGATGAGTGAAGGGGCGCTCTTGAGAGGTTCCTGCCCGTCGACCTCCCCGGCCTCTATCCGGTGCAGCTCCCGCACCGTGCGCAAAAGATGCTCATCGACCGTATACACATGGTAGACATCATCCTGGGCCCTGTAGCGCACGCCGGAAAATTCGGGGAGGAACACCTGCAGAAAACCGGTCTCGAGCATCGTGTTGAGCACTTTAAAAGAATGGTCCGGTTCCAGGAGGATTTCGAAAAACTGCTCGATCGCCTGCGGGTTTCGTCTTTCCTTTTCTCCAAACCCTGCCAGATTTTCCCGAATCACTTTTCCGGCATTATGGTGGAAGTGAGCTCCCGAGCGCGCCGCCTGCCAGAAAAACCGCATGAGCAGCAAGGGGTCTTTTCCCACCCACTCCGGCTCCATGAAGTGAAGGTGCTTGTTTTCCAAAAGAAACGGGCCCGGCAAAATTCGACTGCGCAACCCGAGGCCCTGCAACCTCCTCCCCGACTCCCCGAGTCGTTCCAGGAAAAAAGAGGTCGTTCGGCGAATGCGCGAAGTGTTCCGGTAGTAGAGGCGCATGAAAGCTTCTACGGCCGAACCTTCCGAGCCGCCCATGCAGCCGATCCGGTTCGCAATGACTTCCTGTTCGGGAAAAAGAAGCCGGTCCTGCCTTCTCCCGCTCAACTGATGCAGCTGCAGCCTTACACGCCACAAAAAATCGTAGGCCTGATCGAGCCACAGCTCTTCGGGAGTGAGGAGCCACCCATTCTTCAGCATGGCCTCAAGCGTGGTGTCCTGCAGGTACACC
>JAKAJS010000005.1 GCA_021813685.1 Deltaproteobacteria bacterium | reverse complement strand
GGTGCGGCCTGGACCGGATTCCCCCCTTTGCAAAGGGGGGCAAGGGGGAATTCCCAAGGAGTATTCATCTGATTTATTTGCAAAATCCCCCTAAATCCCCCTTTTTCAAAGGGGGACTTAGGTTCGGGCCACCCGGCGCACTGAAGGGTTTCCGAATGGACTATTTAGGTCTTTCGTCAACGACTCGTACTGCTTTGCCCTCGCTGCGCTTGAGCCCCTTGGGTTCGACCAGTTCCACCGTCGCCCCGAGGCCGGCCACCCCCTTGATATGTTCGGATATCTTCCTTTCAACCACCGCGACCCTGCCCGCACCGGCGTCAAAGACCTCCTTTTTGCCCTCGACCCGGATGACGAGTTCATCGAGGTGCCGTTTCTTGCGTACGATGAGCAGATACTGCAGAACGACCTCATCGATTTCGGAAAGAAGCGACTCGATCTGGGAGGGAAAGACGTTTACGCCGTTTATGATGAGCATATCGTCGGTGCGCCCGGTGATCCTGTCCATGCGGACCAGGGTGCGTCCGCACGCGCAGCGCTCCCGGGTGAGCGTGGTAATGTCCTTGGTTCGAAAACGAATGAGGGGCATGGCGCGGCGCTGAATGGAGGTGAGCACCATCTCCCCCCGTTGCCCTTCGGCAACCGGCTCGAAAGTGACCGGATCGATGATTTCCACCAGAAAATGGTCTTCGTTGATATGAAGGCCCTTCCTTGCCTCGCATTCAAACGCCATTCCCGGACCGCCAAGCTCGGTGAGCCCATAGGTGTTCATGGCGGTGATTCCCATCTTCTGCTCGATTTCGTCGCGCATGGCCTCCGACCAGGGCTCGGCGCCGAAGCACCCGACGCGAAGAGGCATCTCCTTTATCGGCATGCCCATTTCCTCGGCCCGCTCAGCGATGGTGAGAGCGTAGGAAGGGGTGCAGAAAAGAGCGGTTGTGCCGAAGTCCTTCATCAGCATAATCTGTCTTTCGGTCATTCCGGAGCTGGTCGGAACCACCGCACACCCGATCTTGCTCGCACCCTGGTGAAATCCCAGACCGCCGGTAAAAAGCCCCATTCCGTAGGCGTTCTGGACTATATCTCCTTTGCGAAGAGATGCCGCCCAGAGGTCTCTTGCCATGCATTCGGCCCACTGGTCGAGGTCATCGGCCGTGTAGGGGCCGGTGATGGGCTTTCCGGTGGTTCCCGACGAACAGTGAATGCGCACCACCTCATTCATGGGAACCGCACAGAGGCCGAACGGATAGTTGTCACGCAGATCGTTTTTCACGGTGAACGGCAATTTGCTTATATCGGCTAATGACTTCAAATCATCGGCCTTGATCCCCGCCTCCGCAAACTTCTTGCGGTAGAACGGGACTCTTTCGATGACCCAGTTGACCGTTTCCTTCAATTTGGCAAGCTGGAATTTTTGCATCTGCTCCAGGGGCATGCACTCAAACTCATCGTTCCACGCCATTCTCCGCTCCTTTTTGTCAGGCGGCTGCAAAGCCTAGTTCGAAAGCCTTAAGGTTTATGTCCACAAATGCCTTTTTCACTTTGGTGCGAATAGCCTCTTTGACGTTTTCGGGCGAAACGGGGACCTTTCCGGTCTGCATGGTCGCCCCCAGAAGAACCATGTTGACGGCCAGCGTGCTTCCCGCCTGCTTGGCCAGCTCCATGGCATCCAGCGCAATGAGTTTGGCGGTTTTTGCGCGGATCAACTCCTGGAGTTTGTCCAGATCCGGGTATACGCCCCGGCCTATTGCCACGGTGAACGGGGGCAACGGAGCGAGGTTGGTTACCACCACCGTGTCCTTGTTGCACTTCTTTAACGCCCGAAGGGTTTCCGAAGGCTCAAAGCCCACCAGGATGTCGGCCTCGCCGTCGGAGATGACCGTACTGGCCCCGTCTCCAAAAAGCATTGCGGACTCCACAACCCCGCCCCTCTGGGCCATGCCGTGAATTTCACTCATCCGCACGGCCACATTGGAGAGCATCGCAGCCTCCCCCAGTACACTCGACGCCAGCAGATTGCCCTGACCGCCGACCGCTACCATAATCAATCTTGTCGTATTCATCTTCAATCCAGACTCCAGCATCAAGGTATTTAGTCTTTTACCGGGACTATCGCATTTTCGGGGCAGATTTGCGCACACACCGCACACCCCGAGCACAACCCGGCATCTATTTCCACTCTTCCATCCTTTGTGAAAAAGGCCGGACAGCCCAGGTCGTTAATACAGTTGCGATGGCCTTTGCATTTGTCGCTGATTCGGAAAGTCCGTTTGCTGTCCAGTTTCAACGCCTTGGCGTAGAGGGTGCACATCTGCCTGGAGATGATGACCGAAACACCCTTGAACTCGAGCGCCTCTTTTACCGCCGCGATGCTCTTTTTCACCTTAAAGGGCTCGATCACCGTCACGAACGGAACACCGACCCCACGCACGACATCTTCGATGGAAACGCGGCCGTATCCGTCGAGTTTCAGCTGGTTCATGTCCACGCCCGGGTTGGGCTGATGCCCCGTCATGGCGGTGGTGCCGTTATCGAGGATGACCAGGGTCAGGTTGTGGTTGTTGAAGACCGCGTTGATCAGACCGGCAACACCGCTGTGGAAAAAGGTCGAGTCTCCGATAAAAGAGATGATTTTCTTATCGGTGGCTTTGGAAAATCCGCACCCGGCGCCGAGCGAAGAGCCCATGCAGAGCAGAAAGTCGGCCATGGAAAGAGGCGGCAGAATGCCGAGCGTGTAGCAGCCGATGTCGTTGGGACAAATGGTCTCCATCCCTTCGGCGGCCTTTTTGACTATATAGTAGCTGGCACGGTGAGAGCAGCCGGCACAAAGGTTGGGCGGACGCTGCGGAATTTCGGGCACGTCCGCAAGATCGGGAGCAACCGGGGAAGCATACGCAAGGCCGAAGCAGGTTGCGATCACCTTGCGGACCATCGCCGGATCGTATTCATAGAGCCTGGAGAACAGGTCGGGGGCCTTGCCCCGGATGGGAATGGTCAGCCCTTCCTCCTGGGCAAACGCCTTGACCGCTTCCTCCATGAAGGGCTCGCCTTCTTCTACCACCAAAACCTTCTCGCATCCCGCAAGAAACGTCTTGATCATCTTTTCGGGAAGAGGGTTCGAAAATCCGATCCTCAGAATCTTCACCCTGTCCTCGATTCCGAGTTCCTTTACCCCGTCACGGACATAGTTATAGCTCACGCCGTTGCAAATTATCCCCCACCGGCCGCTGCCCTCGCAAAAATTGTACTCGCTCGTCTCCGAAAGCTTCTTTGCCTCCTCCAGGTTCTTTAGTAGTTTTACATGAAGATTTCTTGCGACTGCGGGAATGGGGACCCAGCGAAACGGGTCTTTGACGAACTCTCCGACTTTCTTTACCGGAGCTATCGAACCCAGTGGCACGATTCCTGTCGAATGGTTGATCCTGGTGGTGGTCCGAAACAACACGGGTTCGCCTACCTTTTCGGAAAGTTCGAACGCGTAGCGAACCATCTCCTTTGCCTCCTCGACCGATGAAGGCTCCAGGACCGGGAGCCCGGCGAGCTTGCCATAGTAGCGGTTGTCCTGCTCGTTTTGGCTCGAAAACATCTGCGGGTCGTCGGCCGTCACTACGACCATCCCCCCCGTTACCCCGACGTAGGCGAGAGTAAGCAGCGGGTCGGCCGCCACGTTCAACCCGACATGTTTCATGATGGCCATGCTGCGCAGGCCCGAACAGGCCGCCGCCGCCGCCACCTCGAGCGACACCTTCTCATTTACGGAGTACTCGAAATAGAGATCGCTTTCAAGAGACATCTCAAAAAGATTGCTGCTTATTTCCGAGGACGGGGTGCCCGGATATGTCGCACCTACGGCCAGGCCCGCTTCAACAGCCCCTCTGGCGATCGCCTCGTTGCCCAGAAGAAACATCCTCTGAGCGTTATTACCCGCAAGTAATTTGTGCATTTTGCTTCCCTTGTCATTAGATTTCGTTTGATTCATCGGTCGCTCGCCAGACCCCGTGCAGATCGCCCTGCTTCCAGCTTCGAGGCGGCAAGGCATGAACGGGAGAAGACTCGGGCATCAGGGACTGGAGCTTGCCAGACAGAGTGAGTTGCACAGGAAGTGGAGCGGCCGGCATCTGGAGAACTGGCTATAAGGTAGCTACAAAATAGCCTGATCTTCCGTGACCAGTCAAGGGAAATTGACCGGGGCAAAAACATTTACGGCCGCAGCCGATTTGGTGATACCTTTATCGGAGTCAAGCATCCCCGGGGCGGAAAGGTTCACTACCCGCCCGAGTGCGAAAGGATGGGTTTAAGACCGTGAAAGAATGGAACACCCTGGATACACCTGCGGGAAGGCTCTCGGTGGTTACCTTCGCATCCTTCGAAGATATCAGCAGGCTCAGGTTCGACCCGGAGTTCGGGGAACACACCGGATTCCGATCCCTCTACACAAGGGGGGAAAGCCTCATGATGCGCTCGTGCGAAGAGGAAGTAAATGTGGTGCTCGCGGTCCACGACACCAACATAGTCGGTTTCGGCCTGCTCGCCTGCCCGGATCCCGACCAGCGGTGGGCAAGGCTCGGGCCAAGAAAAGTGATGGAAGTAAAGGCGATAGAAGTCGTGCGCAGCCTGAGGAAAACCGGACTCGCAAAAGTGCTCGTAGAAGGGATGCTGACCTATCCGGAAGTGGAGAAACGGATCCTGTATCTGGTGGGCTATACCTGGGTGTGGGACCTGACAGGCGCCAGACTCACGGGATCGCAATACCGGCAGATCATGATCCGTCTTTTCGAGCCCTTCGGATTTTCCGAATGCAAGACAAACGAACCCAATGTTTGCCTCGACCCCGATAATCTTTTCATGTGCCGGACCGGCAAAAATGTGAGCGACAGCCTCAAAGAAGACTTCAAGTGGCTCTCCTTCGGCGTCTACCCGCATTGATCGACAGGATGAGCTTTTCTCATCGGCCGACATCGCTCCGACTGCGGAAAAACCGACAGGATTAAAATCGAGCAAATCTATGGCTCAACTTTCCTTTTTTAATCCTGTAATACTGTCTGAGCCTTTCCCTGAAAACCGCAAAAACCTTTGGACAGGATTACAGGATTTACAGGATTGGGGTAAGAGGCCGAATACGCGTCTTTCCTGTTGGGACCAAATAAGCAGGACCTTGCTTGCCGACGGCCTGGGGGCTTTTCTTTCGACAGGATTACCATTTTGAATTTTCCGAGGTTTTAATCCTGTAAATCCTGTAATCCTGTCTGAGTCTTTCCCTGAAAATCGCAAAAACCTTTGGACAGGACTACAGGATTTACAGGATTGGGGTAAGAGGCCTCACACGCGTCTTTTCCTGTTTGGACAAAAAGAGCAGGGCTATCCTGTATTCGGCCTTAGGAGCCTTTTTCTCGAGAGATCGAAAATGACTGTTTGCAATCCTGTATCCTGTTATCCTGTCAAAAACAGTCCGGAAGCCTGCGGGCAAGGAGCCTTGCGTGGCCCTTCTCCTGTTCGGAAAGAAAGAGCAGGGCCTTCTTGTACTCGGCATCGGGAGTCTTTTCCGCCAGGCTCCGGTACAGGTCGTAGGCGCGATACTCCATTTCCAGGGCGAGTTCGGACAGGAAAAGACATGGATTTTCTCTGTTCTTTCTCACTTGCTCAATCACCTCGCCAAGCTCCCAGCCTCCCTCGACGAGGTACCCGCCGCACTCCTCGAACAGTTCTTCAAAAGGTTTCACCTCTTTTGTCCTGCTGAGAAATGCATAGATGGCTTCCGCATGGGAGATCTCCATTCGGGAAAGTTTCTCAAGGGTCTTCTCCAGGGGAAGTCCCGAGCTGAGCTCGACCATCGCTCCATAGAGAAGGAAAGTCCCCTTCTCCATGTTTACAGCCTGTTCCAGCATTTGGGATATATCCCCGGTGTCCTTGAGAACCTCGAATCGGGGAAACCCGATCAGGGTCTTGCCTTCCCAGGCGGAAATTCCCCCGATCAGGTTGTAGATCGGCCCGTTCACCAATCCGGAGTCCCTGGCAAACATAGCCCCCATGTTGGACCGCCGTCCGCTGCGGCAGTAAAAGATCAGCTCCCGGTCTCCGGGCAGTTCGTCCAGGCGGCCCTCCAGATCCGACAGCGGCAAAAGCTTGGCCCCGGGGATGTGTTCGTCTTCATACTCCCCGGGCTCCCGCACATCGACGAGCAGATAGTCTTTTTCCTTCTTCCGGGATATGTACTGCTTAAGCTCCTCCGGGAACATCTTCCGAATATCCATGCGGCCCTCCTGCTAAAGCGCATTCAATACCCCGGAAATAATAGGATCGGCATGAACAGCATGCAACCTGCCCATTTTCCGGACCACCGATTCTACCAGTTTTCACCCAGCAACTCGAAATACGCCTGCGGATGGGCACAAGCCGGGCAAACATCGGGTGCCTCCGTTCCGGTGTAAATATAACCGCAGTTGCGGCATCGCCAGGTCACCTCCTGTTCACGCCTGAAAACCCTTCCCTTTTCAAGATTTGCCAAAAGGTCGCGGAACCGTTTTTCGTGCTGCTTTTCAGCTACAGACACAAAACCCCATATGGCTGCAATTTCAGGAAACCCTTCCTCTTTTGCAACCGCGGCAAAAGAAGCGTAGACTTCCATGTGCTCCTCGTGCTCACCCCCGGCGGAGGCAAGAAGGTTTTCCGCCGTTGTGCCCACTTTCCCGCAGGGATAGGTAGCCGTGATCTCCAGATCGCCCCCCTCCAGGAACTTGAAAAATCTTTTCGCGTGTTCCTTCTCCTGGTTGGCGGTCTCTTCGAAGATGTCGGCTATCTGTACGTAGCCTTCCTTCCTCGCCACACCGGCAAAGAAGTTGTAACGATTGCGCGCCTGGCTCTCGCCGGCAAATGTCTTCAACACGTTCTGTTCGGTTCGCGTTCCCCGGATGCTGCGCATAGAGTTCTTCTCCTTTTTGTGAATTGGGCTTCGACGTCTTCCATCTGCTGTTCGGACCTACTTTAGAATGATTCTAAACTAAGATCAACCCCCAATTACGCATCGCACAACATGAGAGCCAGGCTGTCGGCGACGAGAAACCCTTTGCGGGTCGGCTGGACCCATCCGTCGATCACCTTGACCAGCCCCGACTTTTGCCACTGGGCGAGGACTCTTTGGCTTTGCGAAAAGCCTTTTAGAGCGCTCAACTCAAGTCCTTCGCGAGTCCTCAAAGCAAGGTCTACCGTTTCGAGATCGAACTGCTCCCGGGAGAGTATCTCCATCCCCTCCACTGGCGCTTTCCCATCCTTTATCAGTCGGCAGTATTCCCGCACCGACCTCACATTCCACCATCGGCGGCGTGCCGGCGGCGTGTCGCCGGGCCGGGAAGCGCCGGTGCCGAACGAGTGGGCGGATGGGCCGAGACCGAGATAGGGAACATGATGCCAGTATTTTCGATTGTGGCGGCAGATGAATTCCCTGCCCGCGGAAAAGTTGGAGACTTCGTAATGATAATAGCCGTGCTTTTCGAGATACCGGGAAGTCCAGAGGAAGAATGCGGCTTCGAGCTTTTCGCCGATGGAACGCACGCGGCCCGACTCCCTCATCTTCCATAGAGCAGCGCCCTTTTCGAAGGTCAGCTGGTAGCAGGAAATGTGCTCCGGCCTGAATGCGAGCACCCGATCGAGCGTTTTTTTCCAGCTCGAAAATGTCTGGGTTTCAAGCCCATACATGAGATCCACGCTCAAGTTGGAAAAACCGCCGGCCCGGCACATTTCCACGGCTTCGAGCGCCCGGGCCGCGCGATGTGCTCTTCCGAGATATTCCAGGTCCCTGTCGTCCAGGGATTGGACGCCAAGGCTCACGCGATTTACGCCATAATCTTTTACGGTTTTTAGCTTCGAGGGGGAGAGGCTTTCCGGGTTGGCCTCCATGGTCATCTCCGAACCCGGGGCAAAGACAAAATTTTTGAAGATGGATTCGAAAAGCGAAGCGAGGTCGTGCTCGGAAAGAACCGAAGGCGTTCCGCCCCCCAGATAGAGAGAATCGAAGGCGGAAAACCGGTCCCTGTAGAGCGTCATTTCCTCCCGAACCGCTTCCAGCCAGGCCGGAATTTCAGACCGGGAGGCAACCGAGTAGAAATCGCAGTAGAAGCATTTGGAGCGGCAGAAGGGTATATGCAGATAGAGGCCCGGGAGTTCCCCGTTATTCATCTTTGGTTTTCAGGACGGAAACGAAGGCGCTCTGGGGAATCATCACCGAGCCCACCATCTTCATCCGTTTCTTTCCTTTCTTCTGCTTTTCGAGGAGCTTTCGTTTCCGGCTGATGTCTCCGCCGTAGCACTTCGCCGTAACGTCTTTGCGGAAAGGCGAGATGGTGGAGCGCGAAATGATCTTTCCACCTATTGCGCCCTGGATGGCGATTTTGAAGTTATGCCTGGGGATTTCCTCCTTCAGCCGGTCGCAGACCTGAACGCCCCAATCGCGTGCGCGCTCCCGGTGCACGATGAGAGAAAGAGCGTCCACCCGTTCGCCGTTCACCAGGATATCGAGCTTTACCAGATCGCTTTCCCGGTATTCGGTGATCTCATAATCAAACGACCCGTACCCCTGCGTAACGGTTTTGAGCCGGTCGTAGAAATCGAACACCACTTCTGCAAGAGGCATATCGAAGGTCATCTCCACGCGGCCGGGAGTCGGGTAGGAGACCCTGGGATTGCTGCCCCGGCGCTCCAGGCACAGTTTCATCACGGCGCCCATGTAGCGCTCTGGTATGATAATGACGGCCTTGATGTAGGGTTCCATCGACCGTTTTATCGTCGTGGGGTCCGGGTAGTACTGCGGGTTTTCCACCGTGATCGTCGGGCCGTCCTCGAGCGTAAACTGGTACTGAACGCTTGGGGCCGTCATGATGATCGACTGGTCGAACTCGCGCTCGAGCCGTTCCTGGACGATATCCAGGTGCAGGAGCCCGAGAAATCCGCACCGAAACCCCTGCCCCAGGGCTATCGAGGAGTCTTTCTGGTAGACCAGCGCGGCGTCGTTTAGCTTGTACTTGTCGAGAGCGTCCAGAAGGGAGGGGTAGTCGTCGGAAGAAATCGGATAGATGGAGGAAAAAACCACCGGCTTTACATCCTTGAACCCGGGAAGAGGCCCCGCGACCGGGTTGGAATCAAGCGTTATCGTATCTCCGATTCGTATGTCGGCAACGGTCTTTATTCCGGCGATGATGTAGCCGACCGAGCCCGCGGAAAGCTCTTTGCGGATCTCCCGATTCAGGCGAAAGTAGCCCACTTCTTCGACTTTATGGGTCGCCCCGGTGGACAGAAACCGGATGATGTCGCCGGGTCCGAACTTTCCGTCAAAGATGCGGCAGCTTGCCACAGCCCCCCGAAAGGGATCGTACTGGGCATCGAAAATGAGAGCCGAAAGGGGCTTATCCGGATCTCCCTTAGGCGGCGGGACCAGATTTACGATGGCCTCCAGAACATCTTCGATCCCCGTCCCCTCCTTGGCGGAACAAAGTATGGCGTTATCCGGATCCAGCCCCAGGTCGTGATCGATCTGCTCCCGGACCCTGTCTACATCGGCCGACGGAAGATCTATCTTGTTTATGACCGGAATGATCGCGAGATCGTGTTCCATGGCCGCGTAGAGATTGGCGATGGTTTGCGCCTGCACCCCCTGGGAGGCGTCTATCAGAAGAAGCACCCCCTCGCAGGAAGCAAGGGCCCGCGACACTTCGTAGGAAAAATCGGCGTGGCCGGGAGTATCGATGAGATTTAGCCGGAACGACTCGCCCGAACGGCTCGTATAGGGCATGGCCACGGTCTGGCTCTTGATCGTGATGCCCCTCTCCCGTTCTATATCCATGTTGTCCAGGATCTGGTCTCGAAACTGGCGGTCGTCGACCAGCCCAGCGTGCTGAATCAGCCGGTCGGCCAGCGTGGATTTCCCATGGTCGATGTGAGCGATGATGCTGAAATTTCTGATCTGCCGCATAGGGTTTGTTCTTCCTTCATCGGTCTCAAACCACCATCGGCATTATCAGGCTGAAATACCCGGGATCGTCGGGCGCCAGAAAAATGCCGCCGTGGACGTCGTCGACCCACTCGAACCTGATGGTCTGGCTTTCCATGACCGAGATACAATCCATAACATATCTGACGTTGAATGCTATGCTGAAATCCTCCCCGTCGTACTCGATGTCGATGACATCGTTGGCGTTGCCAAGTTCGGGATTTCCCGACTCGAGTTCGAGGGAGTTTTGGCCTATGTTGAATTTGACGTGCCGGTAGGTGGGATCGGTTACCAGTGCGACCCGCTTGAGGGCAGGATAGAGCACGTCCGTTGCCACCGTGATCGCATGCGGCCTCTCGGCCGGAATGATCATCTCATATTCGGGAAATTCGGCATCCAGGAGCAGGGTGCTCAAGAATGTCCCGGGAGTTCTTATAACGAGCGATTTTTCATCCATCCCGATGGAGATCTCGGTCTCCTTTTCGAGCAGCTTGTGGATCTCCTGGACGGCCTTTCGCGGCACGATGACCTCTGTTGCCATGGTCAGCCCCGGGAAGGACGCCGCCGGTGTTTCGTAATAGGAAAGCCGGTGCCCGTCGGAGGAAACGAACCGCAGGTCGTTTCCTTCGGTGGAATGCCACAAAAGACCGGGCGTGGAAAAAGTTTCCTCCTCCCCCGGAATACTGTAGAGAGTCTTTTGGAGCGCTCGTCTGAGAACGGCGGCATCGCAGCTCGTAAGGGGCAACTCCTGGTAGAGGTCTATATTGGGAAAATCTTCGGCCGGAATGGTCGAAAGCTCGAACCGCGACCTTCCCGATTTTACCAGGAGCCTGCTGCGCGCAGGGTCCAGTTCGAAGGATATGGCGCTCACAGGGACTTCACGCACGATTTCCAGGAGCTTTTTGGCCGAGACGGTGGTTTTGCCCTCCTCTGTTACCTGCGCCCCCATTCTCGTCCACAGGCTGAGCTCCAGGTCGGTTGCCGAAAACTCGAGGGTCCCATCTTCGGTCGCCTTGATCAGGCAGTTGTTGAGAATGGGCATCGTGGTTTTCTTGTCGGTTGCGCTCTGAATCCGTTGAAGGACCTGGACGAGGTTTGCTTTTTCCACCTGGAATTTCATAGTCGGGCCATTCCTTGGGGTGTTTTTATGGTATTGGTCTTTTCTCTTACTGAGAAGATCATAATATTAGTAAGGGCCCCATAAATTGTCAAAAAGTTTATTAACCGGCTGTAATTGCAAAGGATACGAGTTGACAATCCGCCGACCGAATCTCTTCGAATCGAGCCTTGCGCCCCACCCCGGAAGAGTTTTAAACATTTTGACAACACCGGTTGAACACCATTTTTGCGGCAATTGACAGGGTTTTGAAGAAAAGTCTGTTTTTTACTGTCCTCACTTGAAAAAAGTCCTGCTTGCAAATAGAATCCGCACTAAATTTGGTTTACAGGGAAAGTTCAAAAACAATGCCACAATGTGAAGGGGTACGGGGTGGGAAAAGAATATAGGCCTAATGCGAGGGAATCCGCGGTGATATCGAAGCTGGACCATCAGAAGGAGTCCCGAAGATATCACGCCATGAACCAGCTTCGTCAAAATATTGAAGAAATCGCCGACAGAATCTCCATGAAACTGATCGAGGAGCGACTCGTCGAGACGACCAGCAAAGGGGACTTGCAGGACCAGATCCAGTTTGCCCTTCAAAAAGTGCTCGATTCCGAAGAATTTGAAATACAGTTCGAGACGGCTAACCTCAGGACTCTCGTGCCGCGTCCTAATTTCGTCAGCCTTTTCGTGACCGCTTTCATCGTCGAAAAGCTCATCGATCACAAGTGCATCGTCGATATTTTCGGAACGGATCAGGAAATTTATGCCAGTGTCAACAGGCAGGTAAGCCGGTACATCCAGGTGGACTGACCTTCTCGTGAAGGGGGAAAAGAAAGATGGAAGGCGTTGAGACGAAGGTCCAGCCAAATTTTATCCGCAGCATAGTCGCCGAGGATGTAAAAAACGGTAAAAACGGCGGAAAGGTCCTTACCCGGTTTCCGCCCGAGC
>JAKAJS010000210.1 GCA_021813685.1 Deltaproteobacteria bacterium | reverse complement strand
CGATGCCCGGAAGATTGCGCCTTCCTTTGAGGAACGCCCGGTGGAATTGCCCCGAAAAAAGCGGCCGGGTGCTTCGATATTTCGTCTCAAGGTTCATCTCGTTGAGATAGTAGAGGGCAGGGGGGGCGTCCATGCAAAACACCCGGATCTTCTTAGCGGCTGCGGCTTTTATGATCTCTTCGTAGTTCGGATACTCCTTCAGGGTGGTAACGCCATGGCGTTTCAAATACTCGATGCAGGCATCGCCCCGCTTGACCCCGACGGTAAAGCCGCCAAGGGAATCTACTCCGCTTATCCCACCGATATCTTTGTGGAAAAAGATTTTAACCGGGATTGTCGCGTATGGTTTCGAAAAATCGAATACCTTGGCCCGATTCTCGGTGATGAATGCCGTATCGAGAACGTCCGCTTTTCCTTCTCGCATGAATTCGAGGGCCTTCCCCCATTCCATCCCCAGGAGGTGAACCTGTATCCCCGTCTCTTTTTCCCAGAGGTTCCACCGGTCTACCAGGATGCCTTGCAGTTTCCCCCGGGAGTTGCGGAAGGTATAGGGCGGATAATCATCGTCTGCTACGACCGTAATGACCTTCGGCCTCTCGGCGTTGGCCACCGTAACGGCATGGGAACACAGGAGGTACAAAAAAACCGTAACGGCTGAAAATGAAAGTACTCCGACACAGACCCTTTTCCACAAGTGCATAACGCGAATACCCTGTAGCGAATGGCGAACGTTCAAAAAACCGATGTCACGGATCATTTTCCCGGGGAGTTGAAATATCCGGCGTACCGTTCCCGCATGGTTTTCTTGCTAAACTTCCCGACGCTTGTCTTGGGTATGGAATCGACGAAAAGCACATCGTCGGGCAATTGCCATTTGGCGAATTTGGGGGCGATGAATTGCAGAATGTCCTCTTTTGTGACCTTTCCTCCGGCTTCTTTTCTGACAACCACCAGGGCGAGGGGCCTCTCCTGCCATTTGGGGTGGGCAATGCCGACCACGCTGGCTTCCACCACCTCGGGATGCGCCATGATGGCGTTTTCCAGATCGATCGAAGAGATCCACTCGCCTCCGCTCTTGATCATGTCCTTGACCCTGTCGGTGATCTTCACATACCCGTGCGGGTCGATGGTGGCCGCATCCCCGCTGATCCAGAACCCGTCCCGGAAACACTCGGCGGTGCGCGAATCGTTGTGGTAGCTCGATGCGATCCACGGCCCCCGGATCAGAAGCTCTCCGACCGTTTGCCCGTCGTGAGGCGCTTCGTTGCCGTCCGCCCCGATGATCCGTATCTCGACACCGGCCACGGGCAGCCCCTGCTTTTTCTGATTCTCCCACTGCCGCTCTTTGGGCCAGCCCTGCAGCGAGGGTTTTAACAGGTTTACGGTCGCTACCGGGGACGTCTCGGTAGCCCCGTAGGCATGAATGAATTCTGCCCGGCAAAGCTCGAAGAACTCTCGCATCATGGCAAGCGGCGGTTCGGTCGCCCCGGAGGCGATGCGCAAGCGGCTAAAATCGGGTTTTTGCGGCAGTGTCCGGATGTATTGGAGCATGGGCATGAAAAGCGCCGGCGCTCCCGCGGTCACGCTCGCTTTTTCCGAGACGATCAAATCCACGAGGGTATGGGTTGTGTCCAGGGTATACCTGCCGCTGAAAACCAGTTTTGCCCCCGTCATGGGGGCTGCGAGCCAAAACCCCCACCCCTGCGCATGGAACATGGGGACCATCTGGAGCAGCACGTCGGAGGCATTTATGCCAAACGTCACGGCAACCGCGGTCGTGTGAAGATAGACCGAGCGGTGCGAGTAGTAAACCCCCTTGGGCTTTCCGGTTGTCCCGGAAGTGTAGCAGGCACTGTAGGCCGACCTTTCGTCTATCATCTGCCAGGGATAGCGGGGCTCTTCGGCGCTGAGGAGCTCTTCATAGCTCCAAAGAGGGGAAAGGGTGGTTGCAACCGCCTCTGGTTCTTTATCCGTTATGACTCCATACCCCTCGACAGTGCTCACTTTTTTTGCGATCGCTTCGATCACGGGCAGCAGCGACTCGGCCACAAATATGAACCTCGTCTCGCTGTGGCCGACTATGTAGGCGATGTCGTCGACCGCAAGCCTCGGGTTCATCTGCAGCATTACGGCCCCGATGCCCGAGATGGCCATGTAGAGCTCGAAATGGCGGTAGGTGTTCCAGTCCATGACGCCTACGCGGTCGCCGGGCTTTATGCCCAGTCTCTGCAGACCGTTTGCCAGCCGGCACACCCTCTCGTAGGCCTCCCGGTAGCAATACCGGAAAATGGTTCCATCTTCGCGCCTCGAGGCGATTTCTACCTCGGGATACACCGAGGAGGCGTGCCGCAGCACCGAAATGGTGTTGAGCTGGTAATCCTCCCCGGTCGTCGCCGGACACCCGCTGATTATTTGAAAACCCATGTTCTTCCTCCTTATCTAAAGGTTGGATACAATGAGCCTCGCATCAGGATTGCCGAACTGGCAGTGCGGATGGGCTTGGCGACCCGGCCGCGGCGACCCGCCGCCGGCGGCGGGGCCATGAGGATTGCCGAATCGGCAGTGCGCATAGGCCAGACGACCCGGCACGCAGTCCCACCGCCCGGCGATTTTCACTATAGCAGACTTTTGTAATTTTACAGAACAATCTATGAAGGCGAACTCATCCGGCGTTCGATGTATTTTCTGATGACGCGACGGCAAAAGAGGGTGGGCGGTGAGAAATCTTTGGATTATTTCGCGTTCGGCCTCTCGTTATGACAAGCCAATGTATAATATTGGAAAATCACTTGTTATGGCCCTGAGAGTATGGAGAGGAGAACACGATGAGCAACGAACAGGACAGACTTGAGACGAAAGGTGTCACCGTGAAGTTGCTTGCAACGGTTGACCTTGGCCCTGAGATCGAGGGTATGGCAGGGCGCCAACTTCGAATGCGTATGGTTACCATCGAGCCCGGGGGCATCTTCGGCCCGGTTCATGATCACAATGACAGACCAGGTATCGTCTACATACTGCAAGGAACGATTACTGACCATCGAGATGGTGTCGCTACGGACTATGGACCGGGAGTAGGGTGGCCGGAGGATAGGAACACCAGACACTGGCTTGAGAACAGAGGAAAGATTCCGGCCGTGGAGATCTCGGTCGATATAGTCAGACAAAATTAAGCTCGGGTTCGACTGAGAGAATGCGGGAAGGGTTCCCGTCCGGCCAATATGCCAAGGTTCTTTGGAGACGCCGGCAAACTTCTCAGTGTCCAGCGCCGGGCGCTCCAGTGGGGAAACGGCTGCCCGGGCATCCACGGTGGTCTCGCGCTGCCGGGCAGACGAAGGGGGATATTTTCAACGCCGTGTGTAAAAAGGGCCTCTAGTTGTCGGCGGCGCCGGTATCCCGGCTCCTGGATTCGATGTAATCCGCGATCGCCTGTCTGAATCGCTCCTCTACCCCGGAGGGGTCTTCCTGAAGATAAGAAGAGAGTTTTTCCACCATTATGCGGCTGAACTGTTCGATATCTCCTCCGGCTGCGCTTATTCTGGAATAGGTATCAAAGAACGGTCCTACGCACGCGGGAAGGCCGTGTTTGTGTAATATCTCGACTATCTTTCTCTGACGAGGTCTTGGACTGTTTTCAAAGGAGGCATTCAATTCCCCGGCCCTTTGAAATATACTGTCGAGTGAGAGCTCCAAACGCTTGATCATTTCGTCCGAGGTGTCCTTATCTCTTTCCATTTTCCCTTCTCCCAATCGTAAAGTTCTCAAGCCTTCTGGAAAGGTAAGCACTTTTGTTATGGGAATGGGAATAAAGGGGTCAGCCCTTCGGTGGGAAATTGGAAAGAGATTGAATAAGGACGTGCCGTATCATGGAACTTTTGGAGGGAAAGGTGGAGGGAATATCGAGTCCCGCAACCATCTCCACGAGACCGTGTGCGAGGAGCCGCATGCATTAATCAAGTTATTCGTGGAACCTGCCTGGAGAGGGGGGAAATGGCGCGACCGTTACGGATAGAGTATGAAGGAGCCTTCTACCATGTTACCGCGAGAGGGAATGAGCGCGCGAAGATCTTTTTTTCCAAAAGAGATCACGAAAAATTCAAGGATTACGTTGCTGCGGCGAAGAACAAATTCGAATTGATTCTGCACGCATCTGTTCTGATGACAAATCACTATCATTTGATTATAGAGACTCCGCAAAAGAATCTCAGTAAAATCATGCATTTTATCAACGGATCCTACGCTACCTGCCTGAATATCAAAAAAAAGGCGGGCGGGGCATCTGGTCCAGGGAAGGTACAAGGCTATTCTGGTCGACAAGAACAATTACCTGCTCGAGTTGAGCCGCTATATCCATCTCAATCCGGTTAGAGCAAAGATGACGCTCAAACCGGAGGAGTATCCGCACAGTAGTTACCGGTCCTATGTAACAGGGCGGTTCGAAAGCATCGTCAGTACGGACACCATCCTGAGGATGTTGGCGGCTAAAAGGAGTGAGGCGGCCGTGAACTACCGGGATTTCGTGGAAACGGCCATCGGAGAAACAGGGAACCCGCTGCAGAAAGTATATGGCGGGATGATTCTTGGCGACAGGATGTTTATCAGGGAGGCGCTGCAGCGTGTGAAGTCCGAGCGGGTCAGAAGTGAGGAGACTTCCTACAGAAAATCGGTCCGCTCAGGCTTGGATCTAGAGGACATCATGTCGGTCTGCTGCGAGCATTTTTGCGTCGTTCGGGAGGAGTTGATCGGCGACCGAAGCGGTTTGGCAGGCTAAGAAATACACGCCGGCAACAAACCGGGATATAGCTGAGAAGTTCGGGACACTGACCTGTTCGGCGGTTTTGCAAAAATAAATGAAAATGTGGCGAAGCAATTGGAGGGAAACGAAGAGTATAAGCGGAGATCGAGATTCGCCGATGCTCAACCCATTCAGAGGAATCCTTCTCGTCACCCTTCTGCCTTCATTCAACTGCTAACGACAACGCCAAAGCCTCTCAAATCCCGTCGGAGTTGGCGCCGTATAAATGGCGGTGTGTGGCGTATCCGCGCAGGGGGCTGACCTTTTGTGATTTCGGAGGCGCATCGAGGGGGAGGAGGTGGAAAATTCCTTTTTCAACGGCTGCCCCCTTGTTTCACTGGGACGATAGCCCCCGCGGGGTCTGCGGCAGTTGTCCGTCGGAATATCTTACACAATTCAAAAATGCGATAATGTGTCGATTTCAATATCGATTATTGTTTTGGTATCTTCATTCCACTTTTTTCTGTCGGAGCCCATTACAATTTCGGATTACGATGCCAGGCGGGCCCTTTAGGTCAGCTCTTTTTTGAGATATTAAAATCAATAACTTGCGTCATGAGTGTCGTCGAGATTGCGTGTTGGCCGGGTTTTTGCTATTTATTAGGAACGGGATAAACAGAGGGTAATTAATCGGATCTTCCTGGTTACTGGAGGAGCTTGTCATGGCGAAATGCAGATTGATTTTGGGTGTCGGACTGATGGCGTTGATATGGTTCGCGGTTACGCCGCCACCGGCCAGTGCTCTGGCGTTTACCTACACGGACACTGGTGCGGGCGGAGCCGGCGGCAGTTCGGGGTACAGCATCACCTACGATTTCAACTATACTTTCAATTCGATAGCTAATAGATATGAGGGCTCGATGGCTGTCACCGAAACGAATTCAACAGGTCTATCGGGCGTGTACTTGGATGAGATTGTTTTTAAACCGGAGAATGGCAGCAGTTTGGCCTCATTCGCTCTTGATTCTCCAACGCTGCCGAATTGGTCTGTTTATACCGAAAATGGCGGTTTCTACGGGGCAGCAATCACTGGATATACCGGGAAGGGAGATACTAATTACGCCAACGGGATCGATTTGAGCAATCCCTTTAGCCAAACGAATGTATTTTCGTTCAATTTCACCCTGGCAAATAACGATACACTCCAGACAGGCCCGCCCCTGAAGGCTCAATATAACGGACCGCAGCTTCCAAATGGAAATTTGCAATTCGGGCAGTTAAGTGTAAATGCTTCACCCACCGGGAACGTTCCGGAGCCTGCTACTCTTCTCCTGCTCGGTTTCGGAGTGCTCGTCCTTTTGGCTTGCGAAAGAAAATTCAGGAAAGCGTAACCGCCCCATTGACGCTCAAGTTCAAACGCTCGACGAGGCCGCCACATCGTGGGCGGCTTTGTTGTTCAATGAAACCTTTGAAACCGGGTTGCAGCCTGGGAAAATGGAATATTCAGCCTCGAGGATCTCCCCGATGTAAACTGACTCTCCTTCCTAGAGGGAAAATCCGACTCAGGTCATTTGTGAAGCCTGCCTGGAGAGGGGAAAAGTTGCGCGACCGTTACGGATAGAATATGAAGGAGCTGTCTACCACGTTACCGCGCGGGGCAATGAGCGTGCGAAGATCTTCTTTTCCAAAAGAGATCACGAAAAATTCAAGGGTTACATTGCTGCGGCGAAAAATAAATTCGAATTGATTCTGCACGCATACGTTCTGATGACAAATCACTATCATTTGATCATAGAGACTCCGCACACGAATCTCAGCAAAATCATGCAGTTTATCAACCGATCGTACACTACCTACGTGAATATGAAAAAAAGCGGGCGGGGCATCTGTTCCAGGGAAGGTACAAGGCTATTCTGGTCGATAAGAACAATTACCTGCTCGAGTTGAGCCGCTATATCCATCTCAATCCGGTTAGGGCAAAGATGGCGCTCAAACCGGGGGTATCCGCACAGTAGTTACCGATCCTATATAACAGGGCAGTCCGATAGTATCGTCAGTACGGACACTATCCTGAGCATGTTGGCGGCCAGGAGGCGTGAAGCGGTCGTGAACTACCGGGATTTCGTAGAAAGAGCCATTGGAGAAGAAATGGCGAACCCGCTGCAGAAGGTATATGGCGGGATGATTCTTGGCGACAGGATGTTTATCAGGGAGGCGTTGCAGCGTGCGCAGTCGGATCGGGTTAAGAGTTCGGAGACATCCTGCAGAAAGTCAGTGCGCTCCGGCTTGGATTTAGAGGACATCATGTCGGCCTGCTGTGAGCATTTTTGCGTCGCTCGGGAGGAGTTGATCGGCGACCGAAGAGGTTTGGCAAGAAAAACGTTTATCCATCTGGCTAAGAAATACACGCCGGCAACCGGGACATAGCTGAGAAGTTCGGGACCCTGAGCTTTTCGGCGGTTGCAAAAATAAATGAGAAGGTTGCGAAGCAATTGGAGGCAAACGAAGAAGTACATCGGAAAGCCGTGTGCGGGAAAACTGCATGCACGGTTTGATGAGGGAGGGCAGGCACAATGCCTGCTCTCTACTCTACCCTTGTTTGATTTATATGGGATGCCTCGGATTTAAAATCTGGACGAGGAAACGAGTTGGTTGCATCAATTTCTTGGATCAATCGCTAACCGAGTCAACCGGGGTGTGTTATAATTTAGAGTGAGCGTCAGGAGGTGCTTCATGAGCTTTGAGCGCATCAGCGTAAATCCAAATGTTTGCGGTGGCAAGCCGACTATCCGCGGGCTACGCTTTCCCGTGTCGAGATTGCTCGGTTTACTGGCCTCCGGCGAGACTCAGGAATCTATACTGAAAGCATACCCATACCTGGAACCTGAAGATTTCAATGAGGCGCTTACGTACGCTGCATTTCTTGCTGACGAACAAGTAATCGAATTTGCTCGATGAAATTTCTCCTGGATATGCCCGTATCTCCTCTCCTGTTGGGTGTTCTCCGCGCATTCGGCCATGAAGGTGTCCATGCTTACCATATCGGGAAAGATTGCGCTTCGGACAGTGAACTACTTGACATGGCCCGCCGCGAAAGACGCTGTATCATTACGGCCGATTTGGATTTTCCTCGGCTCTTGGCATTAAGCGAAGCGGATGGCCCCGGACTTATTCTTTTCCGTGGCGGGAACTACTCTGATAAAGAGATGTGCGATTTGCTCGAACGTGTCCTTAAGACAGTGCCGTCCGAGGTTATGCAGAGGTCCGTTTGTGTGGTCGACAAACTGCGCATACGCATTACCCGATTGCCGCTAAGGAGCCCTGAATAACACTTTTCCCCGCAGGGTTCCTATGAAAAGTTTCCGAGATTTTATTCAATCACTTTCCAATTTCCCGGGTTTTGCCTGGCGCGCTCAGGGGCTGCCCCCTTGTTTTCACTGCTTAAATCGACAGCTACGGAACAGGAACTTTCGCAGGTAATAGCAAAGCCTCGTCTGGCTGCATTGATTGCGCAGCCATTCATCGAATGGCTTTCGACCATGCTGAAGGCGGCGGAATGGGTGCCGATTTTTGAACGGATTGAAGCGTGCCTGACCCTTTTTGCACTAATCGAGAGGGCGGAGGCTGAAAATTCCTTTTTCAAGGGCTGCCCCCCATGTTTCCGCGGATCAGGACCGGAAATGCTCCCCGAGTCATGGCTTCTCTTCGAAATCTGGTCATAAGTCTTCTGCGTCTTGCCGGAGTAAACTCCATTGCAAAAGTCCTACGTCAGTTTGCAGCAAAACCACAGCTGAGCCTGCGCCTTATTGGTATTTGATTTTCAAAAACATCCTCGAATCGCTCCTGCTTCGGCCTGGCATCTCAGGGACTGGCGCCCTATTGTCTTTTCGGGGGAGATAGAGACCTGATCGGGCACTTAACCTCCGTATTTACGCCGATCCATTACCACCGCGTCAAAAAAACTCCGACCCGGAAGTTGATTCTCTATTCTACACGCGACTTTGACGTTGCCGTGCGCGGTGGCTTAATGAGCATCGGATTCCGACCCGCAAAGGGATCTCGCCCTGGGAACGGACAACAGTATGGAGTATGTTGCGAAATCCCGCTCACAAAGGCACGGCATGTTTTGGGAAAACGGAAAAGGCAGAGCGGCAAAGAATAACACGTCCATTGCGAAGCAAAGGGGGGGGGCCGCCAGATGCAGCTCGAATCGTGAACGGCCAAGAGAGGAATGGCTTGAGATCAAAGTCCCCGCTATTATCGATGAAGACACTTTCGCACTGGCCCAAGATCTTTTGGAGCGGAACAAACGGTTTTCCCCACGCCGTACCATCGAGCCCACGTTGCTGCAGGGCATGTTGGTTTGCGGCGAATGTGGGTATGCATTTTACCGAACCTCGACGCAGACATCAAAGAGGAAGCTCTATTACTATCGCTGCCTGGGGTCCGATGATTACCGCTACCCCAACGGGCGAGTATGCCACAATCGGCCGGTCAGGCAGGACTACCTGGATGAAATGGTCTGGAAAGAGGTGATTCAACTATTGGAAGAGCCCGATCTCATCCGCACCGAAATTCAGCGTCGGCTCAAGGAGATTCAGGATTCAAACCCTACCAAAAGGAGAAAGGAAGTTCTGATCAAAGAGATCACTCGCACTCGAAAGTCCATTGAGAAACTGCTGGACGCCTATCAGGAAAGCCTTCTTGATCTGGAAGAACTGCGCAAACGAATGCCGGAACTACGGAAAAGCGAGAAAACGATCACATCGGAACTCCAAGCTCTTGATGTAGCGGCAGCAGACCAGCAGATATTCCTCCGACTTGCCGACAACATAGAAAACTTTCTCCGGCGCTTGCGCGAGGCAGCGGAGACAATGGGTGTCTTCGCGCGGCAAAAGCTGCTCCGGCTCGTTGTAAAGGAAATTCTTGTAAACCGGGACACTATAAAGATCAAACACTCGATCCCCGCCGGGGGAGCCAACACTCCGCCCGAAAGCGGAGCGACCATCACTACCCCAAGTTATCTTTTGCGTTCATGGAGTCATTTCACCACTGTTGGCCAATCTCTATCTGCATCTCCTGGATAGAAAATGTGAGCGGCGTCAGCTGGAACAACAGCCTGGCGCGCGCATTGTGCGCTATGTCGATGACATTGTCATTCTTTGTCGGAAGGGAAGTGAGAAACCGATGGAGATGCTGCGCTACGTGCTGATGAGGCTTGGGTTGACACTCAACGAGGCGAAGACGAAAATCGTCAACGCCCGTGGGGCAAAGTTCGATTTCCTGGGATTCTCCGTCTGGATGGCAAGGAGCACAAGGAAGGGCAAGCAATACCCTCACACCCAGCCATCGAAGAAGTCCGCGCAGGTGATTAAGGATCGGGTCACTGCTCTCACGAAACGAGAGCGGACACTCGTACCGCTTGAGCAGGTTGTGGGGGCAGTCAACGCCACCGTTCGTGAATGGGTTGGCTACTTTCACTTCAAGAACTGCAGCAAGCTCCTGGAACATGTCCGAGGCCATGTTGAAGAACGGCTGCGGACCCATCTGCGCAAGCGCTACAAAGTCACGGATAGGAAAACGGGCTATGCCAGATCCGGCAATCGGGTTCTCTACGAGAAGTATGGCTTGTACAAAGTTCCTACGACGGCGGGCTGGGCGAAGGTGCATGCCTCGCGGTGAAGGACATCGGAAAGCCGTGTGCGGGAAGACTGAACGCACGGTTTGATGAGGGAGGGAAGGCTCAAAACCTGCTCTCTACTCTACGTTTTGTTTCACAGGCCGATACCCCCGGGGAAAAATGAAAAAAACAAACGATCCCGTGGATGGCTGCGTACCCCAATCCGATTACTCACTTGGCTTTTCCGATTTTGTGTCTTAAAAGTTTACAGCCATGAAAAAGCTGGGATTCGCCTTTCGACTGGCGAAAAATATAGTTCTGTTATTTAAAAGTTCATTTCTCATGCCATTCGACTCGTCGGGATTGTTTACATATTTGGGCTGTCAGTTCGTGTTTTCTCCCTATTACACGAATTAAATTATACTGGAAGATCAATGAGTTGTAGTTGTATTCCCCATATTGGCATAAGTGTTGCATCGAATGGTTTGGGAATTTGCTCGTTTATCTTCCAGCATATGGGCTGGCATGTTTCCAGCGGTGTCAGCTGCCTCGTTGCACCTAAATCAACTAGATGAGAGGAGTATAACAATGATGCGAGGAATTGCAAAGTATCTTCTTGTAACCATGGTGGCGATTCTTGCAAGCACTAGCTGGGCATTTGCGCTACCTGAACTTCAACTTGATGTATCTAATGGAGTTTATGACAGTTCGACCGAAACGATCGTTGCGACGACTCCAACGTTCAAACTGTATGCCATCTTGGATAGTCAAATGCTTAGTTTAAGCGATACGTACTACATCACTGCCGCAATAATGCCCTCGGATATTTCAGCTGGCAGCTACGGGTATTTCACTTTTAATGGCACTACAGTGAACGTGACCTCAGACATGCAGCAAGGGAATCCAGGCTATCCTATAGAACTACCTTCTCACGGCATATATCCAGCATATTATAAATCGTTCGCGTTCACCTTCACTCCGATTCAATATGCTATCCCTTATGACACATCGGCTGATCCTGGAGGCCTTAAGATATCAACTACTCCAACTGATTACAAATTTGCTGCCTTCTCTGTTGACGTAACTAATCTCGATCCCAGCTTGTCTGTTCACTTTGATGTCTGGGACGAAACAGCAAATAAGCAAGGAAAATACTCAGTGAATATTGAGCCTTATTCCCATGATGCCCAGAGTCCTCCGGGTAGTAACGTTCCGGAACCTGCCGCGTTTCTGATGACCGGAGCGAGTTTGCTAATCCTCGGTGCATCCAAGCTACGAAAAAGGTTCTTGTAGAATTTTAACTCATGCCTTATGCGAGCTAGTCCGGGCGGAGGAAAATGCTGGGCTGAGTACAGTCAAGTCATCTCTGATGGCACGGTTTTCACGATTCCTGATGGGCGAGGCAGGGCGTAAGTTGCACCTCGCCTTTCCTCTTCCTGCTTCGTCTCGGACCGCTTCCCAGAGAGTCCTTACCCTCTGTGGGCATTTAAATTATAAACCCCTTGGCAAGTGAAACAAATGAAACAAAGGTGAAACAAAGGTGAAACAAAGGGGCAGCCCTTGAAAGGGGAATATTCCGCACCGACCTTCTCGATATGGCTCGGTAACTCTTCATCTGCCAGGCTGACCGGAGGTCCCCTCCCACCGGTTGCTTTGGTTTCGGAGGTTCAGGCCAAAGTGAAGCACACCCCCGGTGCGGAAGTTGATTCCCCGGGCTTCCCA
>JAKAJS010000258.1 GCA_021813685.1 Deltaproteobacteria bacterium | reverse complement strand
CTCCACGAGGTCGTAGAGGGCAAGCACCTGAATATCGCCGTAAATGCCGAGGGTCCGGGGAAAGAGCTTGGTGGTCTCGCTTATAACCGCACCCTCCGAGCTGACAAGACCCCATCCCCCCTTCGCCCTGTTGTATGTAGTGTCAATGAGAGTCTTGCCTGCGCAGCAATCCTCCCTCACCACGTTCGATATCATGGGTGGGGCATACAACCTGTTTTTCAGTTCAACATTTCTGATCATGATCGGATCGGAAATTTTGGGCATGGCGGTGGCTCCTTCCTAAGGTTTGAAAATCACGAAACGATTACTTTCATTTTTGTTCGTAGGCCTTTTCCAGCAACTGAGTCTTTTTGACGGCTCGCTCCAGGATGTTCGGCCCAAGCCAGGCAATCGCCGGCCTGACTTTCAATTGGGAATGCATAGCGTCCAGAACCTCTTTTTCGAGACCCGGAAGATCCGATTCCCGAACTCCTTCGCCATGCTCAACTTTGAGCTTGAGGGGGGGGATCACTCTCGGTGGCGGAACATCCAGAACGATCCGAAAGGCTCCCGTAAGACGGGGAAAAAAGCTGTTGATCACCCCCTGAACGGCTGCCGGATACACGGGAACCCCCTTGACTTTCAGCATGTCATCGGCACGGCCTATGATCTTATACCGAAATCCGCTCAACCCGCACGGACAGGGATCGGTGTAAATTTGGTGAATATCATTCAAGGTGAATCTCAGATTGTGGAAAAATATGGTTGAATCCGGCTCCAGAGGAGTGAGCACGGCCAAACCGGTCGCACCGTGCACCATCGGTACGGGCTCCAGGGTTTCAGGGTCGACCAGTTCGTAGTAGCAGTAATCGTCCGCAATCCAGTGCATGCCCTGGTAGTCGGGGTAATCGCACGAAACACCATATCCTGCTCCAATGTCGAAAACCCTGGCCCCATACTCCTCCTCCAGACGGCGACGGACCTCCGGGATGCCGGCCCCCGGTTCAGCTCCACACACAAGGAGCTTCAATCCAAGACTCCCGACGGAGTCGCGCAGGACTTCAGGGGCCCGTTCGATAAGGTGTTGAGCCAGAGAAGGCGTGCCGCTGAAAATATTGACCTTGAAGAGTTTCATGAGGCTCAAGATACGCTCGGTCCCGGCCTCTGCCCCGATTGGATAAAGGCTGAGACCATGCAGCTTTTTAAACCAATACAGGTGGGGAATTCCGGCGGCATGCATGCTCAAACCAAAACAGATTGCCAGCTTGTCGCCTGCACGGATATTCATGCGCCATCCGATCCGACCGAAGAGCTCGCCCATGGCCTCCGTGGTCTTATGGAAAACCGGATAGGGGGTTGGAATGCCGGTGGTCCCGGATGTTGTGGTAAGCAGGTGCAAATCCCGGAGCCGCGCCTCGCCGAACAGGATCTCAAAGGACTTGGCCATATCGCTGTCGACTTCTTTGAAGACATCGCGATAGTCCGCCTGTCCGGCAATGGGAACGGCACGGGCAAAATCGCCGAAAGAACGGATGTCTTCCGGCAAAGCCCCTGTTTTTGTCATGCGCCTGCGGTCGAATGGCACATTCTCATAGAAGTACTTTACAGCAGATTGCAGTTTCTTTAACTGGAGGTCCCTCATTTGAGGAGTATTCAACAGAGGCTCGATTTCCATATTGAAGTATTTTCTGCCGGATGTATTCATTGTCGTTGCCTTATCTGCCGGGGAGCGCGTATTAACGTTTGAGAACGTGGAGAGCCATAGCGGCGGCATCGATGCCTATAATGCCTCCACCATTGTGCGTCATTGCGATTTTAGGGTGCCTCACCTGACGTTTTCCTGCCTCTAAACGGAGCTGCTTCACAACTTCATAGATCATTGCGCACCCGGTGGCGCCGACGGGATGGCCTTTTGTGACAAGGCCGCCCGAAGTATTCGACGGCATGCGGCCATCGAGATCGAGAAAGCCTTCCTCGATCCATTTGCCCGCCTGCTCACCGGGGCAGATACCGAGTTCGATCAAAAACATGATCTCGGAAGGGGACGTTGCGTCATGAACTTCGACCAGATCTATATCCTGGGGCCCAACGCCTGCCGCTTCGAAAATCTTTCCGCTCAAACGCCTGGTCACCGAATCGTCCGCATCGAAGCTCACCTTGCCGCTGCCGACCAACGACGCAGCGACCCAAACGGGCTTTGTCGTGTACCGCGCAACCCTGGATTTTGCGCACAGGATTGCCGCTGCGGCACCATCGCCAATGGGAGCACACATCATTCTGGTCAAGGGGTAAATCACATCCCCCGAACCGAGCACCTCTTCCAGGCTTACTTCCTTTTGATACTGCGCATGCGGATTGAGGGAACCGTTCTTGTGAGATTTCACGGCCAGCGTGGCGAAATGCTTCTGGGTAAGGCCGTATTTCTCCATGTATCCCTTGATTAGAAAAGCATACATGTCCATAAAAATACTTCGTTTTTCGCCGCAGCCTTCCTGAAAGATCTTTTCACCCGGGCCAAGCTGTTCCTCGGCCTGTTTGAAGTAATCAAGGCACTTCTCTAAATCGACCCCCGTGCTCAAAGCTCTAAAGGACTTCATTTTGTCTTTGTCGAAAAGCTTCTCGAATCCCGCTACGAGCACACAGTCATGTACGCCGGAGGCAACCGACATCCAGCCGACATTGAACGCCGAAGAGGAACTGGCACAGGCGCTTTCCACGTTATATACGGGGATCTCGTCAATCCCCATGGCACTCAATGTAACCTGCCCCCTGATCATCTCCTGGCCGGTCATAAGGCCCGCCGCGGCATTGCCCATGTAAGCCGCCTCAATATCTTTTTTCTGAATACCCGAATGCCCCAGGGCATCCTCGACAGCCTCCCGAACCAGGTCCTTTATTCCTTTATCCGGAAACTTCCCAAACTTTGTCATACCTACACCGATCACTGCTACATCCCGCATTCCGGTTCTCCACCCATTATTTAGCAGTAAATGAATCTTCCAGAGTATCGAAGCGCCGACGGGAGAACCAAAGAGCAACATGCATACCATGCGGTCGAAAAGTGTGGGAGCCGTGGGGGGCTTCGTGTCTGTGCAGGCAAATGGAGTATATGCAGTAAGGATCTGCGGTTTCAATCAATACCGGCCCTGGAGCCTGGAGGCTTTACGGGGGACATGGCTGAGGCCGTCAATCGACAGCAACGGGAAAGGGCGAAAAGTGGCACCATATACTTGAAATAATTGACACTTGCGTTTGACAGCAGATCGCTCTTGACCTTCAGGAGGACAACCTTGGGGTTCGCAACAATGCGAAGAGCTTCGCATCCGTGCGAACGGTGCGGGGATTCTCGGCCGCCGGTATCATTTTACCTTTATACCCAATGCATTCAGTTTTCTATAAATGCTTGCCAGATGCATTTTACTTTGCCTTGCGGCCCGGTTCAAATCCCAGCCCGCTCTATGAAGAAGTCTCTCAAAGTATCTTTTCTCGAAGCTTTGCCTGGCCTGCTGGTAGGAGGTATCGTAGAAGCTTTCGCCCTCCTGCGAATCCTCTTCGTCCAGGTATCTGTGCAAGTCATCCAGGCCGACGACTTTTCCCGGATGCAGCACCATGATCCTCAAGACCCAGTTTTTGAGCTGGCGAACGTTTCCGGGCCAACTCCTGGAGGACAGATAGGAGAGAGCTTCGTCGGTAAAGATCCTTTTCTTTATCCCGGATTTTCGGCAGTAATCCTCGACAAAAGAGTCAATCAACTGCGGCAGGTCCTCCCTGCGTTCCCGAAGCGGAGGCAACGTGATTTTCACTACGTTCACCCGGTAAAAGAGATCGTTACGGAACCGGCCCGCGGCAACCTCCTTTGCGAGTTCCTTGTTCGTGGCAAACAGCAGTCGCACGTCCAACGAGACAGGCTTGGTGCTTCCCACGTGGTATATGACGCGATCCTCGACCGCCCGGAGGATCTTGACCTGGACGGAGGGCGGTGCATCACCGATTTCATCGAGGAAAAGAGTCCCGTTGTGGGCTTCCTCAAAAAAACCCTGGGTCGTTTTGAGAGCGCCGGTAAAGGCCCCCTTCTCATAACCGAAAAGAGCGCTTTCGAGCAAACCTTCCGGCAGGGCGCCGCAGTTTACCGTAACGAAAGCCTGTCCCCTGCGGTCACTGAGACTGTGAATGGCCCTGGCCACAAGATCTTTGCCGGTGCCGCTCTCCCCCTCGATCAGAACGTTTGTCGGCGCGGCGGCCGCTCTCTTAATAAGCTCATACACGTATTGCATTTTTTCCGATTTTCCGACCATATCCTCGAAGACGTCGCGCGAACCATGCCGGGCACGCAACATGCGGTTTTCTTTTTCGAGCCATCCATATTCCAGAGCGCGCTTTATGGAAATCCGGACCTTGTTGGTGTCTTCAAAAGGCTTGGTCAAAAAATCAAAAGCCCCTATCTTGACCGCCAGAACGGCATCGGAGATGGAGCCATAAGCGGTAATCATTATTACGGGTACGTTTATACCCCGGTCACGGATCCATTTCAGCAAATCCAGTCCGCTTCCATCGGGAAGACGGATATCCAGAACGATCAGGTCCGGATTAGTGTTGTTTTCCAGGTAGGATCTGCATTCTGCAACGGTAGTCAGCTCGATGTATTTGTATACTTCCTCCTGCAGTATCATTCCAAAGAACTGCCGTGTGAAGGCTTCATCATCAGCGACCATTACGGTCGGAGTCAAATGCCGGTCGCTATCGGCCGGCAAGCTGTTCAGCGAATTATTCAACACCGTCCTCTTTAGTGGCAGCAGGCAACATCAGGATGAAGGTGCTTCCTCTATTTGGAGCCGATCTCACTACGATCCTCCCCGAATGGCTTTTGATCACCTGGTGAGCAAAGCTTAAACCCAATCCGCTTCCGGTCTTCTTTGTCGAAAAAAACGGGGTAAAGATTTTGAAAAGATCCTGTTTTGAAACACCATGGCCGGTATCCCTGAACCAGATCCTCATCTCCCGTTTCCCGCCGGCTTTGAGGCCAACCTCCAGGGTACCCCCGTCAGGCATGGCTTGCAGAGCATTTGTGATAATGTTTCTGAACACTTCATGGAGCTGCAGGGAGTCTCCTCTAACGGTGGGTGTATCGGGCTGAATCTTCTTCTTGAGAACCACTTTGGAGCTGCTGACTCCTTCCTGTTCCCACACCGACTGAATGGCGCTTTCCAGCACCCTGCCAATGTTTACGCCATGGAAGGTGCTCTCCGGTTCCCGGATGCTCTTAACCATGGACGCCAGCAGTCTCTTACATTCCCCCGCGGCCTGACAGATGGCCTCGACCAGCTTCCTGTTGACGTCGTCAGCGCTGATCCTGTCGAGCAG
Organism: Deltaproteobacteria bacterium; assembly: GCA_021813685.1. Taxonomy (GTDB): domain Bacteria; phylum Desulfobacterota; class Syntrophobacteria; order Syntrophobacterales; family Syntrophobacteraceae; genus SbD1. Next base: position 6,742 of record JAKAJS010000258.1, on the reverse strand, counting down.
CAAAGATGAAATATTTACCACGCCGACCAGCGGATTGTTAAGTTGATGAGCGATCCCTGCCATCAATTCGGAATAGATAGCCAATTCTTCAGACAGGGCAAGCCTTTCTTCCATCTCCTTTTCTTTAGTAATATCGTAGAGAAGGAATAGCTTCAGCCTGCGCCTGTCCTTTTTCCCCTTAATATCGTTCACCAGAATGCTGACGGGAAAAATGTTTCCCGTCTTTCTTTTGCACTTCGCCTCGAAGCGCGCTCCTCTGTCTGAATTGGACAGATACTGATCGACGGTGGACGGATCGGCAAAGATTTGAGAAATATGCTTCCAGAAAAACTCGCCCCTCGAATACCCGAAGACCTCTTCCGCCGTTCTATTGGAACTGCGGATAAAGCCATCCTCATCCGTGGTAATGACAGTATTTGGCGAGGAATCGATCAGGCTGCTCAGAAATTCGGTAGACTCAGCCAGCTGGTTTGCGAGTTGTTCGAGGGCGTGCTTTCCTACACCAAGTTCTTCGGAAAGATCGTGCACCAATATAAAGCCCCGGCCTGACGACAGCGGTGCGCCGTGACTGAGACCGGAGACCTTGATATCATAAAATTGAGGAAGAACTTCGCTGAAGATAATGGTGAACGGCTTGCCTTCATGAAGCATCTCCCAGTACTTATTTCCATACGTACCCTGATCGAAGAGGCGCTTCCAGCGTTCATGAAAATAGCTGCCGATCACTTTATCGCGAGTTACCCTGGAAATCTGCTCCTGACGGCTATTCATCATGAGGACCCTGCCGGCGGCATCGAGCAGGATAACCCCCATAGGAAAACTCTCGAAGACGTCTTCCAAAAGTTCCGGGGTGCAGGATAGCATCTCCATGACCATTTTCAGTTCTTCCCGGTTCAAAGGGACTGTCCACTCATTTCTGAACGCAGGCGAATTATATCAATTTACCACACGGATTTCTTGCCGTGAACCGTCAAGTGATCCCCCAAATCGCCCGGCGCCTATTGTTTGAGCAACTCTCGCGCGATAATGATACGCTGGATCTCGCTTGTTCCCTCATAAATGCTCGTGACCCGAACATCCCTGTAGTAACGCTCCACCGGGAAGTCCCGAGTGTATCCGTATCCCCCCAGTATCTGCATGGCATCATAGCAGGCCCTGTTTGCAGCTTCGGTTGCGTAGAGCTTTGCCATCGAAGCCTCCCCGGCATAGTGTCTTTTCCGATCCTTGGTGAAGGCCGCCCGCAGCAGCAAAAGCCTTGCGGCTTCGAGCCGTGTGCAATTATCTGCGATCATGAATTGAATGGCCTGTTTGGCGGCAATCGGTTCTTCGAATTGCATACGCTCCTTTGCGTACCTTTTGGCAAGATCGATTGCGGCCAAACCAATCCCGAGCGCCATCGACCCTACTCCGATACGCCCGCCTGCCAGTTCCGACACTGCAATGCGAAACCCATCGTTTACTCCCCGAGAAGATTTTCCTGCGGGACCCTGCAGTGATCGAGGATGATCTCGTTGGTAGATGAACCATTCTGCCCCATCTTTTCTTCATCTTTGCCGACGATGAATCCTTGAAAATCGGGCTCCACGAGAAATGCGCTGATCCCCCGACCTTTGGGCGCCTGCCTGTCCGTTACCGCCCATACGACGAATATGCCGGCAAACTCACCGCTCGTTATGAAGAGCTTGTTGCCGTCGAGCACCCAATGATCTTTGTTCCAAACCGCCGCGGTCCTCATGGCTGCAGGGTCGGAGCCCGCACCGTGTTCCGTGAGCGCAAAGCTTCCGGCGGGATATTCGCCACTGCAAAGCGGGGGCAAATACCTCCGGCATTGTTCTTCGGTCCCCGCGGCCTGAATGACTTCGGCAACCATGTTGGTGACGGAGGTTGTGGCAGCGGTGGATGCACAGGCCCGTCCCAATTGAGTCATCGCCAGGGAAAAAGCCACCATTCCCGCTCCTGTGCCTCCATATTCCGGAGATACATTCAGCCCCATGAAGCCCAGTTCTGCAAGCTTCTTCAGATTTCGCAGAAGGATGCTGCGATCCTTCGTCCTGTCAAGTTCTGCCGCCACCGGCTCCAATTCACGCCTTGCAAACCGGGCGGCGGTATCCTGTATAATCTTTTGCTCTTCGGTCAGATCGAAATCCATTTCACTTCTCTCCTCACAATCATTTCAGCTTTCCATATCAAGAATGGAAAAGAGGGGCACGACCCCTTCACCGACCGCCGTATATTTCATACCCGCCATTACCTTGTGTCCCACTTTCACCTTTTTCCCGATGAGTTTCACGTCTGCTTCCCCGGGTGCAATATTCCCGATCATTCCCATCAACCATGGTCCCTCATCCAACGCGACGAGCGCCACGACGTAAGGCGCATCCAGCCCTTCAGGAGGGACACGAACGACTGTAAAGGTCACGATGGCGCCAAGACCACTGAGAGAAACCGGCTCGATATCCGTGGAACCGCATTCCTGACACGTTCTTTTGGGCGGTATCGTACAGGCGTTACAGTCGAGGCATTTCAGGCCCAGGAGCCTGTCCTCCCGGAGCGCTTCGAAGTATTGAGCATGTGTCAGCTTGTACATGGCCATTCCTTCCTTTCAGATACCCAGGATGATGTTCACCACTACGCCGGCATCACCACCAAGCGTATCCGTCATTCCAATCCGCGCTCCATCCACCTGTCTTGGCCCACACTCACCACGAAGCTGTTTGACGATCTCATGGATTTGCGCGCATCCGGTGGCGCCGATAGGGTGCCCCTTAGCCTTGAGTCCTCCGGAGGGATTTATGGGGATTCTGCCCCCGATGCCGGTATCGCCCCCCGCCGCCGCTGCGCCCCCCTTGCCGTAGTCAACAAAACCGAGGCATTCGGAGGCCACAATCTCAGCGATGGTGAAGCAGTCGTGAAGCTCCACTACGTCAATATCTCCAGGGGTAAGCCCTGCCATCTTGTACGCTTGTCCGGCAGAGGCCACCCGTGAGCGCATGACCGTGAAGTCCTTCTGCCGGGACAATCCTCCGGCGGAACCCTGGCCGATTCCCAGTACTTTTACCGGTTTGGAAACCATCTTCCGGGCTATCTCGGCGCTTGCCACAACGACCGCCGCAGCGCCATCGGAGAAGGGACAGCAGTCATAGAGCTGCAAGGGATCGCACACCATCGGACTCTGCAAAACTTTCTCGATGGTGATTTCCGACTGAAATTGCGCGAGGGGATTCATCGTTCCATTGTGATGGTTTTTTACGGCGACCATTGCCATCTGTTCTTTGAGCGTCGGGAGTGGAACCCTGTATTTATGGCCGTACAAGTGAGTGAGCAATCCAAAGACAGCCGGGAAGGTGAGTCCGCAGAATTCCTCGTAGTGGCTGTCGGTCGCCATGGCGAAGGCCCGTGTGGCCAGGGGCGTCCCCATGGGCGACACCTTTTCCACTCCTCCGGCCAGCACCACGTCATAAAAGCCGGAGGCTACCCACATGAATGCCTCGCGGAAGCCGATTGCCGCGGTGGCACAGGCGCCTTCAACCCTGGTGGCGGGAACGCTCGGCCCCAAGCCGATTTCATCGGCAAGGAAACCCGCGATGTTCATCTGCCCTTCCGCCAGGTCTCCGAGCACATTACCGACAAAGAGCGCCTGGATAGCTTTCGGCTCCAGGTTCGATGCCTCGATCGCCTCGATGGCAGCCTCTGCGAATAGTTCCTTGAGGTTCAGGCCGGTTGGACCGAACTTTGTCATTCCCACACCCATGATTGCGACTTCTCTCATAAAGGCTCATCTCCCTTAAGGCATTTTCATTTCATGGCTTCATCCGGAACCGCGAAAACTGCTGCGGTCGATAAACCGAGGCTCAAAGCACGTGTTGCCTCAGGATATCGATTCCAAGGCAAATTGTAGAGAGAACCGTTATTTGACGAGCAACGTGTGTGCCATGAAGGGAGGAGGTTTCGTTTTAGCCTTACTGGAGCAAACGATGCAGATCGATTCTATGTCCTTTACCAGGGCGGCCGCCATTGAATTTATCAGGTACAGATGAGCTGATTTCAGCGATCGGACCTCCTTGCCTTCCCGTCCCCCGTGCCTGGGCAGTCTTTCAGGATTTTCGCCTTGTGGCGAATATTTTTCGCATATTTGCGAAAGACCGGGCCGAAGGGCGCCGAAGACGCACCAAGACCTGATTTTAAGGAAGCTGACAGTAACCATTGAGATCCGCTCTGCAAAATCCCAGTCCATGGGGAACTGCATTTTCCCGGTGAAGTAGCTTTTTGAAACGTGAATGACTACATCTACTTCAGGCAGGAGGCCATACCGCGGGCTATAAACATCCGTTTGCGAATAATTCCGAATGATGTGGAATTCAGCCATCGGCCACTATAGTCATGTGGTTGTATTTCAAAGTTATCACCGTAAAGGGACCGGACGATGAAGGTGCAAACGATTGATGGCCACGAAGCAGATTTGCCGCAGACTGTACTCGACAGTTTTAAGATGGGTCTCAAGGGGCCGCTGCTCCTCCCCGGGGACGCAGGATACGAAGAGTCTCGCACTGTCTGGAACGCCATGATCGACCGGAAGCCGGCGCTCATAATGCGATGCCTTGGCATAGCCGACATTATTTCGTGCGTGCGGTTCGCGCATGATCAACGGCTTCTTCTCTGCATCAAGGGGGGAGGGCACAACATCGCCGGCCTGGCCACGGCTGATGGCTCCCTGATGCTCGACTTATCGCTGATGCGCGGCGTCTGGGTGGATGCGGAGCAAAAGGTCGCACACGCCCAGGCCGGTTGCCTGCTTGGCGACTTGGATAGAGAAACACAGGTGCATGGCCTCGCCACAGTCCTTGGGTTCGTCTCGATGACGGGCATCGCGGGGCTTACGCTGGGTGGCGGATTTGGCTATCTCACGCGGCGTTGGGGGTGGACGACCGACAACGTGATCGGGATGGATGTGGTGACTGCCGACGCCCGCCTGGTCCGTGCCACTGAAGAAGAGAATCCCGACCTCTTTTGGGGGTTGCGTGGTGGTGGCGGCAATTTCGGCGTCGTGACCGGCATCGACTACATGCTACACCCGGTCGGCCCGGAGGTGGTTGGTGGTATCGTCGCCTGGCCCGCAAGCGAGGCCGCAGAGGTGCTGAACCTTTATCGCACACTGGCCCGGGAGGCTCCGCAGGAACTTACGCTTGTTACGCTGATGCGTCCCGCACCTCCAGCTCCCTGGCTACCGAAAGAGATCCACGGAAAGTTGATCGTTGCGATCCTCGCCTGCCATAGTGGAAAAATCGAAGACGGCGAAAAGGCGGTTTCTGCCATCAAGTCCTTCGGCACTCCCATTGGTGATGTGCTTGTGCGTCGGCCGTATGCGCAGCTGCAGACACTGCTGGACGGGACACAGCCCAAGGGGCGGCGGTACTACTGGAAAAGCGAGTATCTGCCGGGTATCGAACCGAAGTTGTGTGAAAAGTTCATTGCCCACTCGGAAAAGATCCGCTCACCTCATTCCGCGATGATCCTGTTTCAGATAGAAGGGGCTCTGAACCGGGTCGAGGACAACCACTCTCCGGTCGGGAACCGCGATGCACGCTATGTGCTCAATATCGGCGGAGCATGGGAGCACGAAGTTGACGACACGGCCAACATCAATTGGGCGCGCGAGGCATGGAACGATCTGAAAGAGTTCTCGACGGGTGGTACCTACATCAACTTTTTAACCCGGGACGAGGGACGAGAGCGAATGGAGGCAGCGCTCGGCAAGAACCTCTCACGGCTATCCGAAATCAAGTCGAAGTGGGACCCGGAAAACTTCTTTCGAACGAACCGCAACATTCAGTGAAGCAACACCGGAAAACCTGACCATGAAGATCAATTACTGTCGGAATCGTTCAGGCGTCTTTGAAGGTTGCCCGTTCAAAGTCTTCGGTTTCGATCTCTTCGGCTCTATGTCTTCGCGTCATTGCCGCGAGTATTTCAGGGTTCGCCAGTCTTGAGGTCGCCGAGATCGGGCTTTCACGGAGCAGTCCATCGACCTTCGGGAAGTCGAACGAATAACTCCCCCATTCAGGGCGGAAAGGACGTGTGAGATGGCAGAAAGATGATTGAAGAGCTTCGCACAAGGAATCTGCTATCCGGCCATAAGTTTCTTCCCCAAAATTCGCGCCTTCCTTTTTACCCTCGCGCTCAGCTCCTGGTGCTCCTTCCCCGCAGCCAGACCTATGAACAGCACGTCCACTCTTCCGGCCCCGAGAAGGATGGAGACATCCTTCAGCAGCTTGACCATTTTGGTGAACAGTCGAGAAATAAGTGCGGGCGCGGCGGATGAGCCCACCACAACGGCGCGCTTTTTCCCATCCCTGATTCGATATTTCGGACCGGCCATACCCCACGGCCAGTATGCAAAGCACACCAACCTTTCGATGAATCTCTTCATGATAGCGGTTACCGTCCAGAAATTCATCGGGGAGCCCAGAATAAAGGCATCAGCGCGTTCAAGTTCGGTGATTATGCCATCCATTTCATCCGACATAACACACCTGCCTCGCCGACTCCCGGGCTCCTGCGTGCAGGCCCTGCAATTGATGCAAAACTCGACATGCTTATCTATCAGGTATATTTTGCTATAATGTACCCCGAAAATTGGACAGTCCGATAAGGTAGGATTCCTGCTCCGGCCCTGGTTAAAATTTAAAGGGCAAGGAGAACGGAAATGTCGGGTACACGGAAGCGGCACAGTGGCGCCTTTAAG
>JAKAJS010000001.1 GCA_021813685.1 Deltaproteobacteria bacterium | reverse complement strand
CGATCTGCACCTGAGGTAGAGGTGTAGAGAACGGTGGGCAACAGCGTAGCGTTGCCCACCAAGAAGTTTCCGGGTGGACACTAAAAAATGTCCGATCGGAAACCTGGAACGCTTCGGATGGCCCGAACCCGGGTCCCCCTTTGCAAAAGGGGGATTTAGGGGGATTTTACAAATAAATCAGATGCATACTCCTTGGAAATCCCCCCTGCCCCCCTTTGCAAAAGGGGGGGATCCGGTCCAGGCCGCGCCTGAGGTCGGGTTTCCCGACGGAAATTAAAGAACCGAAATTAAATAGAAGAAACTGTCAGTGGTCCACTCGGAACTTCCGGATGGACACCAAATAGAGGAGGCGGAAAAATATGGATGTGCGCAAAATTGGCGTCGTCGGCGCCGGGGCGATGGGTACCGGGATTGCAAACGTTGCGATCATGAATGGGTATGAAGTGGTCCTGCGCGATATAGACATTTCCTATGTGGAAAAGTCCACGCAGAATATGGCCAAATTCATGGCCCGCTCGGTCGAAAAGGGAAAAATGAGCGAGGAACAGCGACAAGCCGCTCTGGCCCGAATAAGACCGACCACCGCCCTGGAGGATTTTGCCGATGTCGATTTTGTGATCGAGGCCGTCATAGAAGACATGAACATGAAAAAGGAAGTCTTCAAGACCTTGGACTCCGTGTGCCGGCCCGAGGTAATACTTGCGACCAATACCTCCTCCATGTCGATCACCGCGATTGCCGCCTGCACGACGAGACCCGGGAAGGTGTGCGGGATGCACTTTTTCAATCCCGCCCAGATCATGCGATTGGTGGAGGTGATTCGGGGGCTTCAGAGCTCCGATGAAACCATCGCAACGGCCAGAGCTCTTGCGGAATCTTTCGGCAAGAAGGCCATCGAGGTCAAGAAGGACTCGCCCGGATTTGTGGTAAACCGCATCCTCATCCCGCAGTTCATCGAGGCTGCGCGCCTTCTCCAGGAGGGCGCAGCCTCTGTTGAAGATATCGATACCGCCGTAAAGCTCGGCCTCAACTACCCGATGGGTCCTTTTGAGCTCATGGATTTTACCGGTATCGACATCGGCTACTTCGTCATGGAATACTTTGCCGACGAGTTTAACGACGGCCACTACGGCCCGCCGCAAATCATCAAACAGATGGTGCGGGCGGGGAGATTGGGGAAAAAGAGCGGCGGGGGATTTTATGGGGGCAATTAAGAGTTAGGAATTGGGAATTGAAATAACTCCTGATTGCTGATTCCTCCTGAGAATATCTTCGGGCCGGGTGTGTCGATGACTCCCGGCCTCTTTTCTTTCGTTCCTGTTGCCTGCGGCTTGACGCCCTGGTGCACGGTCCTATCATAGTATCGTTCGCAACAGTTTCTGATGGTACTGTTTTGAAAGCTCAAGCGTGAAAGCGTCTTTGACTTTGACAGGAGCAATTATGCCGAAAGCAGTCAGGATCCATGAGATCGGAGGACCGGAGGTCCTGCGGTTCGAGGAATACGACCCGGGGATGCCCGGCCCGGGTGAGGCGCTTGTGCGCCACGAAGCCATAGGGGTGAATTTCATCGATATCTATCACCGGACCGGTCTCTATCCTTTGCCGCACCTGCCCGCGGTGCTCGGAATGGAAGGGGCCGGAATAGTGGAGGCCGTAGGCGAAGGGGTGAGCGAGGTTTCGGTCGGAGACCGTGTGGCGTACGCGGGAATTCCTCCGGGCGCCTATGCGGAAGTGCGGGTAATCCCGGCCCATCGTCTGGTGGTCCTGCCCGGGAGCATCTCCACCCGGCAGGCGGCGGCGATGATGCTGCGGGGAATGACCGCGCGGTATCTGCTCTACGGGTGCTATCACGTCAAGCCGGGCGATACGATCCTTATCCACGCCGCGGCGGGGGGTGTCGGAACGCTGGTTTGCCAGTGGGCGAAGCATCTGGGCGCGACGGTGCTCGGAACCGTGGGAACGAAGGAAAAAGCCGAAATTGCCCGAAACAACGGATGCGACCATGCGATTTTGTACCGGGAAGAGGACTTCGAGGCCCGGGTAAAGGAGATAACCGGCGGAAAGGGCGTTGACGTCGTCTACGATTCGGTCGGGAGGGAGACTTTTATGAAGTCGCTCGACTGCCTGCGGCCCATGGGATCGATGGTGAGCTTCGGACAGTCGAGCGGGTCGGTGCCGCCGTTCGATCCGGGAGTGCTCTCCGCCAAAGGGTCTCTGTTCCTCACGCGGCCTACTCTCATGACCTATACCGCAAAGCGGGAGGATCTTCTCGTACACGCCCGGGATCTGTTCGAAGTGGTGGAAAAGGGGATCGTGAAGGTGCACACGGGTAAGACCTATTCTCTTGCCGAGGCGGGTGCGGCCCACCGCGACATGCAATCCAGACGCACTACCGGTTCGGTCATTCTTATTCCGTAAACGTGCGCGGCGAATGCGTCCGAATCAGGGAGAGAAACAGTTCACCATATAGTTCAAGCTTTTTCTGCCCGACGCCGGAGATCTCTCCCATCTCTTCGAGGGACCGGGGGAGACAGTTGATCATTTCCCGCAGCGTACTGTCGTGAAAGACGATGAAAGGTGGGATGGATTGTTTCCGTGCGATATCGAGGCGCAAGGCGCGCAACTTTTCCCAAAGCCCTGCGCAAATGGGATCGTCGGAAAACTCTGTTGTTTCGCGCCTCGGTTTGACGGTCTTCTCTCGTTTGACTGGAGCAGGGTCGTTCCGGAGCTCGAATTTCTGTTCGCCTCTCAGTACCGGGCGACTCGCGGGCGAGAGTCGAAAGCCTCCTCTGCCCTCCATATCGATGCTGAGAAGGCCTGCGGCGACCAACTGGCGGAATACGGATTTCCATTCGCGTTCCGTCAGCTCGTTTCCTATGCCGAATGTTGAAATTCTGTCGTGCCCGAAGCTGCGGATTCGCTCATCGTCCTTACCGAGAAGAACATCGGTGAGATAGGCTGCCCCGAAACGCTGCCCGGTTCGGTAGACACAGGAAAGCGCTTTCTGGGCCGCAATGGTTCCGTCCCGGGAATCCACCTGCCCGGAGCAAATATCGCAGAAGCCGCAGGGTGTGGAGAGTTGCTCCCCGAAGTAGGCGAGGAGGACCTGTCTTCGGCATCTGAGCGTTTCGCAAAAACCGAGCATGGCTTCCATCTTGCGCTGCTGGACTCTTTTGAATTGCTCATCGCCTGCGGAAGCATCGAGCATCCGGCGAAGGGTCACCACGTCTGCCAGGCTATAGACCATCCAGGCATCGGCCCGTTGTCCGTCGCGACCGGCGCGGCCCGTCTCCTGATAGTAGCCTTCCAGAGTCTTTGGCAAATCCATGTGGGCTACGAAGCGCACATCCGGTTTATCGATTCCCATTCCAAAGGCTATTGTGGCCACCATGATTACGTGCTCTTCCTGCAGGAATCGACGTTGGTGTGTCAGGCGCAGATTCTGCTCCAACCCCGCATGGTAGGGGAGAGCCGGGAGGCCTTTTTCTTGGAGATACTTCGCGAGCGATTCCACCCTTTTTCTGCTCAGGCAGTATATGATTCCGCAATCCTTCGGATGCTCCGTGCGTATAAAATGGAGCAACTGCGCCCTCTCGTTTTCCTTTACCTCCACTCTGTAAAAAATGTTCGGACGATCGAAGCTCGAGATAAACTGCCGAGCGTCTTCAAGCCGGAGCTTTTCAACGATTTCCCGTCTGGTCACAGGGTCTGCGGTGGCAGTGAGAGCGATTCGAGGAACCAGAGGAAAACGCTCGTGGAGAATGGAAAGCTCAAGGTATTCGGGGCGGAAATCGTGTCCCCACTGAGATACACAGTGCGCCTCATCGATTGCAAAAAGCGCCGGATTCATCTGCCCCAGCAGTTGCTGGAACTCGGAGGTCATAAGCCGTTCCGGCGCCACATACAAAAGATCGATCTCACCGGTGAGCATCTTGCGCTGCACGGCGCGACTTTCCATGGCATCCAATGTGGAATTGAGATATTCCGCCCGGATTCCAAGTTGGCGCACCCCGTCCACCTGGTCCTGCATGAGGGCTATCAGCGGAGATATCACAATTCCAACGCCGTTTCGGATCATTGCCGGTATCTGATAGCAGATCGATTTGCCGCTTCCTGTCGGCATCAGAACCAGGGCGTCGTTCCCATTTACAAGATGATGAATAATCTGCTCTTGATGATTCCGAAAGGAGGGGTAGCCGAAGTGGACTTTCAGGATCTCCAGGGGATGCTTTTGAGTTTTTTGTTGGATCACCGTCATTTCGGGATATCCAGCCTCAATTACTGGCCCGAGAGGGCTTCCGATATCTTGGCCGCCTTTTTTACATCCATCAGAGCGAGAATCGATGCCGCCTTGTCCGGGGGCATGGTCGAGATGATACTTTTTACAAGAGAGTCGTCAAGACTTTCCATGAGCTTTGCTGCCTGTTTGGGCTTCATCGTGCCGTAAATTCTGGCAAGCCCCTGGAGTTGGGAGTTTTTGGCGCTCTTTTCCCGGCTTTGAGCGGACATGACCTGCTTTTGCAAAGCGAGAAGGGCGTTCACTTTCTTTTCGACTTCCTCTTTGAGCGCCAGCAGTTGCTGTTTTTCGGCCCGGAGTTTTTCCTCCTCCAGTTGAATCCGGTTTTCTTTTTGCTGCAGAGCGCTGAGCGAAGCCGCGCTTGTGAGATGTGCCGCGGCTACGTCTGCAATCACAGGCCCGGGCTTGAAGGTTGTCGGGGGCTTTTTTTGCGGCTTTTCCTCCTTTGCCATCGCCGCGGGGACCGCGGCGCCGACCCCGTGCCCCGCATGGAGTGCCCCCATGACCGTCAGGCCCAGTTTTATCACAAGCAGCGCGATAAGGGCGCAGAGTGCTAACGAGAGCAGCCTCGAACCGGTTTTGCCCCCCTTCATGGATTCCCTCCTTTATCGATCGCCAGCCGGCGCGCGTTTTGAACCGCGGCGTGGTCGAGTTTTTTCTGCTCTTCGCGGGCGCGCTCAAGCCTGTAGGACTCTCTGTCCCTGGCTTCGATACTTTCGAGCGTTTTGACCGACGTATCGCACTGGACCATGGCCTGCCTGCGCCTCTCCACCTCGGTGGAGGCCTCTTCCAGTCTCGCATGCGTCAGTTGCAATTCCTGTTCCAGAGTGGACAACCGTTCCTTGAAATAGAGATACCTGCCCGCCCCGATGCCTGCCCGCTGCTCCTGCTCGAACTGCAGGGATTCCCTGGCAAGGGCCCGGCGCGCCTGCTCGAGCTCGGACTCGATGTTCATCTTGAGGGAAAGAGCCGCCCCAAAGGCCCCCTGTGCTTCGCGAAGCAAAAATTCGCGGTGTTTTAGAAGGGAGTTCAGGCGAAATTTAAACACCATCTTTCCTCCGTTTCACTACGTCAAAAGCTTTTCAAGGGTCGCAAAGGAATCTTCTATGGAACAACTCTCCGCGACCTGCTGCCTTAAGAATTCGTTCGCCCTGTCGATCATGTCTATGGCGTAATCGGTTGGCTTGTGAGAGCCTCGGGCATAGGCGCCTATGCGGATCATGTCCTCGCTGTTCTTATAGTCTGCGAGGATGCGAATGAATCTGGCGACGAGCTCCTTTTCCCTCTCCGAAAGAAGCCTTCCTGTCAGACGGCTGACGCTTCGAAGGATGTCGATGGCCGGGAAATGTCTTCTTTGCGCCAGGTTTCGATCCAGGACGAGGTGCCCGTCGAGAATCGAGCGCAGAGTGTCGGCGACCGGGTCTTCCATGTCGTCACCCTCGACCAGGACGGTGTAGATGCCGGTGATGGAGGCTTTTTCGAATTTCCCCGATCGTTCGAAGAGCCTGGGAAGGAGGCTGAAGACGCTGGGGGTGTAGCCTTTGGTGGTGGGGGGCTCGCCTGCGGCCAGGCCGATCTCCCGGGCGGCCATCGCCAGGCGGGTGGCCGAATCCATCATGAACAGGACATCTTTCCCCTGGTCTCTAAAAAATTCGCAAAGAGCGCACGCGAGGAACGCCCCTCGCAATCGAACGGTCGCCGGCTGATCGGAGGTGGCGGCAATGACGACCGAACGCTTTACTCCCTCGGGGCCCAGATCGTTTTGCAAAAATTCGTTCACTTCCCTGCCCCGCTCGCCGATGAGGGCGATGACGTTGACATCGGCGCTCGTATAGCGCGCCATCATGCCCAGCAAGGTGCTCTTGCCCACGCCCGAGCCCGCGAAAATACCGATCCTCTGGCCCTTGCCGATGGGAAGAAGCGAATTGATGCAGCGCACCCCGAGATCGAGTTGTTCTTCGATCAGGGGGCGCTCGAGCGGGTTGGAAACCTGTCCGCTGAGCGAGTAGGGCGTGCCGGACAAAATAGGCGGCCCGGAATCGAGCGGTCGGCCGAGGCCGTCGAAGACGCGCCCCAGCATGGCCTCGGAGGCCAAAACAGAGCTGGAGGCCTCATGAACCTGCACCAGGCGTCCGGGGCCGATTCCGTTCAGGTGGGTAAGGGGGCTCAATTTGATCCGATTTTGTTCAAAACCGATTACTTCGGCCAGAACGGGGCCGGTATCCGATGTGTCCGCGTGGGGACCGGGGGGGGCTTCGGAGCTCTCGGCATTCTCGATCCTGCAGATATCTCCTATTACTGCATTTAGCCCTTCGGCCTCCAACAGGTTTCCGGCAAGCTGAACGACTTTTCCGTACCGACTCCACAACCTGCGCCTGTCGATGCCCGAAATCCCGACGGTTTCCAGGTTCAGATAGTCCCCCCGGAGGGCGTCGGAAAGGTCCCGCTCTTCGGGTTGTTCGGCCGGTTCGGTTGAGGAAAACCCATTTTCCATTTTTTCAGGCCTTTGGCTCAAGGAGTTCTTTTTCCAGTTTTTCGAACATCGTTTCAATCGATGCATCGATCAACTGAATCGCACTCTCGACCCTGCACCCTCCCCGTTCCAGTTTGGCGTCGGATCTCAGTGCAAAATTCTTTCCCTCGGTCTGCGGCGCAAGGCCCGCTTTCTTTTCGACTATTTCCAGGTCCCCGGGGTTCAGGTATACGGTGAGCGCACCGTGCTGTTCGATTTCTTCGAGCAGTTCCCCGGTGAGATCGGCCACGATTTCGGGCGTCGTGCGGATTTCCCTCCTCACGATTTGCCTGGCTATACCGAGACTTGCGCCGATGAGCCACTCGCGGTAATCCTTGAGCACCCTGGCCGGCAGGGTCTCGAGGTTGCGCACGATGCGCTCGAGTTGCGCGCTGACCACCTGGACCGATTTCTGTCCATAGTCCACCCCGTCCTTTTCCCCCTGCGCAAATCCCTTGCTGTAGGCATCCCTTTCAATCTCCTGGGTTTTGCGTTCGAGCTCGAGCAGCTTTCTGCGATACATCTCCTCGGCCGCAATCTCGGGTTCGGGAGCCGGTTGTTCCGGAACAGGAGCGGTCGGAACCGGGTCGGGCGTTGCCTCCACGGATCGCTTCGAGATTACGGGGAAGCCGAAGGCGGCTACCCGGTCCGAGTTGTTTTTGATAACGCTAGACAAACTGTTCTCCACCATCTTTTCCCGCCATGAGGAGCTTTCCTTCCTTTTCGAGCCTTCGCGCCACCACCAGAATGGCCTGCTGAGCGGCCTCGACTTCGCTGAGGCGTGCGGGGCCCATCATGGACATATCTTCCTGGAGCATCTGCGAGGCGCGCTGCGACAGGTTTTTGAAAATCTTGGTCTTGAGGTCCTCGGAGGCCGTTTTGAGCGCTACGGTGAGCTCTTCGTTGCGCACCTCCTTGAGCAACTCGCGTATACCGGCGTCGTTCACATGGAGCAGGTCCTCGAAGACGAACATCAGTTTTCTCACCTTTTCGGCCATCTCCGTATCGGTTTCATCGAGGAACTGCAAGATGCTCTCCCCCGTCCTGCGGTCACAGTGGTTGAGGATTTCGGCAACGACCATGACGCCTCCGATCTGCTGGCCGCGGGTTCCAAGCGAGGTCAATTCTTTTTCGAGCACCTCGTCGACTTCCATGATCAGATCCGGGGGCACCGATTCCAGATTTGCGATTCGTGTCACGATTTCAAACTGGAGCTGCTCGGGCAGAAAGGAAAGCACCTGGCTGGCCTTTTCATGGCCAAGGTGCGTCACGATGATGGCGATGGTTTGGGGGTGCTCCCCCTTGATGAAGCCGGCGAGCAGTTTGGGGTCGACGTCTTTCAAGTGCTTGAAGGGCGTTCTGTGTTTTTCCTCATCGATCTTGGAGATCACCTTGCTCGCCTCTTCGTCCCGCATGACGGAGGGCAAAAGGCTTCGGATGAACTGGTCCCCGTCCACGCTCACACCGCCTTCGATCTTGAAAAGCGAGGTGAATTCATTGAGCAGTTCGTCGGAGGTCTCCTTTTTGACCCTTTCCATGTTCGACATGAGCAGGCTCAGCTCTTTTATCTCGTCGGTCGAAAGCCTTTTTAAAATCGACGCGGAGGCCTCTTCTCCCATGGCAAGCAGGGCCAATGCCGCTTTTTTCGGTCCGTTGAGTTTCTTTGTATTACCAGACCCGGCCATCTGTTACACCTCGTCTCTCAACCATTGTTTTATAATCTCCGTAGCCTTGTCCGGATTGTGCTTTACAAGGGCCGCCGATATCTTTCGAGGCGTCAGCTGCTCCCTGGGTGTATCCAGAAGAAGTGCGGAGGCTTCTTCGTCGGCGGAGACCTCGGGGGCCGGCAACTGTTTGAACCCGTCGGCGACCTGGCGAAATTTCTTCATGAAGGGTCGTACGATAAAGAAAAACACCAGCGCTGCTAAAACGATGTTGAAGATAACTCTCTGCCAGCTTTTGAAAAGCTGCACATACTTGTTTTCGGCCCTGACCATGCCGCCGCCGCCGTTCATGTCGGTGACAAAGGGCATGCTGGTGACCGTTACATGATCTCCTCGCGATTCGCTGTAGCCAACCGCGTCCTTTACGAGCGTGGTGAGGGATTTTATCTCCTGGGGTGACCGGGGCACATAGACCATCTTTGTTTTCCCGTCGGCCCCTTTCTGCTCCTTGTAGGTCCCGTCAACCATAACGGCGACCGAGAGTTTTTTAACGGTGCCGGGCATCTGTGTGATCTGCCTGGACGTTTTGTTTATCTCATAGTTTACGACCTCGGTCTGGCGGTTTGACCGCGTCCCCCCCGAGCCCTGTCCCGTCGCCTGGGGAACGGGAGTGTTCTGCAGGAGTTTGTTCTGTATGCCCGGACTGCCTTTGCCCTGCCCCACGCTTCCGTTCTGCGCGGTTTCCGTCGTTCTTTCCTGGCTCCTGATGACCGCGCTGTCGGGGTCGTATTTATCTTCTGCTATCTGGACCCGGTCCATGTCGAGATCAACGGCGACCTTGGCCATTACCTTGCCGGACCCAACCACCCGCTGGAGCATGTTGTCGACCCTCTGGCTCAATTCGTCTTCCATTCGATGCTTGATGCCCAGTTCGGTGTCGGTCAGCTGCTCCGATTGATTTTGCTCCTTTTTCGTGTACAGCAGGCTTCCATCCGTGCTCATGACGGTTATGTTCTGTTCTTTTAGACCCGTTACGGAAGCCGCCACAAGGTGCACTATGCCTCGAAGCTCCTTGCTGTTTAACGTGCCTCCCGGGCGCAATTTGAGCACAACGGCCGCGGTGGCCGGCTTCTGATCATCCTTGAAAAGGCTTTCCCTGGGCAGCACAAGATGGACCCGGCTTTCCTGCACCTGGCTCATGCCGTCGATGGTCCTGGCCAACTCCCCCTGGAGCGCCCGCTGGTAGTCGATTTTCTGGACGAAGTCCGTTACTCCCAGATTCTGGTGGTCGAAAATCTCAAACCCCACGCCCGGTCCCTTCGGTATTCCCGCGGCGGCAAGGGAGAGCCTGACTTCATAGACCTGTGCCTTGGGTACATCGATCCGGTCCTTCGTCACGAGGAAAGGGATCTTTTTGGCCTTGAGCGCCTGGGCGATTTCTCCCATATCGCTTTGCGAAAGCCCGGAAAACAACGGGGCGTAGTCGACCCGGTTGTTCAGGTAGACCAGAAAAACAAGGGCGCCGATAAGAATGAATATGCCCCCCGCATAGGAGATCTTTTGCGGCAAAGTGAGGCCGCCGGCGAATTCCCGGAGTCTTTGAAGGTATTCCAGTATGTTTTTCATATCTCAATGCCCGTCGGGTCGGCAAAAGGGTTGGGAGGCAAAAACAGGCAGACTCACCTAGAACTGCATCTGCATCACCTGTTGGTAGGCCTGCAGGGCCTTGTCGCGCACCTTGGCCACGAGGAGCAGCCCCATGTTCGCCTCTTCGAGCTTGATCATGGTTTCGGGGATCCCGTCGATCCCGCCCGCAGCACTGTGCTGCACCGCCGCGTCGGCCTGGTTTTGAAGGTTGTTCACTTCACCGATTTTGGATTTCAACTCATCGGTAAAGGAACTCGCGCCGGCTCCTTGCCCTCCCGCGGCCGAACTCGCCCCGGGGGCCCCTTCCCACAGGTTTTTCTGAACAGGTTGGATAACCATCTACCTGACCTCCGGCTATTGAGCGCCTATACTCAGCGATTTAAGAGCCAAATTTTTGGCGGTTTGCAGGGCGGCCAGGTTTGCTTCATAAGACCTGCTCGCATCCACCAGATTGGCCATTTCCTCGATCGGGTTTATGTTGGGCTTGAGCACGTACCCGTTTGTATCAGCTTCGGGGTTTCCCGGGTCGTAGACCTTCTTGAAATTGTTCCCGTCGGAAACGATATCGTTTACTTCCACCTTGTCGGCATCCCTGCCCATGGCCGAGTCCAGCGCGCCTTGAAAGCCGTCTGCCGGCTTGGCTTCGAAGATGACCGACTTGCGCTGGTAGGGCAAGCCGTCGGCCGTTTTGGTGGTGTTGATGTTGGCCAGGTTGGAGGCCGTCACATCGATCCAGGTGCGGTCCGACGAAAGGCCCGATGCGCTTATCTGCATTGCCGATTCCAGATTCATGATCAGACTCCACTAGTTATGGCGGTTTTTAGCATGCTGAATTTTTTGTTGAGCATGGCGATCATGTATTGATACTCCAGGCTGTTTTTCGCCAGGCCAACCATTTGGGACTCCAGGTCCACCGGGCCGCCTTCCTCCACTTTGGGGTTTCTCATCGCCTCGGTCGGGTCGCTCGGATCCAGATCGCGGCTGTTGGTGCGCACCATGTGCAGCACGTTTTCCTCGAGGGATTGCCGAAGCGCGTCGTCAAAGGAAAGACTCTTCGTCTTGTAGCCCGGCGTGTCGATGTTTGCCAGATTGCTCGAGATCAGTTTCTGGTTGGTCGAACTCAGGCTCAACCGGTCCTGGACCATCTGCATGGTCCTATCGAAAACAATGGCGCTGTCCATAACGAACTCCTTTGCTGTTTGGCCTTAATCCAGAGCAAATCCCGTACCATTGTTTTAGTTGCTAGTTGCTGGTTGGTGGTTGCTAGTTGTTAGTTGTTAGTTGTTAGTTGGTCGTCGGCCGGTGTGTTTATCAGGGGGGGCCGGGACATGCAGTCCTGGTGGTGGCGAAGCCAATGAGGCTTTTGGGGAATGACCCGCAGGAATCAGCAGAGATAGGAGCTGAGGTCGCGGCTGGGAGCCGCTCCTGCAAACCAGCAACTAAAAACTAACAACTAGCAACTGTTTTTTTGGCTGCCGGGCGGACGGCGACAAGCAACTGACAAGTGGCGGCAGGCAGCTAATCGATCTCGTCGTCAATGCTTTGACGATATTCGGCGAGTTTGTTGCGGAGCGTTCGTACGCTTATCCCGAGGAGTTCGGCAGCCCGGGTCCGATTGCCTTCGACGCTCAGGAGGGCCTTTTCGATCATGAGCTTTTCCATTTCGCAGAGGGGCATGAGCGACAGGCCCGAAGGCTGGGAGGAGTCGGGTTCCAACCCGGGGTCAAACAGGATGCACTCGGGTCCGACCGCTTGCGAATCCGAAATAAGGACCGCCCGCTGGACAACGTTTTGAAGTTCGCGTACGTTGCCCGGCCACGGGTATTCTGCAAGCTTTTTGACCGATTCGGGGGCAAAAGAGAGGGCCTTTGAGCCGTTTTCGGCGCTGTAGCGCGCAAGAAAATTTTCGGCAAGAGGCGCAATGTCGCCCGGACGTTCTCTAAGAGGCGGTATCCTTAACGGAATCACGTTCAGACGGTAATAGAGATCCTTTCGGAACTTTTCTTCCCTGACCCGTTCCTCGATTTTGACATTGGTGGTGGCAAT
>JAKAJS010000057.1 GCA_021813685.1 Deltaproteobacteria bacterium | reverse complement strand
GTAGCGCGAGGTGCGAATGAGCTTATTGATCGTCTCGATCATGTGGACGGGGATACGGATGGTTCTGGCCTGGTCGGCGATGGCGCGGGTAATGGCCTGACGGATCCACCAGGTGGCGTAGGTGCTGAACTTGTAGCCGCGCTGGTATTCGAATTTGTCCACGGCCTTCATCAGTCCGATATTGCCTTCCTGAATGAGATCGAGGAACTGGAGGCCGCGATTGGTGTACTTTTTGGCAATGCTTACCACCAGTCTGAGGTTGGCCTCGATGAGCTCGCTTTTGGCCACCTTGGAGCGCAGGGTTCCGTCTTTTACCCGGTTTAGCAGCTGCCGCAAAGTAGAGGAATCCATCTTCGCTTCGGCCTCCAGCTGCGCAATGCGGTCTTTGGCCTCCCCGGCCGCAGCGAAAAGCCTGTCGACGTCCTCCCTGCGCATGCCGCAGGCAGCCGCCAGAGCGTCCCTGCTTTCCTCCCGGCCGATATCGGCCAGCTTCTGCCCCTGGCGATCGCACTTTACGCCCAACCGGTGCATGCATTTCCTGAGGCTGCTTTCGGCGCCCTCAATAGCCGCGAGATGACCGTGCAGCTTTTCGACAACCTCGTCGATGTGGCGGCGGCCAAGCTGCATCCCCTTGAGGAGGCTCACGATCTGCTCTTTGTTTTGCTGCACGAGGTTCTTTAGCTCCAGCTCCCTTTCCGGCTCGACGTCCCGGGCCAGAAGGAGCTCCTGAAAGGTCTCGTTTTCTTCGTGCAGCCGCTGGACTTCATCGAGGACGGAGATCATGCGGCTTTTATGGGCGACTTCCTCCTCCTCGTTGATCTCCTCCTCCATTTCAGCGACTGCTTCATCGAGACCGTAGATTTCTTTCTGAAGCCTGTCTCTGAGGCACATCATCTGCTTTATGCCGATCGAAGATTCCATGATGGCGTTAAAGATCTCGCGTTCTCCCGCCTCGATCCGCTTGGCGATTTCGACCTCTCCGTCTCTTGTGAGCAGGGAGACCTGCCCCATTTCCTTGAGGTACATCTTCACCGGATCGGTCACCCGATTGGCCGTGTCGGCCTCGAGCTGCAGTTCGTCTTCCTCTTCTTCGACGAGCCCTTCGGAATCGGAGACCGAATCGCGCACAACCCGCACCTGCCGGTCGGAATCGACGATCGCGATATCCATCTCATCGAAAATCATCATCATCTCGTCGAGCTTGTCGGCAGAAACGATTTCCTCCGGAAGGGCTTCGTTCACTTCATCGAGCGTAAGAAAGCCCTTCTCCTTGCCAGCAGCAATCAAACGGTTCAGATCATCCAGTTCCGGTTTGCCCAGCGCGGGATCGCGCCTCTGCTTGGCGTCCTTTTCGGCCATCCCCTGACTCCTAACGTTAAAGATCACCTGTGTTGGTTTTGACCATTTCTGATCTCTCGAAGAAGGCTTGCGACCCGGTCGCGGTCACCCGTTCTTTCCGCCTCCCGCAAGGATCTCTCCAATTCCTTTTTTTGCTTTTTGGCCGCCCTTTTGGCCATGGCCTCGAGCCAGTCGCGCAGGTGCATTTCCGGGGCCTCCAACTCGTAGGGCTCCAGAAGATAGCGCGTGTAGAGCTCGTGCAGGTCCGATTCCCTCAGCAAGTCGAAAAGCGTGGAGGGGGTTTGGCCCTCCATGCTGCAAAAGCCCTCACGACAAAGCAAAGCCGCCATTTCGGCAAGCCTTTCCTGCTCGAAACAACCGAGCACATCGGAATCGCGCACACACTGAACCAGGGAAGGGTGCTTGATCATGAGCCTCAGCACCTTTTCCTCCAGGGACTCTACCTGGGGCTGTTTTTGATAGACGCACGCTTTTCCGTAAGCCCGCCGCGGTTCGGGAGTCTCCGCCCCCTTTTGGTGCAAAAGCTGCTCTTCGGCCACCTTTTCGGAAATCGAAAGGCGGTCGGCAATAATGCGAAGGTATTCCGCCTTGAGAAGCGGCTGACGCACGCTTTGAAAAACGGGCTGAAGCTCTGCGAAAACCCGCATTTTCCCTGTCGAACTGCCGTCCCAGGAAGAAACGGCCCTGCGAACCGCATGCGCCCCAAGCTCTTCCCTGTGCTCGATGAGGTGCTCGAGTTCGTCCAGACCAAATTTTTTTAAAAAGTCGTCCGGGTCGAGTCCTTCGGGAAACCGGATACAGCTTACCGAAAGCTCCTCGGCCAAAAAGAGGGGCAGGGCGCGCAACATGGCCTTTTGCCCCGCATCGTCTCCGTCGTACGCCAAGACGACCTCATCGCTCATCCGGCCAAGCAGCCGCACCTGCTGCGGCGTGAGAGCCGTTCCCAGAGTAGCCGTGACACGGTGGAACCCGTGGGCATGGAAGGCCAAAAGATCCATATAGCCTTCCACCAGCAGCACCTGCCGAACTTTTCCGCACGCCTGCCGCGCCACCGAATACTGATAGAGCATCTTGCCCTTGTGGTACACGGGGGTTTCCGGACTGTTCAGATATTTGGGCTCGTTGCCGTCCCCCCCTGGCAAAATCCTCCCGCCGAACGCAACAATCTGATCCCGTTCATCTCGTATCGGAAAAATCAGTCGATTTCTGAAGCGATCGTAAAATTTGGAGGCATCGTTTGCACTCTGCGCCAAAAGCCCTGCCTTTACGGCAAGGGATGGTTCGATTCCATTTTTCCTCAAGTGCGTTAGAAGCCGGTCTTTTCCCGCAGGCGCGTAGCCGAGCTTTTGCGACTCGACGACTTCTTCAGGCAGGCCGCGTGCAACGATATATTCGCGCGCTCCCAGCCCCCCGGCCGAAACGTGGAGTTCCCGGTAGAAGAACTCCGCGGCATACTCGACAGCCTCGAGGATCCGCCTTCGCTCCTCCCGGCTCGCCTCGAACACCTCATCGCGCACGTTGTCGTTTTGCGGCAGCGCGATATTGTAGCGGTCCGCCAGATATTTCACCGCATCGGAAAACGAAAAGTTGCGGTGCTTCATTACAAAACTCAGTACATCGCCCCCCGATTGGCACCCAAAGCAATAGTAGAGCTGATTTTCCGCATCCACCTGGAAAGAGGGAGTCTTCTCCTGGTGAAACGGACACAACCCCATGTGACGATTGCCCGACCTGCGCAGATGCACCGCACGGCCAATCTCTTCGACAATGTCCACCGACTGCTTTATGAGAGAGGCAACTGCAGAACCAGTCAACTCGGCAAGCCTCCCACGGAAGAAAGAAAAAAAACGGCTACAGGAAAAATCCAAAGGTGAAAATCACGGATATTTAGCCCCTGGCTGCCTCAAAATCAAGTCTTTTTTGGCGGCGGCGCCGAGCCGGCGGGCAAGGCAGAAAAGCGAAAGAGCTTTGAGAGCGCAGCCTCTTTTGACGCTTGCGGCGGCCGGCCAGCCGCCCCGAACCCCGTGGGGGTGCGGGGGGCACAGCTCCCCGCGCTTTTGCTCTTTGTTCTTCTACTCTATGCTTTTCGACTCTCGCGCCCCGCCGATCATCCCAGCTTTTGCCGGACGAGGTCGTTTACGACTTTTCCGTCGGCGCGGCCGGCGATTTCGGGCATGAGCAATTTCATCACCCGTCCCATGTCTTTCATGGAAGTGGCCCCGGATTTGGCTACGGCATCTTCGACCAATTTTTGGAGTTCTTCGGAGGAGAGTTGAGGGGGCAGAAAAGTTTCGAGGACCCGGATTTCGTCTTCCTCTTTGGCGGCAAGGTCTTCCCTGCCCCCGGTCCTGAACTGTTCTGAGGAGTCGCGTCGCTGTTTGACGAGATTGGAGATCACCTGGTGGATTTCGGTTTCGACCGGTTGGCGCTTGAGTTCTTTTTCTTTTACCTTGAGTGCTGTCAGAAGCATCCGCAGGGCGTCCTTGGCGGTTTCGTTCCTCTCACGGATGGCCTCCTTGAGTGCTTCATCCACTTTCTTTTGCAGTTCCATGGTTCACCTCTTCCGGGCCAAAGCGATTGCTTCCTTTATATCGAGGGTCCCCTCGTAGATGGCCCGGCCGGTAATTACCCCGAGCAGCCCAAGGGCCTGGAGATCCAGGAGCGCTTCGATGTCGTGCAGGTTCGAAACTCCCCCGGAGGCGATTACGGGCATTCCGGTCATCTCCATGAGCCTGCGGGTTGCTTCGATATTTACCCCGGTCTGCATGCCGTCTCTATGGATATCGGTATAAATGACCGCGGCAAGTTGCAAACCCGTAAAGCGTATGACGAGATCGACGGCGTCGGTGGGGGTCGATTCCTTCCACCCCTCCACGGCGACCTTACCGTCTCGTGCGTCCAGGCCGAGGGCAATTTTGCCCGGATAACTCGTGCAGGCTTTCTCCACTATTTCCGGTTCCCGGAGGGCGGCGGTGCCGAGGATGACGCGCGCCACCCCCCCCGAAATGTACCGGTCGATGGTGTCAAGGGTTCTCACCCCCCCGCCCACCTCGACGGGAATGGACACCGAGCGGGCAATTTCGAGGACGATTGCGTCGTTTACCGGCTTTTTGGCAAAGGCCCCGTCAAGATCGACCAGGTGCAGCCACTCGGCGCCCTCTTTCTCCCAGTGGCGAGCCATTGCGACCGGGTCTTTTCCGTAGACCGTTGCGCGCTCCGGGTCACCCTGCCTCAGGCGGACACATTGTCCCTCCTTCAAGTCAATCGCAGGAAAAATAATCATCGGGCGTATCGCTTTGCAGTGATAAAGATTGTAAAGAGCTCCTCACCGGAGGCAACGTGCCAGCCGGCTTCGCGAGCCTGCTTTTCGCAGTATCGAACGGCTTTGCTCGACCCTTCCGCACGCAGATCGTCCACCAGCAGGAAGGGAACCGGATCGGTCGAGTGGGTGCGGATCGATACGGGAGTAAAGTGATCGCATGCAACGAGCAGGCGGACTTTGGGAAATTTTTTCACCCCCGACAGCACCGGCCCCACGATGCGCTCATCGAAGTATTCTATGGCCAGGATTTTTCTTTCCAGGTCCCCGGTGTGGGAGATTTCATCGGGCGCTTCGAGATGGAGGAACACGAAGTTGCCTTCCTCCAGGGCGGCCAGGGCGGCGGCGACTTTGCCTTCGTAATTTGTGTCTATGAATCCGGTAACGCCCTCGACCTGCACCGGGTCAAGGCCCGCATAGACTCCGAGGCCTTTTAGAAGATCCACGGCGGACACCATCGCCCCGTGCAGGCCGAACCGGTCAAGCCCCGGCATCGCGGGCGCCTTCCCCTGCCCCCACAGCCAGACTGCGTTGGCAGGCGCCTTCCCCTCGTTTTTTCTCCGCAGGTTTACGGGGTGGTTTTGAAGTATCCGGGCGGCCTTCTCGCAAAAAGGGCCAAGAAGCGGGTGATCGCGCAGGATATCGTAGGCGGCTATGGGCCGCCCCGAGATGTCATGAGGAGGGACTGTGGCCAAATCCGCCTGACCTCCCTTCCAGACGAGAAGCTGGCGGAAGCCGACGCCGGCATAGAGCCTGAGATCGTCGGGGACGGATGTCTGAAGGGCGGCCACCAGTTCGTGGGCCTCCGGGGTTGTAATATGTCCGGCCGAATAATCCGACATGATCGTTTCGCCGGTCTCCCCCTTTTCGAGGCACACGAGGTTGCAGCGGAAGGCGACCTCGTCGGGCGCCAGCCGAATGGACATGCTAGCGGCTTCAAGGGGCGCTCTTCCCGTGTGGTAGACGGCCGGGTCATAGCCAAGAAGGCTCATATTGGCCACATCGCTCCCCGGCTCCATCCCTTGGGGAATGGTCTGCACGGTGCCAAGCGAGCCGATCCGGGCAAGCCTGTCCAGGTTCGGAGTTCGCGCCGCCTCAAGGGGCGTCAGCCCCCCGAGCCTTTCTGCGGGATAGTCTCCCATCCCGTCGCCGATAAGGATAATGAATTTATCTTCCATTTAATGATTCTCGATGCGTATCAGTGTCGCGGGGCCGAGCACGGCGTGGAGCTTGTCGATTTCGTCCAGGGCTTTTCTCACGCTGCTCTCGAGCGCCTCATGGGTGATCATGACGATAGGCACCGAATCCGCATGGCGCCCCTTCTGGATGACCGCGGCTATGCTTATGCCGTTTTCGCCCAGGGCGCCCGAGACCTTCGAGAGCACTCCCGGTTCATCCAGGGCCGAAAGTCGGATGTAATAGGAGGTGTAGACATCGGAGATGGGCTTGATATCAATTTTTTGAACCCTTTCGGGCAGAAAGGCAAGCGGGGGGATTCTTTCCGGGGTTCCCCCCAGGATGTCGCGGGCAACATCGATGATGTCGCTTACCACGGCACTTCCCGTAGGCATCATGCCGGCCCCCATACCGTAGAGCATCACATCCCCCACGGCATTGCCCTCGATGTGGACGGCGTTATAGGCGCCGTTTACACTTGCAAGCACGTGGTCTTTGGCGATAAGGGTCGGGTGAACCCGCATTTCGAGGCGACCGTCGGTATTGCGGGCGATGGCCAGAAGCTTCAACCGGTAGCCGAACTCCTCCGCGTATTGAATGTCGAGCGGATCGATGCCCGAAATTCCCTCGATGTAAACCCGGTCGAACTGGATCGGGGTGCCGAAGGCTATCGCGCCGGCAATGGAGAGCTTGTGCGCCGTATCGATCCCTTCGACGTCGAGGGTCGGATCGGCCTCGGCGTATCCCAGCGCCTGCGCCTCTTTGAGGGCGTCGGCAAAGGAGAGCCCGTTATCGGTCATCCGGGTGAGGATATAGTTGGCGGTGCCGTTCAAAATTCCGAAAATCGTGGTGATGCGGTTGGAAGCAAGCCCCTCGCGCAGAGATTTGATGAGCGGAATCCCGCCGCCTACGGAGGCTTCAAAACAGAGGCAAAGGCCTTTTTCCCGCGCGAGTCCGAACAGTTCGTTTCCGTCGTGGGCGAGCAGCGCCTTGTTTGCGGTAACGACGTGCTTTCCATGCTCCAGGGCCGAGCGGATGACCGTCTTGGCAGCCTTCAATCCGCCGATGAGTTCGACCACGATGTGAATGTCGGGGTCGCGCAGAATGTCTTCGACGTTGGTCGTGAGCATTTCCCGCGGAACCGAAACCGGCCTCTGGCGCTCCAGGTCGAGATCGGCCACGCGGAGAAGCTCCACGGGAACTCCCAGCCTGCTCTCTATCACGGCTCCGTTTTTGCGAAGCACCTCAATAACACCGCACCCTACAGTCCCCCAACCGGCGAGACCAACACCAATTTTTGCCATATAGTCCTCTCTGGAGGCGGAAGCGGGAAGCGGGGAGCGGGAAGCAGGAAGAAAAACGGGTTGCTTCCCGATTCTTTCTTCCTGATTCTCGCTTCCAGCCTCCGCCTTCGCGCTAATTTCGTCTTTCTTCCCGCTTCCTGCTTCCCGATTCTTTCTTCCTGATTCTCGCTTCCAGCCTCCGCCTTCGCGCTAATTTCGTCTTTCTTCCCGCTTCCCGCTTCCCGCTTCCTGCTTCCCGCTTCCCGCTTCTATCTTCCCGCTTCCTGCTTCCCGCTTCCCGCTCCCGGCTTCCCGCTTCTATCTTCCCGCTTCCTGCTTCCCGCTTCCCGCTCCCGGCTCTATCTTCCCGTTTCCGTTTTTCTGCAACGCCTTACGAAGACCGCGAATGGCCTGGCGGGTGCGCATTTCATTTTCCACCAGGGCAAAGCGCACGTACTCGTCGCCGTACTGGCCGAACCCAAGCCCGGGAGAGACGGCCACCTTGGCCTCTTCGATCAGGTATTTGGAAAAGTTTACCGAACCCATTGCGCGGAATTCCTCCGGGATGCGCGCCCAGACAAACATTGTCCCTTTGGGTTTATCGGTTTTCCACCCGACGCGCTCCAGGCCTTCGCAAAGAATGTCCCGCCGAGACTTATAGACCGAGACGATTTCCTTTACGCACGCCTGATCGCTTTTGAGGGCAACCGTTGCGGCAATCTGAATGGGTTGGAATACCCCGTAGTCGAGGTAGCTCTTTATGCGCGTCAAAGCGCCCACCATCTCGGCATTGCCGACGCAAAAGCCCACTCTCCAGCCGGCCATGCTGTAGCTTTTAGACATGGAGAAAAACTCGACTCCGACCTCTTTGGCCCCTTTGGCCTGGAGAAAACTCGGGGCGGTGTAGCCGTCGAAGGTCAAATCGGCATAGGCAAGATCATGGATCACCATGATCTTGTGTTCGCGGGCAAAATCGACGATCTTGTCGAAGAATTCCAAATCGACGACGGTAGTCGTCGGGTTGTGGGGAAAAGAGATCACCAGCAGCTTGGGCTTTGGCCACGTCTGCTTTATGGCGACCTGCAGATCGTCGAGAAAATTTCTCTCCGGCCCGATGGGGATCGATCGGACATCGCCCCCTGCGATTATGGCCGAGTAGGGATGAATGGGATAGGTGGGGTTGGGGGCGAAGACGACGTCGCCGGGGCTGATCAGCACCAGCACCAGGTGGGACATCCCTTCCTTTACCCCTATCGTGACAACCGCTTCCCTGTCCGGGTCGATATCGACGTCATAATTTCTCTTGTACCACTCGGAGACCGCCTCGCGCAGGCGCGTAATACCGCGGGAGGCCGAGTAGCGGTGATTGTGCTTCTTTCTCGCGGCCTCGACGAGCTTTTCGATCACGTGGTCGGGGGCCGGCAGATCGGGATTTCCCATCCCGAGGTCTATGATATCCTCGCCCGCCCACCGTTTCTGCATTTTCAGAGCGTTTACCTCGGCAAACACGTAGGGAGGCAGACGATTCATTCGGCTTTTTTCGGCAAGGTCGAACCCCATGAGAGTATCTCCGGTCAAGGCTTTAGATTGGCGGCAGGATAATATTTTCGTTCCCGAAAAGTCAAACAATGTTTTAATAAAAACGCCGCCTTGAGACTTGTGCGCGACAAGGCGCTTCTGTTAGAGTAAATAGGCGGAGTATTCATTTTACTAAATGCCGGAGCGCAAAGACAAGCCTATGAAACAGGTCATCCTGGGAACAGCGGGCCATATCGACCACGGCAAGACTTCCCTCATCAGGGCTCTTACCGGAATCGACACGGATCGTCTGAAGGAAGAGAAACTGCGGGGAATCACAATCGAACTGGGGTTTGCGCACATGGACATGCCGGGCGGCGAGCGCCTGGGGATCGTCGATGTGCCGGGCCACGAAAAGTTTGTCAAACACATGGTCGCGGGGGCCACGGGAATCGACCTGGTGGCGCTCGTGATTGCGGCAGACGAAGGCGTCATGCCCCAGACCCGCGAACACATGGAGATCTGCGAACTGCTCCGGGTGAAAAAGGGGATCGTGGTGCTCACCAAGACCGACCTGGTCGAGGATCCCGACTGGGTGGAGATGGTGCGCGAAGACATCGTCGAGTTTTTAAAGGGGACGTTTCTTGAGGGAAGCGAGATTGTTCCGGTTTCGGCGGCGACGGGCGAAGGGATCGGGGAGCTCAAAAAATCTCTTGCCAGGCTCTTTTCCGAAGTCGAACCCAAAAGCGCCGACGGCCCTTTCCGGCTGCCGGTCGACCGGGTATTTACGATGCGAGGATTCGGAACGGTCATAACGGGCACGAGCATCTCCGGGCGACTGCGGGTGGGAGACCCGGTAGTTATTTACCCCGAAGGGTTAAAAAGCAAGGTACGCGGCATCCAGGTGCACGGAGGCGATGTCGAGGAGGTGCTGCCGGGCCAGAGAACGGCGGTAAACCTCCAGGGCATGGAGCGGGCTCTGATCGAGCGGGGAAACGTGCTGGCTTCGGCCGGAGCGCTCTATCCCTCGCACATGGTGGACGTTGAGCTCGAGCTTTTACGAAGCGCGCCGCGGCCGCTGAAGCACCGGGCAAAGATTCGCTTTCACTCGGGCACGGCCGAACACCTGGCGACCCTTGTCCTGCTCGACCGCGAGGAACTGAAACCCGGCGAGAGGACCTTCGCGCAGGTGCGACTCGACCAGCCGACCGGGGTCTTGCGCGGCGACCGGTTCGTTCTGCGCTCCTACTCGCCGGTGCAAACGATCGGCGGGGGCTCGGTCCTAAACCCCATTCCCCGCAAACACAAGGGAGCGGCCAAGCGCGAGGCGGCCGCCGCGCTCGAAAAGCTTTTCAACAGCCCGGACCCCGATATCATTTTGTGGCACCTGCACGACGCCGGCTGGGCGGGGCTCGATGAGGCCGAACTGCGCATCCGGGCGAACCTGCCCCTCAAGTTTCTGGAAAAAACCCTCCAGCAGTTCATGAGCGCCGGCAAAGTGGTGATCTACGACAAGGACAACCGGCGGCTGATCGACCCGGGAGCGCTCGAAGAAATGAAAACGGGCGTAACCGACCTTCTGGCCGATTATCACGCCCGAAATCCGCTCAAGGCCGGCATGGCCAAGGAGGAAATCCCCGCTCTTCTCGCCAAGCCCATCGACGCAAGGCTCTATAATTTCGTTCTTCGTCATCTGGCCGAGGAGGGAAAGATCGCCCTCGAAATGGAATGGGTGCGTCTTACGACGCACAAAGTCGCCCTCACCAAAGACGAGGAGACCATACAGGAAAAGATCGAGAAGACTTTTCGCGACGCCGGCCTGCAGCCGCCCTTTTTCCGCGAAATCGAGCCCACCCTTCCCGGGACTCCCAAACAGCGCCAGGAAGTGCTCCAGTGGATGCTCACCAAAGGCGTCCTGGTAAAGACCAAGGAAGAGATCTATTTTCACGCCGCAGCCATGGCCGAACTCCAGGCCAGGCTCACGGCCTGGCTCAAGGAGCACGGAGAGATCACCACTCCGCAGTTTAAGGAGATGACCGGAGCAAGCCGCAAATACACCATCCCGCTCATCGAATACTTCGACGCGCAGAAGGTGACCATACGGGTCGGAGAAGTGAGAAAGCTCAGGGGATAGGAATGGTTACACTATCCCCCGATGCCAATGCTACATATATCCAAGAGCACGCAGCCTCGCCATGGCCTTTTCCTTATCCTGCCGCCTGCCGGCTCTTTCCGGCGTATTCTCAAGATCCTGTTCCCAGGCGGGGATATCGGCAAGTTTGGTGGTAGTGGACTTAACGCCCAAAGACCGATACCCCTGCGTGTAGAGAGATACGAACGGAATTTTCCAGTGATGATAAATATCCCACAGCGCCCGCTCGCTGATGTGCAGGATGGGACGGATGCGAAACTGCTCGGGCTGAAGGTCCTGCTCTTCAATGTGCTCGAAGTACGCATCGTCGGCTCTCACCGGGTGCTCGTCCCAGCGCAGCCCCTGGACGATCACTTTGACTCCCTGCTCCTCCAGATAGGTGTTGAGGGAAACGGACTTCATCAGGTGGTTGCCGATGTAGGACTCCGGTTCGAAGGGAAACCTCTCGAGTCCTCCGAAGCCTATTCTTTCGATTTCCTGACGGTTTCTCTCGTTTAGCCGGCTGACGATCACGTCGGCATTCAACGTGTGGTTGCAGGCCTCGAGCACGTCCCTATTGCTCGCCACGTCCAATTCGACCTTCCAGTCTCTGCCGATTGTCTTGAGAAATTCCACCACTTCCTCGAAAGAATCGCCCTCCTCGAGAGTGACCGCCCGGGGCAGCTTCAGGCCGTACTGTTCACAGGTCTGGCGCCATATCCACAAGGTGAGGGTGCTGTCCTTGTTGCCCGACCAGACCAGCCTCATCTCTTCGGGCGCAAACTGCCGGTAGGCCTCCCTCACGATATTTTTCGTTATATGGATATACGTTTCCAGTTCTTTGATTTTTTCCGCACTAAGCGGTTTCACGTTCGCCATAAGACTCTTCTCCATTCCCGGTCATTTCTTATATCGTTCCACCCGTGGAATTATTTTCTTGATGTAGTATTCAGTGATTGTATCTTTGCCGAAGATATCGTTGCGCTCCCCGGGATCTTCGCTCAGGTTGTAGAATTGCCAGGAATCGGTGCCCTGGCGGTAAATCATTTTGAAATCTCCTTCCAGGTACATGTGAACTTCCGGTTCGTTGCCTTTTTCATGGACGCCCTGCTTGTCTATTGACTCCGCAAAGGCTCCCTTGCGGTCATAGCCCTCGAGAGGCAGCAAAGAGGTCCCCTGCCACGCCGGAGAGGGTTCGGCGCCCAATAGATGCGTGATGGTCGGCGGTATGTCGAGATTACTCGAAATAGCGTCGCAGGTTATGCCTTCTTTCCTCGAAGGATCGTAGATGAGCAACGGGATATGGAGCAATTCTTCATACATTTTACCATCGTGCGACAATCCTCCATGGTCTAGAAATTCTTCTCCATGGTCGGCCGTGATGATCACGATGTCATCCTCATGTCCGGTATTCTTCAATATGTCGAAAAGCTGTCTGGCTGCGGCATCCACCTCATGTACTTTCGAGAGATAGAGTTTATGCAGCACCTCGATGTCCGCCGTC
>JAKAJS010000166.1 GCA_021813685.1 Deltaproteobacteria bacterium | reverse complement strand
CCTGGAGACATTTGCAAACGCAAACCCGGGCACCGATTACGTGGTCCGGCTGAGCGCCCCGGAATTCACAACGGTTTGTCCCATAACCGGGCAGCCCGACTTTGCCGTGATTATCATCGACTATGTTCCTTCGGAACGGCTGGTGGAAAGCAAGTCGCTGAAGCTTTTTTTCGGGAGCTTCCGAAATTACGGAACGTTTCATGAGGATTGCACCGTCTACATCCATAATCGGCTAAAAGAAGCCATGTCGCCGAAGTTTCTCCGGGTAACCGGCATCTGGAACGCCCGGGGAGGAATCGCGATAGACGTGACGGTGCAAAGCGGGGAGCTGCCCGCGTCGTGTGTTCTTTTACCGCTGGGTGCGACCGACTACCGGGGAGGGCGGCAGTGAACAAACGCTAAGGAGATGAACTTTTATGAGCGAACCGGCCAAAAAGGGAGCGATTTACGAAGACCTCTGCAGCATCCCGGAAAATATGACCGGAGAAATCATAGACGGAGAATTATTCGTTCATCCAAGACCGTCAAGGAAGCATATTTACGAAGGCGCGGAAAAAGTTCGGGTAGAGCCTTTCCATGAAGTGGAAATCGACCTCGGGGTTCTTTGGCGGCAAACTCCCCGGGCGTGAGATTGGGTGGCGTCTGCATTTTATCTTCCACAGGTTTACTTCAGAAACGGATGACTGCATGAAGGGGAAGGGCAATCTCGTTTTTATCGCACTGTCTTCGCTTATCGTTGCTTGTCTTCTTGGCGGCTGCAGCCAATTCGTTCTGCTGCACCCCGAAGGGCCGATCGGCCATGCCGAACGCAGTCTCATCTTCGTGGCCCTGGGGTTGATGCTGATCGTCATTATCCCCGTCGTCATCATGGCCCTATTGTTTCCGCGAAAGTATTCGGCTTCCCATAATCGAGCGGATTATGCTCCGAACTGGAGCAGTTCCCTCAAGCTCGAAGTGATTATCTGGCTGATTCCCGTCATCATCGTAAGTATCCTTGGATACCTTGCCTGGAGCAGGACCTACCAGCTGGACCCCTACAAGCCCATCGACCGCGGCGTAAAGCCCGTCGAGATCCAGGTCGTCTCCCTGGATTGGAAATGGCTTTTCATCTATCCGCAATACAACATCGCAACGGTCAACCGGCTCGTTTTTCCCGTCGGTGTTCCGCTGAGTTTCA
Source organism: Deltaproteobacteria bacterium (assembly GCA_021813685.1). Lineage (GTDB taxonomy): Bacteria > Desulfobacterota > Syntrophobacteria > Syntrophobacterales > Syntrophobacteraceae > SbD1. The sequence goes on along the minus strand of JAKAJS010000166.1, from coordinate 54,594 downwards.
AGATTACTTCGGATACCGTTATGAACTCGTTTTTCATCCCCCAGCTTGGAAGCCAGATGTACTCCATGGCCGGTATGGTGACCAGGCTGCATCTGCTGGCCGATAAACCCGGGGTCTACTTCGGTCAGAGCCAGCAATACAGCGGCAAAGGGTATGCCTCAATGAATTTCCAGGCGCGGGCGGTTTCCCGGAAAGAATTCGACGCGTGGCGGCAAAAAGTCGAACATTCGCCGCAAAAACTCGATGCGGCCCGGTTTGCGCAATTCCGTAGACCGAGCGTTGAAAACCCTGTTGCCTACTTTTCCGGTGTAGAGCCCGGGCTCTTCGACCTCATCGTAAGCCATTACATGTCCATGCATCCGGGCGCCATGAGCGGGGGGCCCGGTCCCATGCCCGTCACCCAGAGCGCTCCCGGGGGAAATTGATATGCTTGGAAAACTGACCCTTTCGGCCATACCCTTCAACGACCCGATCGTTATGGGCGCTGTTGGCGGCTCCATTCTGCTCGCGGCAGTGATCCTCGCGCTGATTACCTGGTACGGGAAGTGGTCCTATCTGTGGAACGAGTGGCTGACAAGCCTCGATCACAAAAGGATCGGCGTCATGTATCTCATTTTGGCGCTCGTCATGCTGCTGCGCGGTCTTTCCGACGCCATCATGATGCGTTCTCAGCAGGCCCTTGCCTTTGGCGCTTCCCATGGCTATCTGGAGCCTTCCCACTTTGACCAGATATTCACCGCCCACGGCACCATCATGATCATCTTCATGGCCATGCCGTTCATCGTAGGGCTTATGAATATCGTTGTGCCCCAGCAGATCGGCGCCCGCGACGTGGCCTTTCCTTTCCTCAATTCTCTGAGCTTCTGGCTGACGGTGGCCGGGGCGCTTCTGGTAATGGTGTCTCTGGGGGTCGGCAATTTCTCCAAGGCCGGCTGGTCGGGATACTCGCCTCTCGCCGAAAAGCCATTCAGCCCGGGCCCTGGAGTCGACTACTGGGCATGGGCCGTCCAGATCGCCGGGATCGGCTCTCTCATGTCGGGCATCAACTTCCTCGTAACCATTCTCCGGATGCGCGCCCCCGGCATGAAGCTCATGCGCATGCCTCTTTTCACCTGGACGACGCTTTGCACCAACGTGCTCATGATTTGTGCGTTCCCGGTGCTCACAGTGGCCGTTGCCTTGCTTTCGCTCGATCGATATCTCGGCATGCATTTTTTCAGCAACGGCTTTGGCGGCAATATGATGATGTATGCAAATCTTTTCTGGATGTGGGGGCATCCGGAGGTCTATATCGTGGTTCTGCCCGCCTTCGGCATCTTCTCCGAGGTTGTCGCCACCTTTTCGGCAAAACGGTTGTTCGGTTATGCCTCTTTAGTCTACGCCACAGTGGCCATTACGGTTCTTTCCTTTCTCGTCTGGCTTCACCACTTCTTCACCATGGGAGCGAGCCCGAACGTCAACACCTTTTTCGGCATCACGACCATGATCATCGCCGTGCCCACCGGCGTGAAAATCTTCAACTGGCTCTTTACCATGTACCGTGGCCGCGTGAGGCTGACTGCGCCGATGTACTGGACCCTGGGATTCATCGTGAGCTTCACCACCGGAGGAGCAGCAGGAGTGCTTCTGGGGATGCCCCCGGCCGATTACGTGCTCCACAACAGCCTGTTTCTGGTCGCACATTTCCACACCATGCTGATAAGCGGCACGCTGTTCGGAGTGATCGCAGGGTATATGTACTGGTTCCCCAAGGTGACCGGGTTTCAATTGAACGAAACGTTGGGCAAAAGCGCCTTTTTCTTCTGGCTGATCGGTTTCTACCTGGCTTTTGGGCCGCTCTATCTGCTCGGACTTATGGGCATGCCGCGCAGGATGTGGCATTACAGCAACCCGGCCTGGCATCCGCTGCTTGTAGTCGCTGCGGTAGGCACTGCACTGATCGTGATCGGCACCGGTTTACTGCTGGTTCAACTGGTTGTCAGCATCCGGCAGAAAGAAAGCACCCTGGATACGACCGGAGATCCCTACGGCGGGCGGACCCTGGAGTGGGCCACGGCTTCGCCGCCTCCCATCTACAACTTTGCGCAGATTCCCGTTGTCGAAGATATCGACGCCTTCATGGACATGAAGGAAAAAGGTGTCGCCTACAAACGGCCGGCCCGGTACGAAGATATCGAAGTCCCCGAGAACTCGGGCATCGGGTTTATTATCGGCGTACTCACCTTCTTTTTGGGTTTTGCGCTTGTCTGGTACATCTGGTGGCTGGCTCTCTTCAGCGCGGCGGCCATTGCGGCGGCAGTGATCGTCCGCTCTTTCGATGAGAATATTCATCGGGTGATTTCGGCTGATGAAGTCGAGCGGATCGAGCAAAAACGGTATGAGAAGCTTGCGGCGCGCCACAGGCAGGCTGCCCCGGGCGGGCAAAGCATTCCCGTACAGGAGGTGTAAAAGATGACGACCGGGGCTATTGCAACCGATTCCACTCACGCCGCAGAGCAGGAGATGGCGGCAACCAGGGTGTTTGGCTTCTGGGTCTATCTCATGAGCGATCTTCTCCTGTTTTCGGCGATTTTTGCGACCTTTGCGGTCCTTGGCCGCAGTTATGCGGGTGGGCCCACGGGAAAGGAGTTGTTTCACCTGCCCTATGTCCTGGGCGAAACCCTGATCCTTCTTACCAGCAGCGCAACCTGCGGCCTGGCCATGCTGGCCGTGCGCGACGGCAAAAAAAACCTCGTTTTGCTGGGACTTGCACTCACTTTCCTGCTGGGAGTGAGTTTCATTTCCATGGAGATAAAGGAATTTCACTCGATGATCCTCGCCGGCAGCGGGCCGGATCGCAGCGCGTTTCTTTCGGCTTTTTTCACCCTGGTGGGAACCCACGGCGCCCATGTGGCCTTCGGCCTGCTGTGGATGGCTGTGGCTATGGTGCAGGTCGGCGTAAAAGGACTGACCGCCTCCGTTCAGTCCCGGCTCCTGCGGCTCAGCATGTTTTGGCATTTCCTGGATATCGTGTGGGTCGGGGTGTTTACATTCGTCTACCTGCGGGGAGTACTGTAAATGAACCACGTATTGATGGAGAGCGCAGGGGCGGGGAAGGCAAGTCTAAAGTCCTACCTCGTCGGGTTTCTGCTGGCGATGCTCCTTACTGCCGTATCTTTCGCCCTGGTGATGAGCGGCAAAACGTCCCGTTCGGCAGCTTTGATCGGCATATTTGCCGCGGCTGTTTTACAGATCCTGGTGCATCTCCACTATTTTCTGCACCTGGACATGTCCTCTTCGGCCCGGTGGAATGTTATGGCGCTGCTATTCACTCTTTTGATCATGGCCATTTTCATCGGGGGATCGATCTGGATCATCTTCGACCTCAATTACCGCATGATGTGAAACGCAACAGTGATCAGAGACTACATAGATAGCGCCAAGCCCGGCATTCTGGCAGGAAATCTCGCATCGACAGCCGGCGGTTTTTTCCTCGCGTCCCGGGGCCGCATCAATGCTGCGGTGCTTTTTGCAACCCTCACCGGGGTTTCTCTCGTTGTCGCTTCCGCCTGTGTTTTCAATAATTGCATCGACAGAAATCTGGACGGAAAAATGAAGCGAACCTGCAACCGCGCCCTTGTGAGGGGGACCTTGTCGGTTGGGGCAGCCTCCCTTTATGCTACTCTTCTGGGAGTTATGGGGGCAGTGCTTCTCGCGACGGCGGCAAACATTTTGTCAGCGGGCGTTGCAGTGGCAGGTTTTTGCATTTATGTGGGGGTCTACAGTGTTGGTCTGAAACGCACTTCCGAATATGCCACCCTGGTTGGAAGTCTGGCCGGGGCCGCGCCCCCCCTCGCAGGATACTGCGCGGTCACAAACCGCTTCGATAGCGGAGCGGCAATATTGCTCGCAATTTTCATTTTGTGGCAGATTCCCCACTATTATTCGATCGCCATTTTCCGATTCGATGACTTCGACGCTGCAGAAATTCCTATGCTTCCGGTCAAACGGGGCACGGCAGCCGCAAAAAAGCACATCATCGCCTATATCTTTGTTTTTATTGCGGCTGCCCTCATGCTTACCGTCTGCGGCTACACCGGCTACGGCTATTTCGTTGTGACGGCCGCATCCGGTTTGGTCTGGCTGTTCATCGCCTGGTCCGGCCGGAAGGCAGCCGATGAAAGGCTCTGGGCCAAAAGGCTCTATATTTGTTCCATACTCGCCATGCTCGTGCTGAGTCTCATGATGTCCATAGACTTTACGTAAAGTTCTCAATAACGGGTTGACAGACAAAAGCCGGAGCTATAAAAAAACAGGCGCAGGCCGAAATTCCAAGGCGACTCGAGAAAAAGAAATTCCTATCACCTCACCGCGATACGAAGAGATAAACAATGAATGCCTATACATCCGTTTTGACGCCTGTAACGAAACAGGGCCACGATATTCTCAGCTCTTTTTATATCGTGCTGGGCGTCGCTGCTTTTATCTTTGTTATTGTCGCGGGGCTGGTGGCGTACGCCGTGATCAAATTCCGCCGGCGGGAAGGGCGGGAGCCCAAGCAGTTCAGCGAGAATGTCCGGCTCGAAGTGCTCTGGACACTCATTCCCGTTCTTATTGTCGGTGGGCTCTTTATCGTCGCTGTCCGGACCATGTCTCTGGTGAATTCTCCGATGCCCGGCAAAAAGCCCGATCTGACCGTAGTGGCGCACCAGTGGTGGTGGGAACTGCACTATCCCAAGACAGGCGTGACGGCGGCCAATGAGATTCACCTGCCCGTGGGCAAACGGTTGCTTCTCAAGTTCGAATCCGCAGACGTCATCCATGGTTTCTGGGTCCCCGCATTCGGGCAGAAGATAGATGTCATACCCGGCCATCCCAACTATCTGGAGCTGACCATCAAGCGTCCGGGTCTTTACCTGGGCACTTGACACTCTTTCTGCGGCATGGGGCATGCCGCCATGAGAATCCGGGTCTTCGCGCAGTCCCCCGAGGACTATAACGCGTGGCTCGCCCACCAGCGGCAGCCGGCTTTACCGCCCGCAGCGGGCGCGGCAGCGAACGGCGCCGAGGTTTTCAGGGAAAAAAACTGCGTTAACTGCCACTCCATTTCCGGCCTTTCGACCAAGGGGCGTGTGGCTCCGGACCTGACCCACGTGGGGAGCCGCACCACTCTGGCCTCGGGCAGCTTTGCCAACACGCACGAGAACCTGGAAAGTTGGCTAAAGAACCCCCAGTCCATGAAAATGGGCACCCGGATGCCGGATATCGGCCTTGAAACCGATCAGATCAAAGATCTGACCGCCTATCTTGAAGGATTGAAATGAACAGCGAGGTCAATACTTCCAATAAACCGGGGAGCATCCTGGAGGTCGGGGAATACAAAGGCCTGCTGAGCTGGCTCTCCTCCGTGGACCATAAGCAGATAGGGATCATGTATTTTGTGACATCGCTGGCGTTTCTCCTTGCGGGGGTAACACTGGCGATGGTCATGCGCACCCAGCTTATCGAACCCAACCATCACTGGCTGTCCCCCGCGACGTACAACCAGGTTTTTACAATGCACGGCACGACGATGATATTTCTCGCGGTCATGCCCATGCTCACCGCGTTCATGGTCTATTTCACGCCTCTGATGATCGGGGCTCGCGATGTTTCGTTCCCGAGAATGAACGCGCTTAGCTATTGGCTGTACCTGATGGGCGGGCTCCTCATCTATTTCAGCTTTTTTGCCGGAGACACCCTCCATACGGGCTGGTCGGCCTATGCGCCGCTGACATCTGTGAATTTTTCGATGAACAGGTATTTTGTAGGCTCCGGCGTGGATTACTGGATAGTCGGCCTTCTTCTGACCGGGGCAGGAACGATTATGGGGGCAATCAACATCCTCGTGACCGTCGCAGACCTGCGCCCCCCGGACATGAAGCTGAACCTGGTTCCGCTCTTCGTCTGGATGTCGGCGATCAACGCCATTCTCATGCTCCTGGCCCTGCCGGCGCTCAATGCCGCGCTGGTGATGCTTTTTGTGGATCGGCACCTGGGCGGTCTTTTCTTCAACCCTGCCGCCGGCGGCAGCCCTCTGCTCTGGGAGCACACTTTCTGGTTCTTCGGCCATCCCGAGGTTTATATCCTGATCCTGCCCGGTTTCGGAATCGTATCCGAGGTAATCCCGGTTTTTTCCGGCAAACCGATCTTCGGCTACGCCTTTATTTCCGTCGCGACAGTGGCGATCGCTTTTCTCAGCTTCGGCGTCTGGGCCCATCACATGCTTGCCACGGGAATGAACTTTACGGTCTATTACACCTTCGCTCTTACTACCGCACTGATCGCGGTCCCCACCGGAATCAAAATCTTCAACTGGATCGCCACCATGTGGGGCGGCTCGATCAGCTTCGACACGCCCATGCTTTTCTGCATTGCCTTCCTCATACAGTTCACGATCGGAGGCCTGAGCGGAGTGGCCTTTGCCGTAGTGCCGGTGGACTGGGCGCTTACCCAGTCCTATTTCGTGGTGGCCCATTTTCACTACACCCTGCTGGGCGGCACTATTTTCACCGTGATGGCCGGATTTTACTACTGGTACCCCAAAATCACCGGCCGCATGCTCTCGGAAAAGCTGGGCAAGATCCAATTCTGGCTCATGGTGATCGGCTTTAACGGCGCTTTTTTCATTCTTCACTTCGCCGGGCTCGCCGGCATGCCGCGCAGGGTCTATACCTACCCCAATTTGCCGCATCTCGCCGCTATCAATCTGATATCCTCTCTTTTTGCTTATGTCCTCGGGCTGGGATTCCTGGTCTTTTTCATCAATCTGGTCGTCAGCCTTTTTCAAGGCAAACCGGCCGGGGACAATCCCTGGGGAGGCTGGACCCTGGAATGGGCCACATCCTCTCCGCCGCCTCCTCACAACTTCGACCGGATTCCGCCCATTCGAAGCATCAGGCCCTTATATGATCTGGAGCGATCCGGAAAGCTGCCGGGCGCTTCCGCCCCGCCGTCTCAAGGGGAGATCGCATGAACAAGATTAGATTGGCAATGCTGCTTTTTGTGGCATCCGAAGCGGTTTTCTTCATCCTGCTGATCCTCGCTTATGTGGTCTATCACGCGACCACGCCCAGCGCAGCCGACGCATCCCGATACCTCGATATTCCCAGAACCGCTGTGTTCACCGCATGCCTCATCGCCAGCAGCTTCACCATGCGGCAGGCTGTCGTTCGGTTCGGGACCGAGAGGCGCAGGCCTGCCTTCGCGTGGCTTTTGGCCACCATGGTGCTGGGTGCTGTATTTTTAGCGGGGCAGGGAAGCGAATACTTCTCCCTGTTCAAACAAAACGTGACTATCAGCCGGGACCTGTTCGGCACGACATTTTTCACCCTTACGGGCTTTCACGGTCTCCATGTTCTTATCGGACTCGTCATGCTGGGGACCCTTTTCGGCCTCGAACTGAAGCGGGGGGGAACGGGGCGCCCCTCCAAAGGCGTGGAGGCCGTTTCGATTTACTGGCACTTCGTCGACGCGGTATGGATGGTCATCTTTCCCGTCATCTACCTGTGGGTGCTGCGATGACCAATGGACAACTTTTCGCTGAGGCCTGGGATTTCCAACCCGCGGTGATTTTCGGAGCCGTAGCGCTTTTTTTGGCCTATCTGTGGGCCGTCGGCTTTCGCATGAACCGCAAAACAGCGCTCTTCGGCTCGGGCGTGCTGCTCATGGTGCTGATCCTGATCGGGCCGCTCGATTTTCTCGGAGATAGTTACCTCTTTAGCGCACACATGCTGGAGCATATCCTGCTCTATACGGCCGTGCCTCCGCTTCTCCTGCTCGGCCTCCCGCCGGAACCGGTCGAGTCGCTTTTGTCCATCGAAATTGCAGCAAAGGTCGAGCGGTTTCTCAGCAGGCCGACCATTGCCTGCCTGGTTGCCGTTGGAACCATGTGGCTCTGGCACCTGCCCGTGCTTTTTAACGCGGCGCTACAAAACGATGGGATCCACGCCCTGGAGCACCTGAGCTTTCTGATCTCGGGGACGATATTCTTTTGGCCTATTTTCACCCCATTGCAGTCGCACCGGTTTTCACCGGTCGTCGGGGCGGTTTATATATTCATCGCCATGTCTGCCAATATGATCCTGGGGATACTGTTGACCTTTGCCCCCCCGGGATACTACCCCACCTACATGCGCTCCTCCGACGGCACCGGCGCCGGCATTTTCCGGTTCATCCGAACGGTCTGGAAACTCGATCCTCAGTCGGACCTCAATCTGGGAGGCTCCTTCATGTGGATGATCTGTGGCCTGCTCTATTTCGCGCCGCTGCTGGCCGTAATCAGCCGGCTCTACCCCGAGACCGAAAAAAGGGAAACAGCAGAAAAGGGAACAGGAGATGCAAAATCAGAGTGAGAATCAATCCGGGGCCGCGGGTTTTCCCCGGGAGACCGAAACAGCAAATTTGGCGGGTTGGAACATTCCAAAGCCCGAAATCATCCCTCCGCCCACCTATTGGCCCTTCGTTCTTTCCCTGGGAGCAACGCTCCTGGGACTCGGGGTCTTGACCTCAAACATTATAAGCGCCATGGGAGCGGTTCTTTTCATTGTCGCCATTATAAAGTGGGTAGGAGAGCTCTCCAGTGAAGATCGAGGATGACAATAGAGTCGAGCGATCCGGGGAAGAAGATCCGGGCAGGCGTCGGGTCCTGGCGGGGCTGGGCGTGGCCGCCGGGTCTCTTATTGCGGCCATGATCGGACTGCCGATACTCAGCTACATCCTGGTGCCGGTTTCCCGCAGGATGCATCGTCAGTGGGTATCGGTGGGGCCGGTAGACAGGTTCACGCTCGGAGATACGGTCCTGGTTTCCTTTGAAAACCCGTCTGCACGGCCATGGGCGGGTGTGACGGGAAAGACCGGGGCCTGGGTGCGCAGGGTCGGGGATAGTGACTTCATCGCTTTTGTTCTCAATTGTTCCCACCTCGGCTGTCCGGTGAGCTGGGAGGCCGCTCCCAGACTGTTTTTCTGTCCGTGCCACGGCAGCGTTTACTATGAGGACGGGACTGTGGCGGCAGGCCCCGCGCCCTTTCCCCTGCAGCGTTTCCGGGTTCGTGTGCGCGGCGGACAGGTCGAACTGCAGACCCGTCCACTCCCCTTCGCAGAGAATTTGTAGAGAGGATAAGGGGATGAAACAGCGGAAAAAACTCTTGCAATGGCTCGAGGATCGAACCGGCCTGGTCAAAGTGATTGAGGAGATCGCCATTCATCCGGCCGCGCCCGGCGTCAAATGGAAATATGTCTTCGGCAGCGCGCTCCTGACCGCTTTTATCATGCAGGTAGTCTCCGGCATCGGCCTTCTGACGACTTATGTCCCCTCGGCGGGCGGCGCCTATCAAAGCCTGCAGTACATCACCCACAAGGCACCGCTGGGCGCTTTCCTGAGAGGCATGCATTACTGGGGAGCGTCGATGATGATCGTTCTGATCGCCATTCATGTCCTCAGGGTGTTTCTGATGGGCAGCTTCAAGTTCCCGCGGGAAATGAACTGGACGACCGGCGTCCTGCTGCTGGCCACCACGGGAGCGATGGCCTTCTGCGGCCAGATCGTGCGCTGGGACCAAAACGCCGTCTTCGGTATCGTGGCAGCCTCCAAGATGGCCGCGCACGTTCCGCTGATCGGCCTGTGGCTTGCTCGTTTGATCATAGGCGGGAATGTGGTGGGAACCTACACCTTGAGCCGAATATTCGCCTTGCATGTCATTTTCCTGCCGATCCTGCTCGCCTCCCTGATCGGCCTGCACGTGTACCTGGTGCTGCGAAACGGCGTTTCCGAACCTCCCGTGCCTGGCCGCAAGGTGGATCCCGCGACCTACCGTTCCGAGTATCACGACATGCTGCGGAAGGAAGGCGTCCCTTTCTGGCCCACAGTCGTGCTGCGCGACTTCGTGTTCGCTCTCTGCGTGGTTTCCGTTGTGCTGCTGTTGGCCTGGCTGGTCGGTCCGGTCAAGCTCGACAATCCGCCCAATCCTTCGCTGATCAACGCGCACCCCCGTCCGGACTGGTATTTCTGGTGGCTTTTCGCTCTTCTTGCCCTGCTGCCGCACTCTCTTGAGAACTATTTCATGGTCTTGACGCCGCTGGTGATCGGCCTGGTCCTCTTTTCGGTCCCGCTGGTGAGCAACCGCGGGGAGCGTCACCCGGCGCGAAGACCTCTGGCTGTGGCCGTCGTGGTGTTCCTCTTGCCGGCTATCGCAGCGCTGACCGTGGCCGGATGGCATGAGAACTGGTCTCCCCGCATCGATGCCGCTCCACTTACCGCCAGCCTTATAGGGGCTTCTTCCGGTCCGGTATACGAAGGGGCAATGGTTTTCAACAGGATGGGATGCCTTTTCTGCCATACCATCGAGGGCCATGGGGGAAAGAGAGGACCCAATCTGACCTGGATAGCCGACAAGCTCACCCGCGGTCAGATGACCCTGCGCATCATGAACGGCGTCTACAACATGCCGGTCTTCGGTCGCATCCTTTCCACCGAGCAAACCGAAAATCTGCTGGACTTTCTGGCGACCCGGAAAAAACCCGGCTTTGTGATGGGCGATCAACAGTAGGCAACCCGGGGGTTGTAAGCAGATACCCCGGAATTTTTCATGATGTTCGGACCAGTCCCGGCGGCGCCCACCGGTTGGGCCCGCTCGGGTTTGCCAGGGGAATCGTTTGTTTCCAAATGTCAAGCGACCGGACATACTGAGGCTCTTCGAAAAGATCGTCGTTTTGGTACTGCTCGTCTTGATGATGCTCACCATCGCGGCGATGGTAGTGGAATTCGCGGCTGCGTTGTTCGGACAACTTGCCCAACCTCCCCTGTTTTCTCTGGGGCCCCCGCAGGTTGTAGAACTGTTCGGGTTGTTCCTGAACGTTCTGATCGGGCTGGAACTTCTGGAGAGCACCAAGATTTATCTCCAGGAAAACCGGATGCACGCGGATGTTGTGTTGTTGGTGGCAATCATTGCCGTATCCAGGAAGGTAATTACTCTTGATTACGCAAAGTCGAGGCCCGATACGCTTTTCGGCATATCCGCCGTTATCCTGGCGTTGACGATTGGATACTTTGTCTTGCGCCGAGCCCTGGAGGAGAAAAAAAACGGCGTGAATCGGAAAAAAATCCTAAGTTGGAGAAAGCTCCCGAGGAGGAAAAAATAGACGGGCTGGTCGCCCGCCGGAAAGTGTTCGAACCATGCTTTGCAAATGACCGCCCCGGGCTCTACTAGAGCAGCCGAAGGCCGCTCCGGGCTGCCGCCCCTGCGATGCCCCTGCCTTCCTCCGACTGCCGTTCAAATTCCTCCGGGGTCAGCAGATGAAAATCAACCGGAACCGGGACGGATAGAAACTCGATTTGAAGCTTTTCCCGGTCGATTTTTTCGGCGACGATGAGCAAACCCACATCGCTCTTCGGAGTCGGAACATCGGAGGCGTAGGAGCCAAAAAGATATACCGCGCGGATCTCCTCGGATTTCAGCCGCTCGATGGCCTCCCGAACTTCACTCATGACCCGGTCGGGAATGAGGAAGCGACTGGTGGCAAAAGTCAAAAACGGCTTTTGCGTCCCGGATGGCTTGGTCTGCATCTTCATTGGTGTAATACTCTTTAGGGGCATCTTCGCTTATACAGGCAATCTAATTGCAAAATAACACACCATGAGCCGAAAAGACAGCCAGCCCCTTGATCCCGGGGGCTTCAGACGATCTCGACAACCACAGCGTGCTCCTCAACGCCATTGTTTCCGTACCCCAGAACATTCCAGCCGGCCCTGTCGGGTTGCCTGTTTCCCTCGCTGTCCGTAGCTCGTGCCATGATGGTGTGAGCGCCGGTGGCTCGGGCATCCCAGACATATTGCCATTGTCTCCAGGCGTACGGTTCATTGGGGCCTATGAATGACGCCTGCTCCCACGTTTGGCCGCCGTCGACCGAAACCTCAACGCGTTCGATCGACCTTTCACCGCAATATGCGGCGCCCAGAACCACAATCTGCCCGCCGGGCAATTTTTCGTTTACAAGCGGCTGAGTGATAATGCACTTTAGAGCAATTCTCGTTACCACCTCTCCCGTCTTAGGGTCCTGCTCCTTTTGAAAAATGCGATAGACCTTGTCCATGAAAAAGCCCTCGAAGGGCGCATCCAGAAGCGTTATTCCGGTCAACCATTTGATGCAATTTGCGCCCGTCCACCCCAGCGCAAGTCCGCGCAAAGGATATCCATGTTTAAGCGGGAGCGCTTCCCCGTTCATTTCATAGGCGAGAAGCGTCGAGGACAAGGCCTTTTCGATCGGAATGCTTCGCACGAACTTGATTCCGGCAGACCCGGCCGGTTTATCGAAGCCTTCAAACGCTACATGTCTGGCGGATTGTTTTACTTCGGCTTTTTTCAGCAGATCTTTCAACCACACTCCGCCCCAAACGGCGTTGCCTACTCCCCCAATGGTCCAGGGATTTCCGCTCGCCTTTTCTTTAAGCAGGGAGCGTCCATTGCCGGAGCATTCCAGGGTGTTGGCTACGATTGCCTTGGGCATTCGAAGAATATCGTCGAAACTGAACAGCAGCTCCTTTCCTACTTCTCCGGTAACCGTCAGCCGCCATTGAGAAATGTCTATGGGGGCTTCCATGAGCGCCCCTTGATTTCTATCGAAAAATACCGAATTTGCCGTGATCCAGGAACGAAGATGCTCTTTGGCGGTCTCAGCGTTTAACGGGTTGGCGCTCATGATCCGCATTGCTTTTTCCGTTTTTTCACGCCCCATTTCCATTGCTTCTCCTGTTGAAATGCAAAGTCATTTTGGAATGAATAAATCATTCAACTGAGACGAGTCATCAGCTCCTGAGAACGACCGGGTTTGCGACCGGATTGAAGGGATTGGTCCTGACCGACAGCGAATGCATGTACGGATAATGCTTCCCGAGATGTTGCATGTAGGACAGCCATTCCCGGAGAAGAAGAGTGAATGCCCTCTGGATGTCGTTTTCCAAGTGGTTTAAATCGGACCGGGGCAATTCCTGCAAGCTTTCTCTGGCTTCCAACTCCTCAGTCAGGTGGCATACGGCCAGGAGCAGGTCGGAAAAAGAATCGTGTTCGAGAAGGTTAGGGTTCTGCAAAAGCCCCAGCACAAAATGGCGGCTCTTGAGAAGCAACTCCTTGAGGTCCTGTAACCGCACTTTGTGCAAATCGAATTTCCACCGATAGTCTTGGATGAACTCCGCAGCCTCCCTGTAGTGGGACTGTCCCCAATCCTGTGCCACGGCAAGCGCCTGTTCCAGGGGCGAAGAATCGGCGCACGTTGCGCCCATCATTTTTATCAGTCTGTTGCCGACTTCACCGAAAAACGCTCCTATGACCATGTTGAGCTTTCTCAGCATTGTCTGCCTTTCCCGCTCGTTCATGAGTTGCTCTATCAAAATGGTTACGAGCAGAACCTGGATGGGCACGAAGACCACGTCCAGGGCAAGGTAGAAGAGCAGTGAGTGCAAATCGGCGAACACTAAGACATGAAGAAGCGACAGGACTGCGCTTGAGCCGATGAGGACAAACGTGGACTTCATTTTCCAGGATAACCCGGCCATAGAGCCTCCGAGTGAGTGTGGCGCAGGCTAAATCAATCATTCGCACCGCACGGGTTTTCGGCCGTCGAAGACCTCACACGTGCAAACCTTCGGAAATGGGCAGCTGGGCTACGCCAAACCAGTATTCAGCTCGACACTTTACGGCCTTTGTCAGCTCTTCGAAGGACATTGGCTTGATGTAAGAGCTGGCCCCCAGCTGATAGCATTGTGGAGCAGATAACCAATGAGTTTTATGCCGTTTGGGACACAGAAAAAGTCCTCAGACCGAAACACTTTGCGAACCGCCTCTTTCATCAGAAAACAGTCGTTCGCATCATCATCGGCCATGAGCAGAAAGGTCCTCTTTAATTTTCTCGGTAGGCCCGGAAAAGGTCACTTCGAGTTGTTCAGCCTCCTGTCGGCAATTCGCATTTTTCTTCGCCAAAAGCGACGCCCGTAAGAGACCGAAAACTCTTTTTCGTGCCCCCGCAGATCGGGCACCTCCACTCATCAGGCAGGTCTTCGAACTTCACCCCTTTTGCGATTTTCCCCTTCCTGTCACCCCGGTCGGGGTCGTAAATGTAGCCGCAACTGGCCGTCTGGCACTGCCACATCTCTTCCGGGCTGGCCACAAAGAACTCCTCTCTAAAGATCTCCATACCTCAAACACATGAATCAATGAAAAGACTCGGAGCTCCACGCTTGGGCAACTTAAGCTGTTCTTCCCGCTCCTCGCTTCCCGCTTCTTTACTTTTTGTCCTTGCCGTAGCTCTCCTGGTACACCGTGGGGTTGATGTTGCCCGATTCCACTCCGCCGCACTCCGGGATATAGCAGGACACATCGACGAATTCGCATTTCTGCTTGCACGAAGGACAGGTTTCCGGGGGGGCCTGGACATCGACGGTGTTGCCGCAGTTGTTGCATTTCCAGATAGCCATGAGTTTTCTCTCCTTTATTCGGAAATATGGGTTGAAGTCAGTTTAGAACCGTTCTAAACTAGTGTCAAGCATTCTAAGAGGTGTTTGGATGGGACGGTCTGAAGAAAGGGGCAAGCGTATGCAGAACGCCCTGAGGGCGGCGGGTTCGCGGATTTCTTCGCAGAGAAGAGCTATCGTCGAGTACCTGTCTTCGTGTGTATCCCACCCCAGTGCGCGGCAGATTTTCCACGAGGTGAGAAAGAAGCAGCCCGATCTCAGTTTGGCCACGGTCTACAACACGCTTGGAGTTCTTGCCCGGATGGGGCTGATCAAGGTTATGCAATTCGATTCCAGTGACAACCGCTACGAACCGAACACGGCGCCGCACATCAATCTGATCTGCGTTTCGTGCGGAACCATAGAAGATCTGGAGTTGGAGATTCAGATCCACCCGGAGGAGATAAAAGCGGAGATCGGCTTTGAGGTGCAGGACAGCAGGCTGGAATATTACGGCCTTTGCGCACACTGCAGACGCAAGAGGGAGAGCAGGTTTTCCGGGGACGGGGAGTTCGCGGAGTGAAAAAAGTCGTGCAAATCGGATGCGCCCCTCTTTACTTCTCGCCGTACAGGACTTTTTTTTCCGGATGAAACTCCCAAGGCAAAGTAGTGGTGCTTCCATTCGCCTCCGAAGGCGGCCGCACGGAAGCAGGCATTTCATACACTGCGAAAGAATGGGTTTTCAAAGAGTCGTTCTTTCCCAAGGAGACGGTTATGGCAAAGAAGCGTTACAAGGTAAGGGGCGAGTGCCCGCAGTGCGCGTGTGGAGACGTCAGTTTTCTGGGACCCGAGACGCTCCGGGAAAAATTCATAGGGGACGAAAAGGAGATGGAGATTCTCTGCCCGGCATGCGGCACGAAGCACAAAGCGAAGGTCGAAGAGGAAGAGCAGAAATAACTGATTGAAACATCGATCAAAAGGAGAAGAAGGATCATGGCTCAGAGATTGCAAGTGTATAAGTGCGAAGTTTGCGGAAACATCGTGGAAACCTTGCACGGCGGGGACGGGGAGCTCACATGCTGTGGGAAGCCTATGAAGCTGTTTGTCGAAAACACCGTGGACGCCGCCAAGGAAAAACATGTTCCGGTGATTGAGAAAACGGCCTCGGGAACCAAGGTGAAGGTCGGAAGCGTCCCGCACCCGATGGAAGAAAAGCACTGGATCGAGTGGGTCGAATTGATTGTCGGGGACAAGATCTATCGCCAGTATCTGAATCCGGGCGAAGCCCCCGAAGCCGTGTTCTCTGTCGAAGGACAGGAAGCGGTGGTCGCACGAGAATACTGCAATCTGCACGGCCTCTGGAAAGCCTAACCGGCGAGCCGCCGGGGCCGGGATTGCCAAGCCGAAAGCGCCGCTGCCTTCGGTGGCGGCGGGGCCGTCACGATAGCCCGATTGACCTCTCGGACGGGCTTGGCGCCTGGCTGCGGCGGCACGCTGCCCGCCGCTTCGCAAGGAGATGTTGATGCTCTTCATTGAAGATTTGCAGGTGGAACTGGGTGGCAAAGTCCTGTTAAAAGACCTGCATCTCGAGATAAAGCCCGGCGAGACCCACATCCTCTTTGGTCCGAACGGTTCGGGCAAGACCTCGCTCCTCATGACCATCATGGGTTATCCTCAGTATGTTGTGAAGAGGGGCAGAATCCTTTTCAAGGGCGTCGATATCACGCATGCTCCCATCGACGAACGCGCCCGCCTGGGGATCGGTATGTCCTACCAGAGGCCTCCTACGATCCACGGGTTGAAGACCAGGCAGATGCTCGATATCTGCGCCAAAAAAAAGGTGGATGCGGCGGATTTGGCCCGCTCGCTCAACTTTGCCGATTTTCTCGACCGGGACGTCAATGCGGGCTTTTCGGGCGGTGAAATCAAACGGTCGGAGCTTTTGCAGCTAAGGGCTCAGGACCCGGATCTTTTGATGTTCGACGAACCCGAGTCGGGGGTGGATATAGAAAACATGGCCCTCATTGGAAAGACGATCGCACGGCTTCTCCAGAAGGATTTTACCCGGGATGAGTCCAAATCGATGGCGCAGGCGCGGCAGAAGAGGACCAAAATGGGGCTGATCATCACCCATACCGGATATATCCTCGACTGGGTGCCGGCCGACAGGGGGCAGGTGCTCTACGAGGGGGTTCTCGCCTGCGCGGGCAATCCCGTGGAAATCTTCCAGTGCATCGGGGCATCGGGATACGGGGAGTGCGTGAAATGCAACGCCTAGAAGAACTGGAAGAAAAAGCCCGCGCCGCTAAGGAAAAGAAAGCGCTTTTTGGCGACGACCTCAACCTGGCCGAGTATGACAGATCGTTTGTGCCGCACAGGTACCTTGCCGAAGCGGAGATGTGCGCGCTGCCCGAAGATGAACAGGAACGGATGCTGATGTCGGGTTTGGATGTGACCGGCAGGGGCAGGGGAGGGACCTACATTCAGAAGGACACGACGGTCATCCACTGCCACAGCATGCAGGACGGCGTCGAGGTGATGCCCGTAAAGAAGGCTCTTTCCACACACGACTGGATCAAGGATTATCTGTGGAAGCTCGTTCCGGTGGATCAGGACAAATACACGGCATCGGCTGCCCTGGAGCTCCACGACGGCTACGTGATCCGTGCGCTTCCCGGAACCAAAAGCATCTATCCGATCCAGGCCTGCCTGTATATGGAGAAGGAAAACCTCCAGCAAAACGTTCACAACCTCATCATCGTGGAGGAAGGGGCGGAGTTGCACATCATCTCGGGGTGCGCCACCTCGCCGAAGATGAAACGGGGCGTTCACGTAGGCGTTTCCGAATTCTTCGTCAAGAAGAACGCCAGGCTGAGCTTCACGATGATACACAACTGGGCGGACGAGATGGATGTTCGGCCGCGCTCGGTCGCCACGGTAGAAGAGGGCGGGGTTTTCATAAACAACTACATCTGCATGAAGCCGGTGCGCTCGATTCAGACCTTTCCCGTCACATACCTGGCCGGCGAAGGCGCTACCGCGATGTTCTACAGCATCATTGTCGGGACCCCGGGTTCGAAGTTCGATGTGGGCGGCCGGATGTATTTGCAAAAGCCGGGCTGCCGCGCCGAGATCATCCAGCGGGCGATCAGCAACGGCGCCTCCGTCATGAACCGGGGCCATCTCGTCGGAGAGGCCCCCGATATCAAGGCGCACCTGGAATGCAAGGGGCTGCTTTTAAACGGCGGGGTCATAGACTCGGTCCCACAGCTTTCCGCGTTTGTCGAAAACGTTGAAATGTCGCATGAGGCGGCCGTCGGCAAAGTGGCTCAGGACGAGATCCACTACCTCATGTCCCGGGGGCTTTCCGAGCAGGAAAGTATCTCTACAATCGTCCGGGGCTTCCTCAATATCGATATCATGGGACTTCCGCCCATGCTCAAGGCCGAAATCGACAAGGCTCTCGATGCGAGCGACAAAGACGCGCTGTGATGCGCCGGAGCTCTTTGCACCCGCAGGGTGCGTCCCTATCTTATTTCCGTAAATCGAAAAAACATGGCGCGGACAAAAGGCGTCCGTCGTTTTAGTGAGCTCATCCCTGGAGGTTCGAGATGGATTTGACGGAATACTTTGAAAAAACCGAGGGTCTGGGGGTCTTGTCCACGGCGGATGCCGAGGGCAAGGTAAATGCGGCCGTCTACTCGCGGCCTCACGTTTCCGAGGGCGACACCCTGGCATTCATCATGCCGGATCGGCTCACCCACCACAATCTGCAGTCCAATCCCCATGCAGCCTTTCTTTTCCGGGAAAACGGCCCGGGATATAAGGGAAAAAGGCTCTATCTCACCAAGGTCCGCGAGGACGCGGACCCCAAACTGGTCGAATCGATACGCCGGAAAGTCTACCCCGCCGAAGCGGAGGAAAAAATGGGACCCAAGGCGGTCGTTTTCTTTCGAGTCGATAAAGAACTCCCGCTTATCGGGAGCGGCGACTAACGCCGCTGTTGTGGACGGCGACGGGGCAATGACGGTCAGGCGGTGTGGCAACGCATCCGGGGATAACCAGCCCGCCGGCGAAGCCGGCGGGCTGGTTCCCACGGGGGCATTCCCGTAAGCGTCAACGAAATCGATCCGCTCCCTGCCCCTCAACTCCGATCCGCCTCTAAACATTTTTCAAAGACGCCGGAGTTTAAATTTGAATCAGAACGACGCCGGCAATGAGCAGAGCGGCCCCGGCGAGGCGCGGCAGGCTTATGGGATGACGTTCGAGCCCCAGAAACCCGAACCGGTCGAAAACAAGAGAAGCCAGCATCTGTCCGGACACGATCAGTGCCACGACGGTTGCAGCACCAAGTCTTGGCAAAAGGACAATGGCCACGACAATGTAGATGGCCCCGAAAAAGCCCCCGCACCATAACCACCAGGAGCTTTTGGCCACGGAGGAAGCGCTCAGCCATGGCGCGCGTGTCGCCAATAAAACCGCCACCATGGTGATCACCCCGCCCGAATAGCTGATGAATGCGGCCCACGGGGCCGAGCCCAGACAGCCGCGCAGGTTCGCGTTAAGCGCCTGCTGTGTCACGAAGCTCACTCCGGCCCCGATGCCCAGCAAGCTGAATGCGATCAATTGGATAAGTTCCGGCATATCCTTTCTCCTTTTCAGGCGATAAAGGCTGTTTCCAGTTGAGCCGCTTTCGATATCCGAGCCGATATTTTCCACGACGGATCCTTTTTTCGCAATGCGAAAGTATCGGATCTGCCTCCTGCGAGTAGCTTTCATATTGTTTACAACAAATTTTGATAGAGAGTTCCGAAAATCCTTGATCGGACCTGATGGTCCTTCTCGGAGGACCTACAGCTCACTGGAATGGCACCTGCAGGTGTATTGGAACCGAACCGGAAACGGTTGAAATTATATTGACGCTTGCCAATGTGAATGGTATATTCCCATCCAGCGATGCAGTCGCGGAAGGCTGCGCGTGGCGGTATTTGTCGGAAGCGTAAAGACCCTTTGCAATCCAAAAGAGGAAAAGCAGTGAAAGCGATCCAGGAAGAAAGTTGTGCCGGAGATGGCGCTGGCGGCTTGAGCGTGCCGGTCGAAGCGGATACGAGTTCGCCCGCCGGAATGACGACGGCGGGGTATATCCTTGTGGGACTCCCCCTGCTTGCCGCCTGGTGGGTTCTCTACGAACATCTGGAACCCTTTGCCGGCTGGCTTGCGCGCCGCTTTGCGGGATTTCTTTCCGGGCATGGATTGTCTTCTGCGAGTGTCGAGCACCTGA
Organism: Deltaproteobacteria bacterium; assembly: GCA_021813685.1. GTDB lineage: Bacteria > Desulfobacterota > Syntrophobacteria > Syntrophobacterales > Syntrophobacteraceae > SbD1. The sequence goes on along the minus strand of JAKAJS010000166.1, from coordinate 34,852 downwards.
GGAGCATGGTTCAATTTTTCGTCTTCGAGGGGCCCAAGGTGCTCATGCTTCTTCTGCTGGTGGTCTTCGGGGTGGGGGTTGTCCGTTCCTTTTTCAGCCCGGAGAAAACACGCAGGATTCTCGCCGGAAAGCGGGAAAGCGTTGGAAACGTACTCGCGGCCTTTCTCGGAGTCGTGACTCCGTTTTGCTCGTGTTCGGCGTGCCCGCTTTTCATCGGCTTTGTGACCGCATCCATACCGCTCGGAGTCACCTTTTCCTTTCTCATTTCCTCGCCGATGGTAAACGAGGTCGCGCTGGTGCTTCTCTACGGGCTTTTCGGGTGGAGAATCGCCGCCATTTACCTCAGCACGGGACTCGTAATCGCCATGATTGCTGGCTGGACCATCGGTCGGCTAAAAATGGAGCGCTACCTCGAGGACTGGGTTCGTGAGATGCAGGTGGAGGTGAGCGCAGACTACGACGAGGAAAAGAAGGGTGTTTCGGATCGAATCCGCTACGGCCTTGAGGCCGTGCGCGACATTGTGGGCAGGGTCTGGATCTATGTCCTTTTGGGTATCGGTGTGGGGGCGGGGATTCATGCCTGGGTGCCCACGGGCTATATGGCCTCGATCATGGGAAAAGGGGTCTGGTGGTCGGTTCCCGCGGCGGTAGTGATAGGCGTTCCCCTCTATTCGAATGCGGCGGGCATCATTCCGATCGTTTCCGCCCTGATTCAAAAGGGGGCGGCGATGGGAACGGTGCTTGCCTTCATGATGTCGGTGATAGCGATCTCGTTTCCCGAGATGGTGATTTTGCGGAAGGTGTTAAAGCCCCGGCTCATTGCCGTTTTTATCGGCGTAGTGGCCGTGGGGATCATTCTTGTCGGCTATTTGTTCAACGTGCTGGTCTAGGCGCATGGGAAGCAGGGAGAAAAAGATGGAAATCAAGGTCTTGGGGCCGGGGTGCAAGAAGTGTCATGAAACGGAAAAAGTGGTGAGGGAGGTAATCGGGGAAACCGGTGTGGATGCCTCGCTGGAATACATAACCGATCTGGCGAAGATTGCGGGCTACGGGATTTTCACCACCCCGGGGGTGGTGATCGACGGCAAGGTGAAATCGGTGGGGAAAGTGCCTTCAAAGGCCGAAGTGAAAGGCTGGCTCGGAAAATAAGTTTTTCAAACTTCCTTTTCTACGGGAGGAGTTTGTATGCTGCTCGAAAGCTACCGTAAGCAGATTATTCACCCGGAATGCAGGCCGGAGGCCGAGTCGGTCCAGTTGATCGCTCATCTGGATCAGGATATTTCGGAGGTCATTCCGTACCTCAATACGGTATTCGGCGGCTTTCAATACATCAAGGACCCGCCCTGCGTGACGTTTCGGGTGCATGGAAAGCTCATCGCCGTCCATTCGGAAAAGATCTGCGTCAATGCCTTGAGAGATGAAGCCGAAGGCGACAAGATCATCGAGTGGCTGAAGCAGGAGGTAAACGATACCTGGGAGAAGCGGGGCGAGATCGTACCGAGTTACGAGGGTGCCCCGAAGCCCAAGGTCGTGGAAATCCTCAAGCTTCTTCCCCGGACCAATTGCCGCCTCTGCGGGCAGCCGACCTGCATGGTCTTCGCCGTCCAGGCGGCCGAAGGGGGGAGAGGGGCCGAGGACTGCCCCGCCCTCGAAGGGGAGGGAAAGGCCCGGCTCGAAGCATACCTCCAACAATTCACATTTGAATAGGGGCATCGTGAGGAGAGTATATGGACAATCATGTTTCCAGGCGTCTGTCTTTTCTTGACCGGTTCCTTACGCTTTGGATTTTTTTGGCCATGTTCGTCGGCGTCGGAGCCGGCTGGTTATATCCGGGCGTCAACAAAATCATAGGGTTTTTCCAGGTAGGCACCACCAACATTCCGATCGCCGTCGGCCTGATCCTCATGATGTATCCGCCGCTCGCGAAAGTAAAATATGAGCGGCTGGGAGAGGTCTTTCGCAATTTCAAGGTACTGGCTCTCTCGCTTGTGCAAAACTGGATCATCGGTCCCTTTCTGATGTTTGGACTGGCCACGCTCTTTCTTTCCGGACACCACGATCTGATGGTGGGGCTGATCATGATCGGCCTTGCCCGGTGTATCGCCATGGTGATCGTGTGGAACGATCTCGCGGCGGGCGACACGGAATACTGCGCGGGGCTCGTGGCATTCAATTCGATCTTTCAGGTGCTTTTCTTTTCGGTCTATGCCTATATCTTCATTACCCTGCTCCCCGCCTGGATCGGGATAAAGGGCGCTGTCGTAAACATCTCCATAGGGGAAATCGCACAGAGCGTTTTCATCTACCTGGGGATTCCTTTTCTCTGCGGAATGATATCCAGGTTTATCGGGTTGAAGACCAAGGGCAGGCAGTGGTACGAGGAAAAGTTTATCCCGCGCATAAGTCCCATCACCCTTGTGGCTCTGCTTTTCACCATTCTCGTGATGTTTTCCCTCAAAGGGGAATATATCGTGCAATTGCCCCTGGATGTCGTTCGGGTGGCTATCCCGCTTTGCATCTATTTCGTCGTGATGTTTTTCGCGAGCTTTTTCCTTTCGATGAAGGTCGGGGCTACCTACGAGCAGTCGACGACCTTGAGCTTTACGGCTGCCTCCAACAACTTCGAACTGGCGATTGCGGTGGCCGTGGCCGTTTTCGGGATCAATTCCGGGGAGGCGTTCGCAGCGGTCATCGGGCCGCTCGTGGAGGTCCCCGTCCTGATATCCCTGGTCAATGTGGCCTTATGGTTCAAACGCAGGTACTTTCCGTATGCCGTCGAGACCCCCACCGGGGTTTGTCACGTGACGTGCAAACAGTAGAAAGGGAGATCGTGCAATGAACAGAGTCGTTTCCCGTCTTGTCGTCGTGCTCGTCCTGGCTGGTTTTTATTTCCTTCCGACCGTCTGCCGTGCCTCCTCTTCAGTGCCTCAGGTGCCCGCAAAGGGCATGGTCACCATGGTGGATCTCGGGGCCACCAAGTGCATGGTCTGCAAGATGATGTCCTCCATCGTGGACTCACTCCAAAAAGAATACAAGGGCAAGGCGGACATCGTGTTTATCGATGTATGGGAGCATCCCGGGGAAGGACAAAAATTCGGCATAAAGCTCATTCCCACCCAGATCTTCTTTGACAGGAACGGCAAGGAGGTCTATCGCCACCAGGGCCTCATGCCCAAGGCCGAAATAGTTTCAAAGCTGGAGGAGATGGGAGTCAAATAGGGCTTTTCCGGCGAGGAACAGCACGCGACCCGGTCCCCCGCGGCCCCTGCCGGGACCGGAGCGCGGGTTTGGTCCCGCGGGATCCGGTCGCGCCGGGGAATGCTCGTCTAAGTGTCATCATCCTGGCCTATGGTCAGCCGAGATGGGATTTCATCCCCTGGTTCTTTTGCTGCTCGAGCTTGCGGACCAGTTCCTTGAGCAGTTGGAATGCCTCCTCCCGATCCGCGTCCAGTAAGGCCGTTTTCATTCGCATGAACTCATCGTCGCTGATAGTGAGCACCATTTCATTCTCCTCGTTGTTGCGGCCGATCTTCCGGGGTTTGAAGCACCCCGGGAGAGCCTTTCGTCACACGAGCCCGACAGTACCCAGCAGTGCTCCGATCCCCAGAACCCATGCGGGATGCCATTTGAAGCGGGTGAGCAGGAGCAGGGACACGACCATGAGGCCCCAATCCGCGGGGCTGCGGAGGGTGCCGGGCGCAAGAAGCACGGCTGCGCTTATCACCAGCCCGACCACTGCCGGAGTCACGCCCGCGAGGAAATCCTCAAAGTGCCGCCTTCCCTTGAACCGGGCATATTCATGGGATAGTACGGTCATGAGGACAAAGGCGGGCGCGAACAGGCACAGTGTGGCGACCAGGGCGCCTGAGACGCCGTGGAGATGATACCCGGTAAAAGTAGCCAGAACTGCAATAGGGCCGGGAGTAAGATTGCTGATGGCAACCCCGTCGATGAACTGCGTGGGTGTCAGCCACCCCAGAAGGGTTACCAGCTTTTGCTGAAGGATGGGCACCAGGACGAAACCGCCGCCAAAAAAGACACACCCCACCTTGAGAAAGGTCGAGGCGATGGCGGGAAGGGAAAGAGATGCCGTTGCGCCGCCAACGGCAGGAAAGAGCGTCAGCCCCGGAACGAATGCCGAGACCGACCCCGTTGCCTTCTCCTCGGTTTTGGCCCCTTTGTCCGACTCGTTTTTTCTTCCCCCAAGGCGTTTTCCGCCGAGCAACAAGCCGGCCAGGCCGGCCGCAACCAGCACATAGACGGCATTGACCTTGACCAGGGAGATCGCAAGGGATGCCACACCGAGCAAGACGGTCGGCCACGACCGAACCGCCTTGCGGCCCATGGACCATGCCGCGCTGAGAATCAAGGCTATGACCACCGGTCCCAGACCGCCTACGGCATTCTTCAGAGCGGGAATGGCATGAAAAGAAAAATAGAGCCAGGAGAGCAGAATGACCAGGAAAACGGACGGCGCCAGAAAGGCCAGGGCGCACGCCAGTCCCCCGAAGAGGCCATACAGACGGTTCCCCATGAATAGAGCCGTGTTGGGCGCAAACGGACCAAGAACCTGCGCCATGCCCACCCCGTGGAGGAATTCCTCGGAGCTCATGGCCTTCCTTTTGTCAATCAGGTCCCGTTCCATGAGAGCGATCACCGCCATGCCGCCTCCGAAGCCGATGGCGCCGATCCTTAGAAAGTTCAGGACCAGCGCAGGCAAAGAAAGCTTCTGTGTCGCTTCCCCCTGTCGGGTTTCCAAAGAGCCTTTCGTCTCAGACACCTGACTCCCTCTCTTTTCTTCCTGCGCCGCTGCCCGCAGCGTCAATCAATGCATAACCACAACGAGGTCGAAGATTATCTTTGCCGCCACCAGAAACTGAATGACCCCTATCACCTGCTTTACCTGTTTCCCGGTCAATTTGAACCGGGTGAGCCACGACCCTATCACGCCTCCGGCAAGGGCGGCCACGGCGGTCAGCGCGATGAAGAGGTAGTTGAGTTTGCTGAATTCCAACCCGATATGCCCCAGAAAACCGATCAGGGAGGAGAACATGACCACAAAGGCTGTGGTGCCGGCCACCTCTTTGCCATCCATCCCGAGCCAGACCAGAAAGGGTCCCAGAAAGCCCCCGCCTCCCACTCCCAGAAGGCCGCTAAGAAAGCCGACACCACCTCCTACGGCAGAAGATGCAACCGGCCTGGTTTTAAACTCCGCTCCGTCCTTTTTTTTCGGGTTGTAGAAGAGCATCATCGAACCGGCGGCCAGCAAGAACCCTGCAAATACGGCCAGAAGGATATTTTTGTTTACCACATCGGAAAAGTAAACGCCCAGAGGGGAGAACACCAGGATGGCTATAATGAGGAAGACTGCTACCCGGAAATTTACCAGCTTGTCCTTGGCGTAATTGTAAGATGCCACGCCGGTGTTTAGCACCCCGAGCATGAGGCCGGTCGCGGCGGCCTGCGGAAAGGGCATCCCCAGCCAGTAGAAGATGGGGACGAGGACAAATGCGGCCCCGACCCCGCCCATGGTCATAAACGACTTGAAAACCAGTGTGCTTAGAAATCCCAAAACATAAAGCGCCATAATCCGTCACTCTCTCCGCAATCAGGAAGGACAGGGGGAGGCGTATTCCCCGCTCCCCGTGGCCTCCCCCATCTTCGGCAACTCGATCACCTATTTCTCGCGATCGATTTGCTCCCCTCAGGCTTTATAGCCCGAACACGGCATGCACACTAATTTCCCCTCTTCGCTTACGCGCAGCTTGTTTACAAATGTCAACTCGCCGCACGCCTCACAGCGCTTCGCAGTGAAACTTGCCTTTCCCTTTTCGACTGCCACCTGATGTACCGGGCCGATGTCGAGAAACGCATTCTCGTCAAGATTGAGAATCCGTTCTACAAGAGGATCGGTAATTGCGGGCTCGATGTCCTGCGGCGGCACTCCCGCCTTGCGTTTTTGGACGAAGGGAGACCCTAGGGCTTTTTCGAAAAAATCGGGTTTGAGGCTAACCCGTACGGCCCGGCCGGTCTTTTGATCGATCAGTGTGAAGGCCATCTTGTTGAAATAGCGTTTCTCAATGTTCGACTTACCGTAGGTGCATCCCGTGGCGGTCATGATGCCGTCCAAAAAGCATCCGGCCGCATGGCCCTTGCCGGTCTCCGAGAGCACCGCGAGTTCCTTATCCTGCGAACGTTCCACTCCGAGAGTCTTCATGGCGGCCATTCCGGCTCTTAGCCCCATGGGCATGGCCGGACACTTGTGGCCGTGAAATTTCAGACCGACTTCGTAGAATTCCTTCAAATCCTTCATCACAACTCCTTTTCCTTTAATCAGTGGTTTCCATGCTTTTGTCCAATTAGACCTTGCTCCAATGCGCAAGACTGCGCCCTCCGTGGCCGGAGCGGCAGAGCGAGACTGTGTCAGGGTTTTCATGCCATCCTGTCGGCAAGTCTCAGCCCAGTTTAAGTCCTTTTACCAGGAAGTATTGCACCTGGATGCGCCACTCCTCGGACGGCCCCGTTCCGCCGTCGATCCAACCGTGATCCACCGCGACCCGCAAAGGCAGCCAGGGCAAATCGTAGGTGGCGCCAACCGTCCACTCGTCGGATGGAAAGGCCGTCGATTCATGGACATCGGGATTGAACCACTCGTTGCGCAACCCCAGACTCACATTTTTGACCGGCAGCCAGACTATTTGCCCATAGGCGCCTGCGGCCGCTATTTCTCCGCCCGAAGAAGGTTCGTACCAAGCCCGGAAAAACTCCGCCTGCGCGCGCAACTGCCACCAGCCGGCCTCCACAAAACCGTTCAACCGTTCGTCCTGTCCGCTGAAATGGCTTGTCAACTTCTTGTTCACGCCGGGCAACTGGCTTGAGAAATTCAAATCGACATCGCGCCGACCCGACCCTGCCAATCCGGCACGCCATGACAATTGCCGGGGTCCCTGAGAACCTTTGCTTCCGTAACTCAGGCGCACCACTCCGAGGGGGCCGTTGTCGTGCAGGCCGTCGTTTGCTCCCCCGCCTTGAAAGAGCCCTGTTGAGAGCTCCCAACCGCTCTTGCCCCAATCGCCCTGAAAACCCAGGTCCCTGGCAAAACTGTCCTCCAGGTTGCCGTCGGGTACCATCCGGTTGGTGACGTCCGTTCGGTCCACAAAGTAGAGGTTCCAGTCGGGTTGAAAACGCTCCAGGCCGAAGGGGGGAATGAACTGGCCTGCCTTGAGGGAAAAGTCGGAATTGAAAGGATAGATAATGTAGGCGTCCTGCATATAGACGGCGTTATCGGTCGAACTGTCGTTGTTATACTTGTAGATGAACTGGAAATGATAATGGAACCCGTCTTGAGGTCCGCCGTCCAGCATGACCTTGTACCGGCGAAGAGAGAGCAGATCGTCGCCCGTATCGGGAGCGGTGTAGCGACCCTGAACGTACGAACTCAAATTCGGCAGATAAGACGAGAAGTCTCCAATTCCTTCCGCACGTACGGTCCTGGCCGGCGAGAGCAAAAGACCGAGCGTCGTTAAGCCCGCCAGCAGTTTGAGACAACCCGTAACGCTGTGATGCCTTTTTCCCATCACTGTTCACTTCCCTGAATGCATTTTTACAGGCGCAATCTCTTGCGCCAGTTCCCATTCGCCGGGGCGCAGTTCGTCGGGCCGGAGATCGATCTGCAGCACCTCGGCCATTCCCGCCCTGAGGGCCTGTTTCAATTCGCCCGGATCTATCGCGCGGCCGAGGATCTCCTGGAGGGAAACCGTCCGGGACTTGAGGTGCTCACGAACCGACTCGAGCGAACCCGAATCCCTTTTGATGATTGCCGTCCATGTATTTTCCTGGGGCGCCAGGACGATGGACCCATGTTGAAGAAACGATGCCCCTCGCCATGTCTGGGCGCTCCCGACGAACTTCTTCCCCTGGTGGACAATATCGGCAACCGCCGCATGCGCAAAACAGATGTCGGATCTGGCGGAACCGGCCTTCTCATGCCCCGGCTGCGCTTCGACCCCGAGAAGACGAAATCCCGCGATGAGTCCCCGGCAGAGCAGACGATATGCGGCGTCGAGGGAAGAGGGGATACCCCGCGTGCAGTCGGCGACGATGCTGTAGGTGAGGTCGTTTTCGTGCAGCACGGCCCGGCCGCCGGTCGCCCTTCGAACGACATCGAGGCCGAGTTCCCTGCAGGCGGAAAGATCGATGGCGTGGAGCTTTTGGAAATAGCCCAGGGAAACGGCCGGAGGGCTCCACTGGTAAAAGCGCAATACCGGTTGCGAATCTCCGGGCGCATGCAATTGAAGCAGGGCCTCGTCGATGGCCATATTGAGCGAGGCCGGCAGAGCCCCCGTATCGAGAAGACGCCAACCGTTCACAGGATCTCTCCAAAATAAAACGCCGCCCTGTAGGAGCTTCGAACCAGCGGACCCGAGGCTGCACTCTTAAAGCCCATCCCGACGGCCCTCTCTTTCCAGTGCGCGAACTCTTCGCGCGGTGCGTAACGCAGGACGGGCGTATGGGCCAGTGAAGGCGCCAGGTACTGGCCGATCGTCACCATATCGCACCCCGCAGCCGCCAAATCTTGCAACAGGGATTCAATTTCGTCGGCGGTCTCCCCCAGCCCCAGCATAAAGCCTGATTTCACCGCAATATGCGGGGCGAGCGATTTGACCCGCCGCAACAAGGTGAGGGAGCGTACATAATCGGCGCCACGCCGCACTGTTCTGTAAAGCCTCGGTACCGTCTCGACGTTGTGCGCCAGGATATCGGGGCCGGCCTCCATAACAGCTCCAAGGGATCGATCGGACCCGGAGAAATCGGGCGTCAGGACTTCAACGCTTACGCCCCCGCAAACTTGCCTCAGTTTCCGCACGACCCGAACGTAGTGGTCCGCGCCTCCGTCAGGCAGATCGTCCCGGGTGACGGAGGTGACGACCACATGGGCCAGTCCCAGTTTGAGCACCGCGGAGGCGAGTCTTTCCGGTTCATCGGCATCGACGTTTCCCGGCTCGGCGTGTTTTACCGCGCAGAAAGCGCAATTGCGCGTGCAGACGTCTCCGAGAATCAGAAACGTTGCCGTACGGTGGGAGAAACACTCCCCCCGGTTGGGGCATCGGGCGCTGTCGCAAACAGTGGGCAATCCCAACTGCGCCAGCAGTCCGCTTGTCTCCTCGATCCGATCTTTTCCACGACCTTTCTTCGCCCGGCACACTTCCTCAACGAGCCAGGCCGGCGCAGGTTGAGCACTCATGCGCAGTTCCCCTCCTAAACGATACTCGAATGCAAACGTCTGCCTCCGCAAATCAGGAAAAGGCATCTCGATTGCTCAGGATGAAGAGCGGCGCCAAAAAACCCGATATTGGCCCGACCAAAACATCCCAGCCGCTGATTTGCCGGATGGCATTCTTCTCCTTTTCAGCCAGACCCGGTATGATCATGAGACTTTTTCCGGTTTTTTCTTCCACGGAATTATCTTTCAAGGCCGTCCATATTTCCTTTGCCTTGAACATCTTCTCATGGACGGCGTTGTCGACGGAATATCCATGAGTAAACGTGGGGAGCAGGAAGGAACCTGTGCCGGTGCTTTCGAGTATTTCCCTCATGATTCGCACCGTTTCCCGGAAATTGCCGGTGACCAGCAGCGGCGAACCTTTGCCGGGGTTGTTGATCTCAATGAGCGTACAGGGTTCCTGCTCCATCATAATGTTATAGGGAATGGGCTCTCTATCGAGAGTCAGAATAGAGCGTATGGCGCTCACGAATTCGGACTCCAATTCGGGGCATCGAGAAGGGTCGGCTTCTCCTTCAATCAGGGCCTCCGCGAATTCAATGCAGCTTGGAAACCCGCATTTCCCGCAGTCGCTTTCCGGCAAAAACTGCGACAGCTCTTCGGCTTCCGGCGGATGGATCTCTGCTTTTTCCTGCTGTACTGCCATGACCTGTCTCCTTTCTTACCTGTCCGCACCCATCGCTTTAAAGACGCTCCCGGAGGCTTTTGCTCCGGTAAGTTCCGGCATTGTCCGAAACTCCCTCGGCGAGGTTCTTCGGTAAAGCGTGAATCGCGCGTCCGTGTAGTTCCTGCACAGCCTCCAGGACGGCCTCCGACAGGGTGGGATGCGTGTAGATGGTTCCCATGATCTCCCGGACGGAGAGATTACTCTTCATTGCCGGCGCGATCTCCTGGACGAGGTCTGCCGCATGAGCCCCGAGGATATGAGCTCCGAGGACCTGATCCGTTTCCGCATGAGCGATGATCTTTACAAGCCCTTCGAGCTCCCCGAGGGCCTGAGCCATGCCAAGGGATTTGAAGGGAAAACGGCCCACGCGCACCGGGTAAAGATTCCGCGCCTCTTCCTCCGACAGCCCGACCGATGCGTATTCGGGGATACTGAACACGCACCGGGGCACAACCCTGTAATCCGGAACGCTTTCCATGCCCAGGGCGTTTTCTGCCGCACAGATCCCCTCGGCGAAGGCCACATGCGCAAGCATCCATCCCCCTGTTACATCTCCCGCAGCGTAATACCCCGGACGCGATGTTTGGAGATGCTTGTCCACAACAATGGCGCCCCGGTCCACCACGATCCCCAGTTTTTCGAGGCCGAGTTCTTCGGTGTTGAGTCGCCTGCCCACAGCCTGGAGGATGGTGTCCGGAACCAGTTCGGTCCCGTCCGAGAGCAAAACCGTAAAGCCTTGCCCCGACTCGGCAACCGAATCTATCCTGACGCCGCAGTGCACCTTCACTTTGCGCCGATGCAAAATGGAGGCGAGGTTTGTCGCCATCTCAGCATCTTCATGAGGCAGGATGCGATCGAGGGCTTCGACAAGGGTTACCCGGGAGCCCAATTCGCAAAAGATAGCCGCCATTTCAACACCCACGGCACCGCCTCCAACGACGAGAAGATGGGCGGGCAGATAAGGAATGTCGAGCATTTCATCAGCCGGAAGGATTCTCGGGGCGTCGGGAAAAACATCCAGTCCCGCGGGCCGGGAACCGGTCGTGATTACAATTTTTTCAGCCTCGACCGGAGTCTTTTCGCCGCTCTTTCGCACTTCGATTTTCCCGTGCCCGTTCAACCTGCCCCGGCCTTCGATCAGATCGATCCTGTGAGCCCGGAACAAGCCCTCTATACTTTTTCGCAGAGCGGCGACGATTCGCTGCTTCCTGGAAATTATGGCGGCGATATCGGGTACGACTTCAACGGGCGTAAAACCGTATTCCCGGGCTCGGCGCATGGAGCGGCCCACCTCGGCCGAGGCCCTCACCGCCTTGGTCGGAATGCAACCCCGATTGAGGCATACTCCCCCGAGGAGTCTGTCTTCGACCACTGTAACCTTTGCCCCGAGTTGGGCGGCGCGGATCGCTCCCTGATACCCCGCAGGGCCGCCTCCCAGAAACGCTATGTCGTACTGTTTTCCCATGATCTTTCACTGCAAGATAATTGTAGGCTCGACGACAACATCACATTTAAACGACCGGTTTATCGTGGAGTATTTAAGTGCCATATCCAGGGCGCGCTGAACGACCTCGCCGGGTTTGTTTCTTACGACAAGCTTGGGGTAAAGCGTCACCTTTTTGAACCATGAGGTCCTGTCGATAAATTCCTCCACTTCCCCCACCGCTTCGCATTCGAAGGAAACCAGGTCCATCTTGAATCGCTCGGCAGCCCATATCACCATCATGTGATAGCACGTGTTGGATGCCGCCATGAAGGCGTCCTCGGGGGTGAGCAGATTTGAGACCCCGTAGAGGTCGGGAGGGGCCGAGAACTCCATCTCCGCGCCATTTTGACACCAGGTGTACCCGCGATGCTCCCCGCGCCACTCCACCCTGTTTTTGTAGATCGGCATGCCTTTCTCCCTCTACCCTCCCAGGACATCATCGACAGCCCGCGCGATTTCCTCGGCGATGACCCGGGCTGCCGCCTTTTCTTCCGCCCTCAGGTTGCGAAGGCTTGTCGGGGCCTCGATTCCGTGTTTTTTAAGGATTTCCGGGATCAGGAGCGACCTTGCCGGCTTCCCGGAGAGCTTCTCCGTGCTTCTTTGCGCGCAACGCTTCTCGCATCCATCCACAGTGATGGTGGGATACCTGGTGGCGAACTCCCGTTCCTCCCTGCCCCCGGCAAGAAAAAGGGGAAGGCAAATGGTCACGGTCTCCGCGGGCCTCATATCGTCCAACACGCTGCGGCAGGCGATTCGCGAGAGCGTACCTTCGGGGAGGGCTTCTCCACTGCATGAAATAATGCCCACCTTCACGACTTCGAGGCTGATCATTTTTCACCTCCTGCGACAAGAGCATCGACTACCGGCGCCATTTCATCGGCCGCCATGGCGGCAAGTCTGCGGCCGTTTTCGTCCAGCTCGGCAATGCCGTCGGGCTTGCAGTCCTTGTGCGCCTTGTAGAAATCCATCGCCTGGATGGTTTCGCGCGGCGTAACGCCTTGAGCTTCGACGCATTTGCGCGCGCAACTCTTCGGGCATCCATCGATTGTGATAACGGGATTTCCGGCCACCAGTTGTCTTGTTTCCGGGTCCTCAACCACCAGGAGCGGCAGGCAGGCGGTTACGACCATGCCGGGTCTCACGCGATCCATCAGCTCGTAAGTGGTCTCACGAGCCAATGCGCCGTACACCTTGCCGATCCCGCTGCAGGGCAAAACGACGACCTTTTGTGGTTTTGGATTCATTTTTTCTCCATCTCCTCGACGATTTTTTGCTTTACGAGCTCCAGGTAAGCGCCCTCTTCGATGAGCCCTTTTCGATCGCCCTCGAAATCCGAAAGCTCGATCTTGTATATCCAGCCGGCGCCGTACGGATCCTCATTGATGAGATAGGAGCTCGAATCCATCTCCCCGTTGACCTCGATCACCTTGCCCGAAACCGGCGACAAGATCGCGAAGGTGGCCTTGATGGTCTCGATCCTCCCGATTTCCTGCCCCTGTCTCACTTCGGTGCCCGGCTCGACGGTTTCGAGGAAGGCCACATCGCCTTTGGACTTTTGCAAAAAGTCGCTTACGCCGATCAGCGCGATATTCCCGTCGACGCGGGCCCAGAAGTCATCCCGGCTGTAGAGGTATCCCGTCTTTACCTTGAATACGAACTTGTCATAGGTCGTTTCCAGATACTCGCTCATGTATCTCCGGCCTCCTTATCCATTCGTCAGGAGTTGATCTGTTACATAGCTGCTCGCGCCTCGGTGAGCCATTTCTTCACCCTGTCCCTCGGCGGAACTCTCCCCACAGCCATGACGCGGCGGTTGACAAGAAGCGCGGGGGATCCCGCAACCCCGTACCCGGCGATTTCCTTGAGATCGGTCACATGATCGACGCTCGCGGGCAGATTGAGTTCCGTGAGCACTTCCATTACCATCTGCGTCAAGGCGTGGCACTGAGGGCAGCCAACGCCCAGGACCTTGATTTCGAGCCCTGCGGGAGCCTCATCCGCGTACGGGCGGCCGAGAAATTTTCGAAACTCCCGAAGGAATGCCTTTGCGTAGGACTCTTTTGCCTTACCCGGGATATAGTTGTCTTTTCCCAGTCTCTCCAGCATGACAGAGACGATCTCCTCATCGGGTTTATCGGCATGCGTGCCTGCCATCTCGTCCATGAGCCGTTTCAGGCCGATGATTCCTACCGAAATATCTCCCACCTTGATTTGCGTTATGTCGCTGCCGGCCATCTCTTCACTCCACTCGAATATCCGACCCGTTTCCGATCCTTCCCGAAAGCATCCCCCATCCGCAGATATTCGCCTCAGGACGCCACCTTGCAGGCCGAACGCCGGCCGGCGGATCGTGCGCCTCTATCGGGCTGCTTCCGGCATACGGTTTCCCGATCTATATTCGGAAGGCGCTCGACAATGGACGCGATTTGAGGATCATCCTGCAGCCAGTGCCTGAGATTTCCGAGAAGACATGCCGAATAGGGGCTGCTGTCTCCGTCTGCCAGGTAGTAGTCCACCCAGAGCCCGTTTTTGCGATAGCTCACAAGCCCGGCATCCTCCAGGCTCTTCAGGTGATTGGATACCGTTGGCTGCGCGATCCCCAGCGCGGACTGCAATTCGCAGACGCATAAGGACCTGTTCTGGAGCAGCTTGAGAATCTTGATGCGGTTCGGGTCGGATAGGGCTTTCATGACTTTGACAAATTCCTGCATGCCGGAAGCCTCCCTCTAAATTTGTACTTGTCAATATATAGGATAAATCGACGACCGTCAATATGATTTTGCGACTGAGGCGGAAAGGCTCGCGGGTGGCAATTCTCCGGAATAGATGCGAGAAACAGGACTGTTCCGGAGTTATCGAGCCGATTCAATTAAAATCTTGAATTCGAATTTCTACTCTGATATTCTCCTGCGCAAATGTAACTCGCCAATCCGATCTCGGTTGGCCAAAGGCTCACCGCGGTCGTTCGGCGGAGCACCGCCGCCGGCGGCTTTCGAAACAACGGAGTAATAAGTCGAAATAACTGTTGGATAGAACGTGCTCGCGGGTTTAAGAGCGGTTTGAAGGAAGGCGCAGCCGCAGCCGCATTGTATTTACGGATCACGATATGTGAATGTAGACTGACCGATGGAGACGGATATGAAAAGAGGTTTTAAAATTTCGGCCCTGATTGGAACAATGGCGTTGGTTCTCATGCTCTTTACGGTCGCGGGATCGTGCCGTGCCGATGAATCGTCGGGGGTGCCCGAGGTGCCTGTAAAGGGCATGGTCACCATGGTGGATCTCGGCGCCACCGGGTGCATCCCCTGCATGATCATGTCCCATGTAGTCGACTCGCTCCAAAAGAAATACCAGGGCCAGGCGGCCATTTACTTCATCGATATCAAAAAATACCCGAAAGAGGGGCCCAAATTCGGCATCAACGTAATCCCCACCCAGATCTTTTACAACAAGGACGGTAAGGAAGTATACCGCCACGAAGGTGTCATGCTCGAAGGAGCGGTCACCGCGAAGCTTGAGAGCCTGGGAGTGAAATAGGCGACCGGCGCTGAAACCGAACTGAACCACTGTTACAAAAAAGGGACGAGAATGCTCGAACATGTTTTTATGACCATAAACACCTGGATGATGGGCGATCCGTTTGTTGCCGCGCTGGGTTGTCTTTTGTGGGGAGTGGTGAGCATAGCCCTCAGCCCGTGCCATCTGGCCTCCATCCCGCTCATCGTAGGGTATGTGGCGGGCCAGGAAAAGATGCTGGAGACAAAAACCGCTGCGCTGTGCGCGGTGATCTTCAGCATCGGGCTCTTCATCACCATCGCCGCTCTGGGCATTGTCTGCTCGCTTCTGGGGTCCATGCTGGGGCAGGTCAGCCCCTACTGGACCATCCTGGTGGGGGCGATTCTCCTCTGGGTCGCCCTGGATATATGGGGTGTTTCGAAGTGCTCCCTGTCCGGAAGCCTCATGGCCAGGATCAAGTTGAAGGGGCTGACGGGTGCCCTTGTCCTCGGGCTTGCCTACGGCATCCTGTCGGGGTCCTGCACCTTCGGTTTTATCGCTCCCATACTCGCGGTCATCACCGTGCAGCAAAAGGTGCTGACCGGGATACTCTACATCGTGCTCTTCGGGATCGGCGAGTGCATTCCCATTGCGATCGCCGGCAGTTCGACCGCCAAGGTCAGAAAAGTCCTCGAAAACCGCTCGTTCCATGAAGGGAGCAGATGGTTCAGGAAGTGCGCCGGCATTGCCATCGCGGCCCTGGGCCTTTATTTTGTCATCGGCCCCTTCGTGGGTATGTCCTAGGGATGCGTGCCGGCCCGGCCGTACTTTGGCCGACGGGTCGGGGGGCGATCACAACAAAAGCCATTTTCCGGGTGCATGGATAGAATGCCGGAAAAGAAGGGTGGCTGTTGCGCCGGTATGGAAAAAATGGCGCAGATGATGGCGTCATGCTGCCCGGACCAGAGTCGGGAAATGGGCATCATGCCGTCCGAAGAAGTCGCTTTTTCTAGGCCGGCACAGATTTTGATGATAAAGAACGAGCAGAGCGAATCCCTCGGGACACGATAACCTCTTGAACGGGAGAAAAGCTTGGGGAAACTCGTCATAATCGGAGGAAGCGACGCGGGGATAAGCGGTGCGCTGCGTGCCCGGGAGCTTTCGCCCGCAACTGAAGTTACGGTAGTGTTCGAAGACCGGTACCCGAATTTCAGCATCTGCGGCCTGCCCTTTTATCTGAGCGGAGAAGTCGCCGATTGGCGGACCCTCGCCCATCGAACGGCGCAGGAAATTGAAAAGGAGGGCGTCCGCCTCCTTCTCGAGCATCGGGCGACCTCCCTCGATCCGGCTCGAAAGAGGGTACTGGTGAGGAGCCCGGGCGGAGAACTGCGGGAGATGGCCTACGACGGCCTGATTCTGGCAACGGGCGCCCGGTCCATCCGGCCCAATATCGACGGAATCGATCTGCCGGGTGTTTTCCTCCTGCGCTGGATGGACGACGCCTTCGCCATCGAGCGGTTTATCGGCGAGCGGCGGCCGCGCTCAGCCATCATAGTCGGCGCCGGGTACATCGGAATGGAGATGGCCGATGCTCTCACTTACAGAGGGATGAAGGTAACGGTCGTAGAATTTCTGGATTCGGTTTTGACCACCGTCGACAGGGAATTGGGCGAAAGAATCGAGGCGCATCTCAAGGCGCATGGAGTGAAAGTACACACAGGCATCTCCGTCACCGGCGTAGGCGAGACGGAGGGACAGCTCGCCGTACGGGGCGCAGACGGCTTTTCCGCCATGGCGGACATGGTTCTCGTTGCGGTTGGCGCAAGGCCCCGGACGGAGCTGGCTTTTTCCGCCGGAATCGAGTCTGGCTTCAAGGGGGCACTGAGAGTCGATCGCACCATGCGCACCAACGTGCCCGATATCTATGCGGCCGGCGACTGCGCGGAAACCTGGCATAGGATCTTAAGGCAAAACGCCTATCTTCCGCTTGGTACAACCGCACACAAGCAGGGGCGCGTGGCGGGAGAAAACGCGGTGGGAGGAAACCGGGAGTTCCAGGGCACACTCGGAACACAGGCCGTAAAGATCTTCGACCTGGTCGTCGCGCGCACTGGCCTGCGAGACTGCGAGGCGGCTCCGGCAGGTTTTGACCCGGTAACGGTCGAGTTCGAGGCGTGGGACCACAAGGCCTACTATCCGGGCGCCCGAAAACTGTGGATACGCCTTACCGGCGAACGCGGCTCCGGCCGCCTGCTCGGCGCACAGATGCTGGGAGATCGGCGCTCCGAGGTCTCCAAGCGTATCGATGTGTTTGCGGCGGCTATTTACAACGACATGCCGATCGATGCTTTGAGCGACCTCGATTTGAGCTACACCCCGCCCTTGAGCAGCCCGTGGGACCCGGTGCAGATGAGCGCCCAGGCGTGGAGCAAATGGCGGCGGCAGGGATGAATTCAGGTGGAACAGGCGCGGTGGGATGAGGCAATGCTGAACAATTCCCCGGAAAGCATGGCCGGAGCGGTCCTTGAGAGATGCGCGGACTGTGACGTATGTCGATATCTTATGGAGGATACGCCCTGCAGGGTGTTCCCGGAGATATACAGGCTCCACGACAAAGAAGCCGAAGGCGGCGGCAGGATCTGCGCAACGGAATTGCGGCACATGGTCGATCTGTGCAACTTTTGCGCTCTTTGCCCCTGTCCGGACATTCGAGCGGACTTGATGAAGGCGAAACATGCCTTCGTCAGGCGGGACGGGCTAAAGCCGGCCATTCGCCTTCTGGAAGATGTAGGGCGTCTCGCGCGAGTGTGCGGGGCCTACCCGCGCCTGGCGAACAGTCTCATGCAGCACAAACGGAGCGGCAACCTGCTAAAGAAGCTGGGCGGGATTCATCCCGACAGGAAGCTGCCCGAATTTCCGGCGGAAGGCTTCCCCGCCTGGGCAAGGAGGCAGGGTCTCTACGACAGGCGGGAGTCCGGCGGCAGGAAAGTAGCCTATTTTGCGGGCTGTACCGCCCAGTACCTTTTTCCGGATGTGCCGAAAGCAGTCGTAGAGATTTTGCGCCGTAACGAAATCGAGGTTTTTTTGCCCGAGCAGAAGTGCTGCGGCATGCCAAGCCTGCTCGAAGGGGACCTCGATCTCACTTTAGAGTTCGCCGCATTCAATCTGGATCGACTGTGCGAGGCGGTGGATTCGGGCTATGACATCGTGTGTTCCTGTCCTACCTGCGGATACATGCTGAAGCACGTCGTGAGCGAGGGGGCTCTTTATTCCCGGAATGGGTTTGAAGCACGCCGTTCCGGGGCGGGTCCCTACAGCGCCTCGATCATGCATGAGCTCTACAGGTTTATAGACAGGAAGCACGAAGACGAAGGCTATTTCGCCTCCCTCGATCCGTTGAAACGAATTAAGGTGGCGGACCACACCTTCGATTTGGGAGAATATCTCAGGTCGCTTCTCCACGCAGGGCGGTTCAATAAGGATCTGGGGACGGTTTCCGCACCGATGGCATACTATCCGCCCTGTCATCTGAGGGAACAAAAGATCGGCGAACCCTATGCCGAGTTGCTGGGCCTTGTGCCCGGGGTAGAAATGGAGCGAATCGACGGCGCCTTCCATTGTTGCGGCATCGCCGGCATCATGGGGTTTAAAAAAGACTTCTACGGGGTTTCCGTGGGGATGGGGAGCCGATTGATGCGGAAAATCGAAGAAATTCATCCGGAAAGGCTTGTCACCGACTGCCTGAGTTGCCGAATTCAGTTCAACCAGCTTGCTTCTTACAGGGTGTTTCATCCGGTGGAAATTCTTCGGGAAGCATACTCCAATTGGCGGAACGCTCGGGGGATGCCCGAAAGCGGCCTGTCCCGGCGCGGATAAGGGAAATGTGCGGCAGTGCCGCAGTGGACTTCACAGAACCCCGTATGGATTGATCCCACCATGACGACAAGCATGAAGCATCATATCCTGTGTATCAACTCCGGTTCCTCTTCCATGAAATTCGCTCTCTACGCTCTGGGAGCAGAGACGGAAGAACTGGTGGCCGAAGGCGCCGTGGAGAGGATCGGGTTGCCGGGGGGATGGCTCTGGTTACAAGACGGGGAAGGGAAGCGCCTGAGCGATAAAAACGACGATTTCCCGACGCACGGCGACGCGGTGGGAGCCATTCTCACCGTAGCCGCAGATGCGCACGGCATTCCCGCCCCCGATGCGGTCGGCCACCGTCTCGTACACGGAGGCCCCGACCATACGTCGCCCGAAAAGATAACCCCGGAGCTCATGCAAACCTTACGAGGCCTCATTTCTCTTGCCCCCCTGCATCTGCCCGGCGAACTCAAGGGCATCGACGCCGTCACCGAACGCTACCCGGCTCTTGGCCAGGCGGCCTGCTTCGATACGGCCTTTCACAGTACGATGCCCGAAATCGCCAAATGGTTTCCGATCGTTCGGAGCCTCCGCCACGAGGGGATTTACCGCTACGGCTTCCACGGCCTTTCCTATGAATATGTCCTGGATTCTCTTCGGGAGGAACTGCAGGGGAGGGTCATCATCGCCCACCTCGGAAACGGCGCCAGCATGGCGGCGCTAAAAAACGGGCAGGTCCTGGACACCACCATGGGGCTCACCGCCCTTGGCGGCCTCATGATGGGCACCCGGTGCGGAGATCTCGACCCCGGAATCCTTCTCTACCTCATGGACGAGAAGGGCTATGACGCGCGGCAGCTCGAGCGGCTTCTCCACCATCGCTCCGGGCTCCTGGGCGTCTCGGGGATCAGCCCGGACATGAAAACCCTTCTCGAAAAAAAAGATAGCGAACCCCATGCGGCCCAGGCCATCGAACTGTTCTGCTACACCGCCCGAAAACACATCGGCGCCCTGAGCGCAACCCTGGACGGTCTCGATACCCTGGTGTTTACGGGCGGCATCGGGGAACGGGCGCCCTTTGTCCGGGAAAAAATCTGCCAGGGACTGGGCTATCTCGGCCTCCGCCTCGATCCGGATAAAAACGAGGCCCATGTCCCCCTCATCTCGGCTCCGGACAGCCCCTGCGCGGTCCGGGTCATCCGCACCAATGAAGACCTCATGATCGCCCGGCACACCCGCAGAGTGCTCTTCGGGAAGTGAATCGGAGCGCTGATAATTCAGTATGGTGAAAAAATGGAACGGCCTGCCTTCCCCTCCGAAAAAAATCCCCCCGTTTCTACATTTATTATTTATAAAATTTCCAAACCGGGTTACTCTCTGTTTCACTTGAATGAATCAGTCTGTGCTTTTGCGCTCTGCCAGTTCTACGGATTTCGGGTTCCACATTCCTTTTGAGTTTGTCTTGCAAAGAGGGCCGGGAGATAGAGCATTCATCCCCCTCTCTACCTTGCGGCTTTCAGCATCAGGCCGGTTTCATGCCCGAAGTGGGCATTGGTTTTTCAGGAAAGCCTCGATTCAAAGAAGAAGGAGAAATGATGCAACTCGATTTGAACCTCCCTGATCTGTTTAATGCCGCCGATTATTTTGTGGATCGCAACGTTCGCGAGGGTCGAGGGGACAAGGTGGCGGTACTTTGTGAAGATCGTGCCGCAACCTACTCGCAGATCCAGACCGGGATGAACCGGGTGGGCAATGGCCTCAAAAGCCTTTCGGTACGAATGGAGGAACGGGTCGCACTCCTTCTGCTCGACACCGAGGTTTTTCCGCAGTGCTTTTTCGGGGCCATCAAGATCGGGGCCGTCCCGATCTGCTTGAATACACTGATGCGGCCCAAGGACTATCTCTATTTTCTAAACGACAGCCGGGCGAGGGTCCTTATCGTCGATATCTCGCTGCTGCCGGCAATCGAGGCCGAGAGGAAAAATTTCAAGTTCCTCGAGCACATCGTGGTGGTGAATGGAGCGGCCTCCGAGGGGACGATCTCTTTTGCAGACCTGGTCGCCGCGCAGTCCGCAGAACTGGAAGCGGCCCCCACCACTCCGGACGATGCCTGTTTCTGGCTCTACAGTTCGGGTTCGACCGGGCAGCCCAAAGGAACGATTCACCTGCAGCACGACATGGTTTATTGTGCGCAGACCTGCGGCAAACAGGTGCTCGGGATTCGGGAAGACGACGTATGCTTTTCGGCGGCCAAGCTCTTTTTTGCCTACGGACTGGGCAATAATCTCTATTATCCGTTCAGTGTCGGGGCGACGGCGGTGTACCTGCCCGAGCGTCCGCTTCCCGCCGCGGTCTACGAAACCATCCGCCGCCATAAGCCGACCGTTTTCTTTTGCGTGCCGACGCTTTACGGCACCATGCTCCAGGAGGAGGGGGATCTTTCGGGGGTAAGGGTGTGCGTATCGGCGGGCGAACCGCTTCCCGCAGACATTCTAAGGCGCTGGGTGGAACGACACGGTGTTCAGATACTCGACGGGATCGGTTCCACCGAGGCCTGCCAGACGTTTATCTCCAATTCTCTGGACGATATCAGGCCGGGAAGCTCGGGCAAGATCGTTCCGGGCTACGAAGCGCGCATCGTCGATGAAAATCTGCAGGATGTCCCCGATGGCGAGATCGGGACTCTTTTGATAAAGGGGGACTCGGTTGCCGCCGGCTACTGGAACAAGCACGAAAAGACCAAACGAACGATGCTTGGCCCGTGGCTCAATACCGACGACAAGTACTACCGGGACCAGGAGGGTTATTACTACAACGTCGGCCGCGCCAACGACATGTTGAAGGTCGGAGGCATCTGGGTATCGCCGATCGAGGTCGAAGCGTGCCTCATCAAGCACTCGGCGGTTCTCGAATGCGCCGTGGTCGGGCACCCCGATGCGGAAAACCTCATTAAGCCCAAGGCCTTCGTCGTGTTGAAAACCGGCTTCTCCCCCTCCCCCGAACTCGAAAAGGAACTCAAAGAGTACGTGAAAAAGACCCTCGCCCACTATAAATACCCTCGCTGGATCGAGTTCATCGACGAACTGCCGAAGACCGCCACCGGCAAGGTAAAACGCTTCGAGTTGAGGAAAAACGAGGAGCAAAGCAAACAGTAAAACAGTGTGACGAGAAAAGAAAAGGCGCGGGGGCGACGGCCCCCGCGCCTTTCCTACATGGCGTGGCGCGACCGGTTCACCATGGACCACAGGTCTTTTGCGATTCTTTTGACCTCATCGGACTGGGCGTGCATTTCCGACGATACCGAGGCTGCCTCCTCGGCCCCCGCGGCGTTTTGCTGGATAACCTTATCCACTTCGCCAACCGCCTTGTTTACCTGCTCTATTCCCTGGGCCTGCTCGAGGGATGCCGCCGAGATTTCACCGATCAGCTCGCTCGCCTTTCCCACGGCTTCGACCACCTCGTGAAATTCCTTTCCCGATTTTTGGGCCAGGTCTGTGCCCCTGCCGATTTTCTGGACGGTGCCTTCAATCAGGTGCGAGGTGGTTTTGGCCGCCTCCGCAGCCCGCATCGCGAGGTTTCTCACCTCATCGGCCACCACGGCAAATCCCGCGCCGGCTTCGCCTGCCCGCGCCGCCTCTACTGCCGCGTTAAGAGCCAGCAGATTGGTCTGAAAGGCAATTTCATCTATCGTCTTGATGATCTTGGAGGTCTCCTCGCTCGCCGTGGAGATATCCTGCATCGAGCCGGCAAGTTCGTTAATGGATCGACCTGAGAGCGCTACGGTCTCCCTGGTTTTTCTCATCAACTGATTGGCCGCGTCGGCATTCTCGGCGTTGCGCCGGGTCATCGAAGACATCTGCTCAAGAGAGGAGGAGGTCTCTTCGAGGGCGGCCGCCTGCTGGGAGGCGCCCTCGGAGAGCCGATGGCTCGAGGTCGAAAGCTCCAGGGCCGCCGCAGATACTTTTTCCGAAGAATCCGAGAGCTTTTTTGCGACGCCGGTCACCGGACGGCTGATACTTTGTCCGATCACCATGGATACCCCCGCCATGCCGATTGCGAGGAGAAAAACAAGCGTTATCGTGTGCCAAATATCGCTGCTTGCCTTGGATTGCAGTCGGCCGATCACCTTGTCTACGATCGCGAGTTCCTCCTGCTTGAGTGCCTGGATAGTTGCAATCTGTCGGGTGGAATCCTGAAAAAACTCTTTGGGATCGATCCCGTAGTTGCCTGTGGCGGCCTTGGCCAACACGAGGTGTACTGTGTCAGAAACTTTTACCCACACCGGATCTTTGGCAAAAGAGCGGATCTTTCGGGCCATTTTCTCCGGAATGCTCAGGGCGGGAGATTCCAGGCCCGAGAAGATGCGCGAATTAAGATCCATGAGTGCGACCACCTCGGTGGTAGATAGAGGCCGGTTGGCCGCGAGCAGGCCGCTCAGCATGTTTCTCAGCCTGCCGGCATTTTCTCCCGCGTTTTCAAAAAGGGTTATGTCCGCGAGCTTTTTGCCTATCCCGCCTGTGGTTTTGGCGTTTACGGCGGCCGATTCCGTAGCCAGAACAGTCTCTATGATGTCGGTATAGAGTTTGGTGCTCTTTGCCGGGGAGATTTTCCCATCCACCCGGCTACGCAGCCCGGCGAGTCCGGACAAAGCCCGTCGGGCCGCCGCGCCGAATTGTGCCGGTATTTTCGCCTGCGCGAGGCTTTTGCGAAAGGCCGCCTCCGAAGAGTCGGTTTTGCGCCGCAGGGCGGCAACCTCGGTCCTGTCGAGGACTCCCATGAGGAAAAGACTCGAAAATCCACGCTCCTTCTGCAGGGTCGAAACCAGGGCCGAGGCCGAGCTTATGAGCCCCACATTGCGCGCCATGTCTTCGGTAACCTTCAATACCCGCCACTCGTTTGCAATCGTAAATGAGGCGAAGATTACAAAGACGGCTATTGGAATGGAAATCAGCATGGCTATTTTTTGAGCTACGGTGCGCTTCATGGGTTCTCCTTCAGAGGAATTTGCACGGCTATCGTTCAGTATGTATTTCGACATTTTCTTCAAATTGGAAAACAATGATAAAAGAGTGACAATTTAGTGATACCTATTCACTACCATTTACCCGGAAGCACAAGGACGCGATGAGTTACCGCCTTCCGATCTTCGGCTCTTTCGAGAAATTTGTTCCCTTGCCGCTCCAGGTGTTATAATGGATTAGACATAAAATCCGGTTCACTCCGTGACTGACGGGGCTTTCGACTGGACACTCTGTAGCCTTGCCATTTCCAGCAGGGGAATCACATGGTATGGGGAAGAGCGAACCGCCCGGTATGGCTTAGATGCACGGTAAGCATCGTCGCAGTCGTCCTTGCGGCGGCTGTTCGCTGGCAGTTGTCCGGGATTCCCGGTTTTCGCGCCGATTTTGTGACATTCTACCCTGCCGTAGGAATTGCCGCCCTTTATGGGGGATTTGCCCAGGGGGTGCTGGCAGCGACCTTTTCCATTCTCCTCATCGATTTTTTCTGGACCGCGCCTCTCGGTAGCTTCGCCGTTGCACGTGCAACCGAACTCATTGATTTTCTGCTTTTTTTCGCCGGGAGCCTCCTGGTTTCCTGGCTGATCGAGACGGTACAAAGTTTGGGAGGCGAAATCGCGGAGCGCAAACGAACGGAACAAAGGCTGCAGGAGAGCCGGTCATTTCTGACCGAATCGCAGAAGATAAGCCACTGTGGCAGTTGGAGCTTTAATGTGAGGACCAATCGGCTGACCTGGTCGGAGGAACTCTACAGAATCTTCGGGCTCGAACCGGGGGAACTCGAGGTAAACTACGAAGCCTTCCTGGAGGCCGTGCATCCCGATGACCGCCAAAGCGTGGAGAAGGCCTACTCCGCCTCCCTTGTGGAAAAACAACCCTCCTTTGAGTCCGAGCTGCGCATAGTCCGCAGGCATACGGGGGAAATCCGCCATGTGCATGCGAAGTGTGTCAATCAGTTCGACGCCGCCGGCTCGGCGGTGCGGTCCGTGGGTGTGGTGGTTGACGTGACCGAGCGCAAAGAGGCGGAAGATGCGCTGCGGGAGAGCCGGGCACGGCTGGATCTGGCGTTGCGTTCCGCAGAAATGGGCGCGTGGCACTGGGACCTCCCCGCACAGTCGCTGTACTTCGACGAACAGGCGTGTCATCTTTTGGGGCTTGACCCGGCGACCTTCGGAGGCACTGAGGAGGAGGTCTTCAGGGTTATCCATCCGGACGACCGCAAGATGGTGCGCAAGGCTCTTACGAGAGCTCTCCGGCAGGATGTGCCCTTTGAGGCCGAACACAGGGCCGTCCATCCGGACGGGAAGGTAATAGACGCAGCAGTGCGGGGAAAACTTGCCCGTGACGGCCAGGGTCGGCCGGTACGCTTCGACGGCCTGGTTTGGGATATAACCGGGCACAAGCGGATGGAAAACGAACTCCGCAGGTCGCGCGATGAACTCGAACAGCGGGTGAGGGAGCGAACCGCCGATCTGGAATCGGCCAATGAGAAACTGCGCATGGTTCCTTCCCTGCTGATTGAAGCCCAGGAAAGCGAGAGGCAAAGGCTTTCGATGGAGTTGCACGACTCCGTCGGGCAGACCATAGCCGCCCTGAAGTTTCGGATCGAGCATGTCATCGCGAGTCTGGAAACGGGAAAGAATCTCGAATCGCTCCAACTGCTGCGCGAATTCGTTCCCGTTCTGCAGCGCTCCCTGGATGAAACGAGAGCGATCTATATGGGTCTAAGACCCATCATTCTTGCCGAACACGGCATCCTGGCCACCCTGGACTGGTATCGGCGCGAGCTCTTAAGGCTCTATCCCGCTCAGCATATCGAACTCGAAGCGAGGATCGGAGAGAACGATATTCCCGAAGAGTTTAAGATCGCAATTTTCAGGATCGCCCAGGAGGCTTTAAACAACGCTCTTAAACATGCACGCCCCGAGTGGATCGATGTTCGTCTCGCCCTGGAGGATGGTCTCATTGCGCTCGAGATAAGCGATGACGGGGTCGGGATGGACCTGGATTCCATCCTGGGGTCGCGCACCGCAAAAAGCCTGGGGCTCCTGGGAATGAAAGAAAGGGCCGAACTCTACGGAGGCAAATTCTCGATACGCTCGACCCCGCACGAGGGGACCACGGTGCGGGCCGTTTGGCGAAATCTTTGAGCGGTAAGCGATCCAGACCTTTTCGAGCTGTTTTTAACCACGAAAAGGGACGGGAGGGTTTTCTTCCCGCTCCTTTTCCACTCAGGGGAGGAACATGTCCCGGACCTTTTCGAGCAGGGTCTTTACGGAAAACGGTTTTTGCAAAAAGGCGATTCCCTCCTCGAGTATGCCGTGATGGGCAATGATGTCTGCGGTGTAGCCGGACATGAAAATCGTTTTGAGCTCGGGCGCAAGCCCGGCCAGTTTGTCTCTGAGAGCTTTCCCGTTCATTTCGGGCATTACCACATCGGTAATGAGCAAATGGATCGGGCTGGTGTGGTTTTGGACCAGTTCCAAAGCTTTCGCAGGACTCGCTGCGGCAAGCACCGTATAGCCGTGCCGCTCCAATATGGTCCTGCCCAGCGCCAGCATCGGCCCTTCGTCTTCGACCAGGAGCACGGTCTCCGTTCCCTGAAGGTCTCTGGGCGGAAGCGGGGGAGGCTTTTGCGCCGCTTGTTCCTCTGCGCGGGGCAGATGGATTTTGAAGGTCGTTCCTCGACCCGGCTCGCTGTAGACATTGATAAAGCCGCTGTTCTGCTTCACAATGCCGTAAACGGTCGCCAGCCCCAGGCCGGTGCCTTCCCCCACGGCCTTGGTGGTGAAAAAGGGCTCGAAGATCTTGCCCAAAATTTCCGCGTCCATACCGCAGCCGGAGTCGCTTACGGCAAGAAAGACGAACTCGCCCGGCACAACCCCGGGGGTTCGGGAGCAGTACTCTGCGTCGAAGCAGGTGGTCCCCGTTTCGATGCTCACTTTGCCTGTCCCCGAAATCGCATCGCGGGCATTGACGCACAAATTGGCCAGGACCTGATCGATTTGGCCGGGATCGACCACGACCGGCCAGATATTTTTGGCGGGAAGCCAGACCAGATCGATGTTCTCTCCGATCAGCCTGCGAAGCATTTTAAGCATTCCCTCAACCGTTTCGTTCAAATCGAGGATCTGCGGGGAGATGGTCTGCTTGCGGGCAAAAGCCAGCAATTGTCTGGTCAGTTCGGCCGAGCGCATGGTCGCCTTCCTGATTTCCGTTAAACTCATCCGGAGCGTGTCCACATCCTCCATCTGGTCCAGAGCCATTTCCACATGTCCCAGGATCACCCCCAGCATGTTGTTGAAATCGTGCGCCACACCTCCCGCAAGCCTTCCCACCGACTCGAGCTTCTGCGCCTGGTTTAGCTGCGCCTGCAGATTTTCCCGCTCTCGCTCGGCGCTCCTGCGCTCGGTGATGTCACGGATAGAGGCGATAAAAACCGGGCGTTCCCGCCAGAAAAAAGAGCGCCCGGTGATTTCTGTCGGAAAAACCGTCCCGTCTTTTCTCCGCAGATACCGCAGGGGAACGGTTATCACCTGCCCCGGAACCAGACTCGCGCCCCGGGTTTTCCTGCGGGTTTCTTCGGGCTCCTCCGAAAGTTCCCAGTTTTTCTTTGCGAGCAGCTCCTCCCGGCTGTAGCCAAACATTGTCGCAGCTGTGTTGTTTGCTTCCAGGACCCGCTCCGTAGCGGCTTCGATAAACAGTATCGCATCCGATCCGGCCTCGAAAAGCTCCCGATAGCGCTGCTCGCTCTCGCGCAACTCCTGCTCGACCCGCTTGCGCTCCGTGATATCGGCGATCGTTCCGACCATCCTTGTCGGGTTTCCCTCTTCGTCGAAGGCCACCGTCTTGCCCCGCGAATGCACCCATACGGCATTCCCCGACTTGTGCACCATGCGGTACTCGATGTCATAGGTATTTATCTTTCCCGCAAGGTAATCGTGTAAAACGCGAGAGACCGCATTGATATCGTCGGGGTGGATCAGGCCGGGCCACTTTTCGACGCTGGCGAACTCCTTTTCCTCGTAGCCCAGCATCGCAAAGTAGACAGGATTTCGGAGCACCTCGCCGGTCTTTATGTCCCAGTCCCAGATCCCGTCGTTTGTGGCCTCCATTATCAGTTTATAGCGAACCTCACTCTCCTGCAGAGCCAGGTCGGCTTCTCTGCGCTCCGCGGAAAGCCTGGACTGGAGAAGCTCTTCATTTTTGCGCCGGATCTCGATCGCATAGCGCATCGCTCTTTCCAGAAGCGTCGCGCTGAGCTGCTCTTTGGTCAGGTAATCGGCTGCGCCCATCTTCATGGCGGTAAAATCGATTTCGTAGTTCCCCGTGCCGGTCAGAAACAGTATCGGGGTCGTAGAGCCGTGACGGGTGGCTTCTTCGAGAAGCTCAATTCCGCTTCGCTCTCCCAGTTGATAGTCGAGCAGGCACACATCGAATAGACCGCTCGACAGCGCTTCCAGGGCCTCCTCATAGTCTCGAACCCAGGCGAGCGAGCTTCCTTGAGCGAAAAGGTCCGAGAGTCGATCGCAGATGATCGTATAGTCGTCCTCATCATCTTCGACGAGAAGTATTCGTATGGGATCGGGTCGCGGGATGCGCATAACCAAAAACTCCGGGAAAAGATTGGCCAATTTCGGGAGAGAGTTACCCGTCATCACCTGAAGAATCGGTAAGACGACGGGCAACGTTGACAAAAATATGCGAAAAACTCTCCTTCGCCAATAGTAATGAGAGATTGCCATTCAAAATGGCAGGGGAGGGTTTGCCTTGGGGGGAACAACGGGACCTGAACCTTCAGACGCTCTTTCCCTTTTCAAGATTGGCCAGAAGCTCCCTGGCCAGCCTGTCGATCCTGAGTTGCACGAATGAGCCGTCCCGGTAGGATCGCATCTCGGAGGGGTCCTCCAGAAGAGGGGACAGAAGGGCGAGCAGCCGGTCCGGCAGGGGCGGGCATCCCGGGGAGCGGGAAAGGTGCAGAAACGTTTGAAGGGATAACACCCTTTTTACCGGGTCGGGGGATTGCAACTGCAAAAGTATCGGGTCGATCCAGTCGTGCAGGAGCCCGGGCCATTTTTGAGCAACTCTTTCGATTCCCCACAGGACCCCGCGCTCGAGCAAATCATTTTCCAGCGGATTGCCGTCTTCGTCTATGTAGGAGATAAGTATTCGATGATATTCCCGGGCGAGCTTTTCGTTTTCGGCCATGATTTCCCCCATGGCCTCAGGCGCCCCCCAGCCGATTCCCCCCGATTCGTCGTTCAAGCTCCAGATGAGGCGCCGCATGATTTCCCGCGCCTGTTCGAAGTCTTTTCGAGCGAGCGCCGATACGGTGATTCCAATGGCCCGCACCGCCCTCCACCTGACCGACTCGTCGGTTTCGAGCAACGAGCCCAGAAGGGAATTGATGATTTTTTCCGGGGGTAGATCGCTCCTTGCGAGCGCCTCTTCAAAGTCGCAAGACCCAAGAAGCGAGCGAACCCGTTTCTTTATTGCGAATCCACCCTGTCGGACGGGACGATCGACTGCTTTGTTCGAGCCTTTTTCCGTCATACTATTCCCCTGCGGGGGTCCGTTCCGCGCTGCAGGAAATACATGGAAAAGGCGAGTTGAATCATGCCGCTCGAAATTTGGCCGGTTTGAATCAGGTGCGGAACCTCCGCCAGGGCCAAACGCACGACCTCGATGTCTTCTCCCGGGTCTGGCTGTGGCGCGCACACAGGGCGCACACTGCGCGCCAAAACGAAAAAGCAGCGGTTTTCCATAAGCGCGGGCACAGGAAAACAGGACCCCAGGGAAACCAGTTCCATCGCTTCGAAGCCGGTTTCCTCCCTGAGTTCCCGCCCGGCGGCCACAGCCGGGGAACCGTCTCCGGGGTCGATCAGGCCTCCGGGAAGTTCCAGGAAAACCCCCTCCACCCCATGGCGGTACTGTTGGACCATTACCACCTCGCCCTCTTCGGTTAGAGGCAGGACCACGACCCAGTCCCTCATGGAGATCGACTTCACCCGCATCGCGGCACCGGTCCGCGGAGAGAGGACGGTTTTTGTGGTAATCTTGAAAATTCCATGGTCTTCGGGGGGCATCCGCTCAGAGATGCTCCATTGCCGAACAGTTGTCGGGATTTGCGGTAATTTTTCCCTCATAATCTCACGTCATCCCATCCTTTTAGTCGCTCAACTCTTTTCCCGCCATATTCTTGAAAACGGGTAAGTTCCGAAAGGTCGAATATTAAAGTATATCCGATAGGTCCAATATCGCAATGAGTGATTGGAACGAGAAAACTGAGATCCTTTTGTTGTGTTTTGACGCCGGAGCTTTTTTTTACAAATATTTATTATTAGCTTTAAAATCGGAAAAGATGTGTAAAATAGCCGGGCGTGAAATAACCGGGTGGTAAATGATGAACTCAGACTCGATACAAAAAATGAAGGACCTATTGGAAGCACACCGCGGGGAATCTCATATTGTCGTGCTTCAGGATTTTCCCGATCCCGACGCCATTTCCTCGGCTTTCGTGCACAAGCTCATAAGCGCTGCCTTCGATATCGAGTGCGATATCGTCTACAGCGGCAAGATCAGCCATCATCAAAATATCGCCCTGGTGAAGCTGCTCGGGATCGAACTGATTCGTTTCGACAGTTCCGTGAACCTGCGAAAGTACGCCGGGGCGATTTACGTGGACAACCAGGCAACGACGGCCGAGGAGATCGTACGGCGCCTGGAAGAGGCGGAGGTTCCCGCTCTGGCCGTTGTGGACCATCACGAACTGCAGCACCGGATCGAACCCGCTTTCCAGGACATCCGCCGCTCTTTCGGGGCGACCGCCAGCATCTACGCTTGCTATCTCGAACAGGGGCTGATCCAGTTGGACAAGTCCCACAAGGAACACGTCATGGCCGCAACCGCCCTCACGCACGGCATCTTTACCGACACCGGGGGGCTGATACGGGCAGGGGTCGAGGATTTTCACGCCGCCGCCTATCTGAGCCAGTACCGGGACCCCGACCTTCTGGACCAGATTTTGAATCAGTCCAGGCCCAAGCGGACCATGGAAATCATCCACAGGGCGCTGGAAGACAAGGTGACCGTCGAGGGGTTGTCGATTGCGGGCGTGGGGTATCTGCGCGCCGAGGACAGGGACGCTATACCGCAAACCGCCGATTTTCTGGTGACCGAGGAAAACATCCATACCGCGGTCGTCTACGGTCTGGTGTCGGGCCCCGAAGTCGAGGAATGCATCGTGGGCTCTCTTCGCACAACGAAAATCACCCTCGATCCCGATGAATTCTTGAAGGAAATTTTGGGCAAAGATTGCGCCGGAAATTATTTCGGCGGCGGGAAGTCTTCGGCCGGAGGCTTCAGGCTCCCCATCGGATTTTTGGCCGGAGGCAAGGAGGAAGAATACCGGGAGCACAAATGGCGTGTTTTTGACGAGCAGATAAAGCACAAACTCCTGGCGAAAATCGGGGCCAAAGGACACGATGGGGCAGCGCCAAAACGACAGGATTAAACGTTCGAAGAAAGGCTCACGATGAAAGTGCTCGTAACCGCCCGGCTTCCCGAAGAGGTGCTGGGCCGGATCACCCGTTGCCACCAGGTCCAAATCCACGGAGAGGATCTCCCGATGAAGCGCCAAACGCTGCTCGAATCCGTCGCGGAGGTCGATGGCCTGCTTTGCACCATAACCGACCGGATAGACCGGGAGCTTCTCGATCGTGCGCCGCGTCTGAAAATAATCGCCAACAACGGGGTCGGTTTCGATCACATCGATCTCGAGGAGGCGGACGTACGGGCCATTTGGGTTACCAATACCCCCGGGGTTCTGACCCGGGCCACGGCCGATCTTACCTTCGCCCTTATCCTCGCCTCCGCCCGCAGGGTGGTCGAAGGCGACCGGATGGTGCGGGCGGGAGGATTTACGTTCTGGGCGCCTCTTAAATTTTTGGGAACCGAGGTTTCGGGCAAGACGCTGGGGATCGTCGGTATGGGAAGGATCGGTCGTGCGGTGGCAAAAAGGGCCGCCGGCTTCGAGATGCGGGTGCTCTACGGGGGCCGCTCACGCCTGGCGCCCGAGGCGGAACGGGAGTTGAACGTTTCCTTTGCGTCCTTTGACGATCTATTGTCCGAGTCGGATTTCGTCTCCCTCCACGTGCCTCTCGGACCGCAAACCCGACACCTGATCGGCGCGCGCGAGCTTTCGAAGATGAAACCCTCGGCCGTGCTCATAAACACGGCAAGGGGGCCTGTGGTTGACGAAAAAGCGCTGGTCGAGGCGCTTCGCTCCGGCTCCATCGGCGCCGCCGGCCTCGACGTCTTTGAAAACGAGCCGCAACTCTGCCCGGGTCTGGCAGACCTCGACAACGTCGTTTTGCTCCCCCACATGGGAAGCGCCACGATCGAAACCCGCACCCGCATGGCCGAGATGGCGTGTGAGAATCTCCTTGCGGGTCTGGCCGGAAAGCGCCCCCCCAATTGCATCAACCGATGAACCCATTTTTTGATGACTTTGCCAAGTTCGAAAAGCGCTTTGTACAGTGGGTCCTGATATTATTCCCGGTGCAGCTTGTTGCTTGGAAAAGAAATCGGATTTACGGAAATAAAAGTCAGCGGCGCCGATCAGTTGGAGCTAAGAATAAATCCATCTCGCCGCGCTCTCAATCCGGGAGGAAGCTCCGGAATAGAGAGCGCGGCAGGTTGTCCGCCAAAGCAGTCCTTGATCTTGCCTGTCTGGTCCCGTTCACCGTTTGATAATAAGGACCGGGCAGGATGCATAGCCGATCACTTTCTCGGCCACGCTGCCCATCAGCAGCCTCTTCAGGCCCGTCCTTCCATGAGATCCCATCACTATGAGATTTGCACCGCATTCCTCCGCCACGCTCAAGATCGCTTTGTATGCCTCTGCCTGGCGAACTATGCACTCAGGATGCACACCAATTGTCACAGCCTGTTCCCGCACGTCGGATACGCAGTATCTTGGCCATTCACACAGTTTCTCAGTCAATTCAGCCGATAGAGGTTGGAACTCGGAGGCCATGTCGGTAGCGGAAACGACTTTTAACTCCCCTCCGGATGCCTTGACCAGTTCCATTGCTCTTCTTGTCGCATTTTTGCTGAACTCGGATCCGTCTGTCGCCAAGACTATCCGCTCCCACCCAAGGGAGGAATCCCGGGGAACCACCAGAACATCGATTGGGCTGAACCCGATTACTCGAGCCGTAACGCTTCCCGTGAGGGCTCGTTCTATCCTTCCCAGCCCCCTCCTTCCCATGACAATGAGATCGCAACCCCTTTCCTCTGCCGTCTTTACAATAATTTCATGCGGTTGACCAACTTCGCAGATCGTCTCGATAGAGGCGGAGTTGCCCCTCGCTATTTCCGCCGCGGCATCAAGAGCCGTGTCGCAGAATTGTTTCAACTTCTCCTGGATATTTGCTTCGAGCGTCTGCAGGTCAAACAAGCTCATGTCGATTCCGCTGTAAGGAACGGCGCAAACAACGGTGATCGAGGCCTTCTCGATTCGAAATGCCTGCTTCAAGGCATCAAGGCTCGTCAGGGAGCCGTCTATTGGAACGAGTATAGACCGGTACATTTTTGAAACCTCCTCTTCTGGAAAGTTCACGTCTGTTCATGCGCACACGCTCAAGCGTGGAGGGCCTCAATACTGTTGTAATACCCCCTACGAGCGCGATTGCGCTCATCAGCAAGCCCCCCAAAATGATCCAGCCAAGAGTGCTCATGTGTGTTTCCCACGGGCTGTTCTCGCCACCAGTTTATACAGTTCGTGCAGCCACAGCACGGAACTCGATACCCCGATGCAAAGCAGCCAGTCCCCGAGGCTCAAGCTCACGGTCGAAAAGGCTTTTTGCAAAGACGGCATGTAAATCACCGCCGCTTGCAGGGCCAGCGACAAAAAAATTGCTCCCCACAGCCAGAAATTGCCGAAAAGTCTGATGAAGGCGCTCCTCACGTCCGACCGGGCGTTCAAGGCGTTGAACAGCTGAAACATCACCAGGGTCGTAAACGTCATGGTCTGGCCGTAACTCATGCTGCCCGAGCCCTCGAGCAAGCCGCCGGGCAGTGACGCATCCAATACGAGCAGCGTACCCACAGCCATCACCGCACCGCAGAATACGATGCCCGTCCACATCCGGCGGGTTATAATCGCTTCCTGCCGCGGACGCGGCGGGTCGTTCATAATACGATGTTCCCTCGGGTCAACGCCCAGCGCCAGAGCCGGCGCACCGTCAGTCACCAGGTTTATCCACAGCACCTGCGCCGCCGAAAGCGGCAGGACCAATCCGCTCGCGCCTTTGGCGCTCAGCCCGATAACCTCGGCCAGCAGTACCCCGAAAAACATTGTCAACACTTCTCCGATATTGGAGGAAAGCAGGTAGCGTAAGAACTTGCGAATGTTGGAAAATATCGCGCGTCCCTCTTCCACGGCCGCCACAATGGAAGCGAAGTTGTCGTCGGCCAGCACCATGTCGGCGGCCTGCCTGGAGACATCCGTCCCCGTTAAGCCCATCGCAACGCCAATGTCTGCGGTTTTCAGGGCCGGGGCGTCATTTACGCCGTCGCCTGTCATGGCCACCGTCAAACCCCCGCGTTGCAGCGCCTTTACGATTCGCAGCTTATGTTCCGGGTTTACGCGCGCATACACCGAGGCTTCCGTAACCACCCGGTCCAGCATTTCCTCCGACATTCGTTCAATCTCGGCACCGGTCACGGCCGGCCCGTCTCCAGCTATTCCAAGCTCTCGAGCTATGACAGCGGCGGTCCCGGGGTGATCACCCGTAATCATTATCGGCCGGATCCCCGCCCTTTTCGCCAGCTCGACCGAGATCCTGGCTTCCTCTCTTGGAGGATCGATCATTCCTATCAATCCCATGAAAACCAAATCCTGCTCGACACGCTCATCGATCGTACCCTGTTCGAGCATGCTCACAGGGAGATGCCGGAAGGCGACCCCAATGGTCCGTAGGGCATCTGCGGATAACTCGTCATTGACCTGCACGATCTCTTCTCTGCGCGCCGGTTCA